>VSOK01000055.1 GCA_009774765.1 Bacteroidales bacterium
GCAGATTTCTCCAGTGAACCATGCTGGCCGAGTATGTCGAATGCATACGAATGGAAAGTCTTGATTTCAACATATTTTGCGGCATTTCCTATGAGGGCGCTCAGCCTGCTTTTGAATTCACTGGCCGCAGCTCTTGAAAACGTGAGCATGAGCAGCTGCTCGGACTTTACGTCTTCCATCATCAGCAGTGACGCCAGTTTCCTGACCAGTACGAATGTTTTTCCGCTTCCTGGCCCTGCCGGCGCGACGATATATTGGGATTCCTTGTCCGATATTATCCTGTTCTGGGTTCTTGTCAGGTTACCGAATATCTCCTTGTATTTGCTCGGACTGATATTCATCTGTATTTCCCTCTCTCGTGAGGAGTCAAAATATTTCTTTATGAATCTTTTGAACTCCATATGGAAGTAGTCATTGACATATTCCATAGCCTTGCCGTAGTCTTTGACAATCATGTTGGCAAATTCCCCGACAATATGTATCTGCTGTATGCGCTGCCTGTAAAACTCGTTCAGGTGCTGATAATCCTCCTTCTTATACCGAAGGTTATTGGCCGCTATCCGCTCTATTTCAAGCTTGTTGTACAGGACCATGAACCCTCCCTCAATGCTTATTATTCCTGTCTTGGACAGAAACAGCAGTGCCTCCTGAACATCTTCGAGAGCTGCTTTGTGCGAATACAGGCTCGAGCGCATATTGAATTCCTCCATCATTTGGGCCAAGGAGAAATTAACTGTGGCATATTCCTTATCCGGGGAGAGGTTCTCCAGTTGCGGAAGCTTTTCCTGGATGAAGCTGCAAATGTCCATCCGTAACGTGTGCCTTTCCTTCAGCTTTGAAATCGGAGCGGCCTGCACAATGTCAATGCGGTCATTGCCGGCAGTGGCAAACTTGTCCAGATAGTCCTGTATCCTCCAGAAAAACAGAATGGTCCTGATGTCCTTTATGGCTGATTTAGGCATTCCGCCTTTTATCAGGCCTTCGTTGATTTCTTTCAGGTCAATCGTTTTTGGAGTGTCATCGAGCAGTGACAGAAGGTGGGATTCCAGCTTGGCGAAAGATTCCAGGCGAGAAGAGATCCTTTTCCGGAAATATGCTGTCATGTCGTTGTCTTTTGCAAGAATTCCGGCACAACGCATACTTTCAACGGCTTTTATCACTTTGTGTGTCTCAATGCCGAGCATATCTGAAAGGTAATCTATCCTGGATTCCGCTTCTGATGTGCCGGCCATTGCCCGCCTTTTCTCGGAAATGAGTGACTTGATGATTCTTCTGGAATTGACCCGTTCTTCCTCGGTGAAACCGGAAAGTGAATTTATGAGCTGTGCGGCTGTCTCATAATCTGATGGAACTATGCTTGTGGCGAATATCCTCGGACTGTTCATACCCCGCTTTACCAATCCGGCGCTTTCCAGTGCGGAGATTGCGCTTTTGACTTTGGTCTCGACATCTCTGATTTCCTCCCATCCGGCTGCCCTTGCGATTTCAAGTGAGGAGATGTGTACCTTTTTCCTGCTGTGCGTAACGGATTTTATCGCTTTCCAGACCTGGTTGATTTCGCTGAGCGTCAGTTTGGTCTGATTGAGCAGAATGAAATGCTTGTTCAGGTCATCATCGTTGTACAGCACGTAGCAGTCTGCACTTGAGTGCAGGTCTCTTCCGGCGCGTCCTGCTTCCTGGATATAGTTTTCCAGAGAGTCAGATATGTCGAAATGCACAACAAGGCCCACATCACTCTTGTCAACGCCCATACCGAATGCGGACGTGGCGACCATTATCTGTATCTGGTTGCTGATGAATTCCTCCTGGTTCTGAATCTTGACGATTTTCTCCATCTGGCCATGGAATGCCTTTGCCTTGAAGCCGTCATTGCGCAATTGCTCCGCGAGTTCCTCGGCGAGCTTTGTGCGGGATACATATACGATGGACGGGCATTTTTTTGCATCAAGCAAAGTCCGCAGGGTAATATATTTCTCCTTTTTTGACTCTTTGTGCATAACAGCATATCTGAGGTTGGTCCTTGTCGCGCTTGAGGTGAACTTTTTTAGCGTAAGGCCATTGACTCTTGAGAAATAGTCTGTTATGTCGCTTATTACCTTCGGTTTAGCAGTTGCCGTGAAACACGAGACCGGAATATTGGTTGAGAGGCCTTTCTTTTTCCGGAGACTGTTTATGAATTCACCGATGTACATATATTCAATCCTGAAGTCCTGTCCCCATGACGAGAAACAATGCGCCTCGTCAATCACGAACCGGGAAATGCTTCTGGACAATAGTATTCTCTCTATGGTCTTTGACCTGAGCTGTTCGGGTGCGATATACAGCAGGCAGGCTTTTCCGCTGCTTACTCTCTCAAGTGCTTCTGCGCGTTCGACAGGGGACAGAAGTCCGTTTATATATACTGCGTCGGCTATTCCTTTCTTTTCGAGGTTCTCCACCTGGTCTTTCATCAGCGACTGGAGAGGGGATATCACGACGGTCAAAGCCCTGGAGACTTCTCCGTTAATCAAAGCCGGCAGCTGGAATGTCAATGATTTTCCTCCTCCGGTCGGGAAAACGGCAAGAAGGGAATCGCCTTGTATGGCGGCCTTCACGGCATTTTCCTGAAGCGGCTCTCCGTCATATTCCCGGAAGTTGTCATAGCCGAACCATCTTTTGAGAGCTTTGCCCGCATCCAATTTACCGGAACACCAAGTGCAGTCCGGATCCTTGCACGGGGCATTGCGCAGGATATGCACGATATTCTCGACTTTAGGGTAATTCTGCAATACCCATGGCGGTGTAATTGAATATTTGTCAGCAGTGCAGATAAGTGCAGCTGCATATGCAAGCTCAGTTCCATGGTTTCGCGCCAGACTGTTCAGATCTGCATTTCTGCATATATGTCCATCAAGGGCATCTCTGACGCTGTCGGATTTTTGCCTGAAAAATGAGGCCAGACGGCCGTGTGAATAGTCTATGTATTCAAAGAAACCCTTGAAATGCAAGTCGGTGTGCAGCAGGTCATAATAGCATCTTTTCATCACCTCGGGCAGAGAAGAGAACGCTGCTGTTTCATCCTCAAAAAGCGATTTGGCCTTCAATGAGTCATTCAGAGGGTTATTAAGCTCATCCGACAGGATTTTGTCATCTTTCAGAAGCTTGTGATAAGGCTGTTCCGGAAATAGAATGGGGGATAGGTGCAGTGTGTCTATCAGGATATAGTCCTTGCGGAAAAATGGTTTGAGGTATCTTATGTCATGCGAGATTATATTGTGCCCGCAAAGATATTCGCAGTCACTTATGAAGCGTATGAAGTCTCCTATTTTTGAGGAGTGGAATATCTCTCCGTTCCATTTTATTGCTCCGATGTCCAGTATGCGTCCTTTGGCGCTGACTTCGAGGTCAATGTACGCGATATGTTTCATATATGCATAATTCTTGTCCGATTAGGCCGCCAATTTGCCAAAAGCGGTCGTTAAAGCCAACAGGACACAAAAGTACTTATAATCTTTTTATTCTGCGCGTTTGCGATGCAGAAATCCCATGAATATTCCGCAAAAGTCCCGCTGTACCGCCGGCAGGGCAACGGACTTGGCCAGCTCAGGCATTGGGGTGGTGCGAATTATACCGGAGAGCAGAATTATGTGCATGAGCAGGCTGTTTCGGATGGCAGAATAGTGACTGCAAACGGTAGTGCGGCTTTGGAGTTTGCACGTGAGCTGATCCTGCTTCTGGAAAATGATCCAGCGGAAGCTATCAAGATGTATTGCCAATTCAATAGGCCGGATTATGCTGATTATGTGAGCCTTGCTGGTGTATGCTTTATTGTGTCTGCAGGCCGCAATAAAGAATCCAAGGGATGTCGAAGCCGGCTTCGATTTGTGAGGCAATTCCTCCTGTAAAGCGGGGATTGCATTCAATCAGATATACCGCTCCTGAATCATCTGTGCGAAAATCGAATCCGCAGACTCCTTGATAGTCAATGCTGTCAAGTATAAGTTTTGCATCGAATCTCATCTGTTCCAAGACTTTGTCACCTTCTTCAAGCACTTCACGTTTTTCGGCCGGGCCGTTGCCTGTGGGGCGGATGCATCTGTAGCCTCCTGAATGAAAATTGTCCCGGAAACGTATCACATCCAAGCTATAGTCTTGACCCTCAATGAATTTTTCTATTATATACGGCTCGTCTGGACTTTGGTGGGCTATCAGATTTTTCAGAGCATCAGGATTGCGCGGAATATGCACTCCGTGGCCGCCGAAGGAAATGTCACGTTTGAATACGACGCGTATATTTGCTGGAATGCCATCGGTTGAGTCATATCTGAGAGGCTGCCTGATGCCGAGATTTTCTGCAAGTTCATAAGACTGCACTTTGCTGTCCAGCATCCGGACTTTCTCTTCCGTTTCAGTTATCAGTCTGACATATTGCAGTGCCTCTTCCAGTTGCAGATCCGGTTTCCTGCGGTTGAGTATTTCTTTAGATTCAGCTCCCTGTCTTAAGAGTTTATTGAAACGTGAGATGGCTATTTGGCAGCCGACAGGAATCACTACCTTTGGCCGGCAAGAGACGATTGCGTTTGACAGGGTTCTCCGATAGCCCGGTTCATCATTAAAGATATTCTGCAAGAACGGGACAGAAGCCACGTCAAGCCCATGAGAACTCAGGGAACGGCATATTTCAGGTCCGATTGATCCCATCGTACCGAAAACAAGCACGTCTGCATTATGCACAAATACATTCTTGCCGTCTTGTCTCATCTCCGTTTTCTTTATCATATCTTGGGTATATGGCTTATCCACGTATGCTTTATCTTTTGCTTATGCGGATGCAAAAATAAAAAGAAGTCCGCATATACGTTAAAAGATGATGAATAAAGTCCAAAGCCATACAACTCAAAAAGAACAATGCCTCCGGAAGCTGAGTATGTTCCGAAGGCATTGTGCCTGAAATGTATGAGTCGTGAGGCTATTCGCAAGAGCCGGCTATAAGACCTTCAAGCTGCTCTCTTGCCATCTGTCCGTCAAGACAGATGAATGTGCACTCGTCTTTCTCGTATGCAAGCAGAACAAAACTGCTTACGGTGTCGCCTTTGGAGATAGTGTAGATGTGCACCGTTTCTCCGTTGTCTTTCACCTCCATCAGTATGTCATATTTTCCGGATTTCACAAAAGCCTCGGCGTCTGCCTTCAGTTTGGCATTTATGCTTCCGTTCTCGCTGCTTATCAGATAAAGTCCTGTCAAAGATTTGATTACGGGAGTGAGATTCATCTCCGACGCACCTACTTCCATATCAGGAATCTTGCCCATCATCCTGAACATTGCAGGTGAAATATATACTGCACTTACATTCTCTGCGTCAGAATATTTCTTGTAAATGCTTTTGCCGTCCTGTGCGAAAGCGCTGACAGTGACCAGCATTGCTGCTGCTATTGCAAATATCTTTTTCATGTTACTTTGTGTTTTTTTGTTTATCATTGCTGCCGAAAATTCCGGCAGTTTTAGTGAATACCGGTTCTGCTTCTGAAGCGATTTCCAGACCCTTGTCCACTTTTGAAGAGATATACGAAAATGTCTTCTCAAGTTCGGCGTATGCCAGATGCGGGTCATCGAAAGTGTCTTTCGGCTGATTCCGGACAGTCAGGAATACGGTAAGGCATGCTGCAGCCGCAGTGGTTGCGAGAATGAGCCTTCGCACGGTTTGAGCGGCTTTGGGAATGTCAGCCAAAGCTGCTTGTGCCATAATGGCCTCACTGATATTTTTGTCGAGATCATCCGGGACTTCAACTGGCATGTCTTCAGCTATGTCTATCAGCTCTTCCACGCTCATTTTTTCTATGTCTTCGATATGTTTCATATTGAAAATTCCTATAATGATTTCTTCAGTTTTTTCCTTGCCTGGCTCAGCAGAACTCTTACCGTCAGATTGCTCATCCCTGTTTTTGCTGCAATCTCCTCATTGGACAGTTCATCTGACACCCTCATTTGCAGGACCTTTCTCTGTCCTTCAGGTAGCCCGCTTATGGCCTTTGCTATGCGTCGGGCAGTTTCTTTGCCGATTGCTTCGCTGTCTGCTGCCGTTGTGTCCGGAAGGTTTTCGTCCAATTGCGCCGGCGGTCTGTAAGAGGCTTTGCGTATCCTGTCTATGCACAGGTTCTTCATCAGGGTCACGCAATATGATTTGGGATTGCGGACATTTTCGAGAGAGTCTCTCGAGTTCCATAACCTGATGTAGAGGTCCTGCACAGCATCTTCCGCATCGGCCCGTGACTCTAAAAGGTAAAAAGCCACCTTGTAGAGAAGTCCGCCCAACGTCAGGTATATGTCTGTGAATTGCTTCGTTGTCATTTCACAGGAAATATCACATCCATACCTTAGTTTTCTGCGGCAAATTCCATGATTTCATCGACCTGCATGGTTCCGAACAGGCATATCAAGGCTCCGTCTCCAGGGGCGTGCATCACGAAGTTGCGTATCTGCGTGCATTCGCTGTCCATGATTCCGTAGATTTTCATACAGTCATCTCCGTCTTTCATTTCCATAAGCAGTTCAGCAGAGCCGAGCAGGCACTCAAGTCTTGAATTGAAGGCATCCCGTACCTTGTCCGAAGCATCTTCATAATCTACAATGGACATTTTATTGATGCCCTTCATAAGTTTCAATGCCTGTTTCAAGTCTTTTTCCTCATCTTTTGATGCCCCTAATTTCAGTGCTGCTTTGAGCATTGATGTGCCGAATGAGCCAATCTTTATGACTTCAAATCCATCCCGGCCGTTGTATTCGCTTATGAGGCTCATAAGCTTTTCTGATGAGCCGTCTCCATTTTTGGCGAATCCTGCCAATGAGATGAAAACCAATAAAATCGCAATAATGATTCTTTTCATTTTTCAGTTTGTTTGTCTGTCCTGTACATTTTTTCCATAAGCCTTGAGTCTCGGCTGGTTTACCGGACTATTCCAAAGCAATGATATGCTGCACGAAGCAGGACAGATGTTTTACAATAAGTGTAGGTCGGGGAAATGTCCCCGGAAATTTTGCGCGCCGGAATCGGATTCCGCAAATATAGACGAAATATAGTCAAATTTGTTAATGGAAAACAATTGTTTTTCGCATCGGTTTTTGGAAGAATTCATCTCTATGTGTTTGCGGAACTCAAGAAAGAGGGGGCAATCGTTTCATTGGTCAGGTGCAAATGGACTCCGGCTACTCAGCCGGAGTCATCTGATTGAAACAATTGTGATCGCAGGACCACCTTATGATGATTGTTCCTGCTTCAGGGTGCAGCATCATAATCCCCAGTCGGATGGCTTGTATGAGTCTTTCGGAGCGTTTGGCACATTGGCAAAATATGTGAATCCGGTGATTTTCTCAAGTTCCGCTACGGACATCATATCTTTGGCCTGCGGCTTGTGTCCTTTCTGCATTGCGTGGCACATCACAAATGCGGCGCATTGAAGCTCTTCCGGCTTGCATTCAGTCACGGCCTTTCCCGTGTTTCCGGATTTGGTCCTCAGGAGTACATAGTAAAACATTGTCGGAAGCGAGACATCGCTTCTGCCGCCGAATGAGATCTTCCTTGCGGATTCCCTGTTGCCGTATGCGTCTGTGTATGTCTCAAAATGGCATCCGATGACTTCATACAATGTGTCTGCCGGGACAAGGCCGTCGACATAGTCTTCGAGGTTGTTCCAGGCACCTCCTCCTGTGTTGAATGTGCTGCTTTTCTGCGGAGCAATATTCGTATAGTAGAACACTTGTCTGTTTGTGGCTGAGGATGAAGTCCTTTCGGCGGAACCGAGCATATGGCCTTTGTTGCATCCGTCTCCGGTGGATTTTGAATTGTATTGGATTGACGCCGGAATTTCGGGGTCGGCATTGTATGCATCTGTCCTTTTCGCGCTGCTGGTATACATACGGTGTCTCGGCGCGGCAACCCATAGAGGCACGTGGTGCTCCGCGCTGAAGCATACAGTGTAGTTCCTTGCCGGTCTTCCCTTGCTGTCCTTTTCGCCTCCGGCGCATATATGGCTGGCATAGTAGATGTCCCTGTTGTTGTCGTTTATCCCGTCTCCGTCCTTGTCGGTAATTACCGGCAGTTCAAACCATCCTTTAATGTTCGTGTCTGGAACTGTAGGCTGGTCCGGATCCTCTGGGTCGACAGGAGGCTCCGGGTCCGTGTCCGGCTCTCCCGGATTTTCCGTGCTTCCTGCTGCGGTCCTTCTGTATAATGTAATCTCTTTCTGGCTTCCGGTGTAACAAGCGAATCTCGGTGCGCTTTCATTCCATTGGAGCCGCCTGTCGGAAGCGTTTGCCGGTGAAATGGAAATTGTATTGTTGCTGTATTTTATTTCCCACAGGAAGCTGTTGTCGCCTGTATCCGGATTCTCTTCTTTGCTCAAAGAGTTCTTGCTTCCGGAATATCCTATATACCACAGACTTGCCACATTTATAGAGTATCCTCCTGCGTTTCTGGTTATAGTGGATTTATACGGGTCCGCCTTTTCGGCATATATCCCGTTTTCTGTAAGGAAATCATTGAAGTTTATTTCTCCTGACTGGTCCTTTGCCGGCTGCCCATACGGCTCCCAGTCTGCAAGAACTTTGATCTCGTCAGTTGAAGTGTATGTTATGAGATATTCTCCGGACCAGTCGTCCAATGGAGCGGTGACTTTCTGGTAGTAATATTCTTTTTGAGGTTCCACCGGTATCTCTTCATTGTCCTTTGTCTCATCAAGTGGACTGTCGCAGGAGGATACCGATATTGCGGCAGCAAGGATAAACAGGTATATCTTTTTCATTTTTTTGTATCAGGGAGAATAGTCCCTGTTTTAAGCGATACAAAAATAGTATATTATTTTTAGTTCTCAGTTCTTGTATGGAGCGTATTCTTATTATTTTGCTTTTTCATTTTACCTGGAGAATTCCTTATTGAAAATTTAAGGCGGAGAATTATTTTTATATATTTGAACTTTCTGTTCATATATACGTCTTGCGCTCGGCATAATCAAAGCAAGCTTTGCTTCTGCTCTCAACTTTGACTATATTTGTCAGAATTTACATACTAAAAGCAGATTGATTTTGTCCAGGCTACAATAATATTCTATGAAATATGAAACATTTTAGATATATACTTATTTTACTTTTTGCTTTTTCTCTACAAAGTTGCCTGGGTTCCTTTTATGACATTGAGTTTCATAAAGATACTGATATTGTTATTCCTGCAGACGGCGGTACATATCATTTTGAGGTAGAGGCAGTTGAAACAAAAACTAGTTTTTCAAGTGTTTTAAGACGCTTTGAATATCGGATTATAATCGATGATGAAGTTATTGATCAGCAGTTGGTACATATCCGGATATCCAATGCTCATATCGAAGTTGGAGACCAATGGGAAATAGAATTTAACGTACCCCAAAATGAAACGTTGACACAAAGAGAAGTAAGAGTAGAGGTGATTGTAGAAAAAGACTATCGTCCCAATGAAAGCCGGGATTCCAACAAGATTGATCCTGGTAACAATAGCTGGCAAACGGTCTGGGAGGCGATTCAATTGTCACATTAATAAATCCGGACTTGACTATGGGATTCCAGTATTATATAATAAAGCGGGATAAGAGTACTCCTTATGAAGTGAAGCATCTGTATGAGTGGGTGTCTCGTCAGATTGAATCTGCTCCTCATAAGCGTCAAGATGATAAAGACATCCTGTGCACGCCATTAAGGAAATGCTATCAAGATATGTTGAAAGAGTTTCCTGCCCTTAATGGAAGAGATTCAACAGATGATGAAGACTTGATTGATAAAGCATTGGACTATAGTCTGGCCCCAAATGTAATAATGGTGGACTGCGGGTTGTCTCAAGCTGTTTTAGCAATACATTATTGCCATAGCATCGCAAGAAAATATGGATTGTGCATATACTGCATTAAATATTTCTCTTTACTGGATGAAGCCAATAAACCACTCAATGTTATAGAACGCCATCTGACGTGTGATTATCCGACTTTGGGTAAGGCTATAATATCGTCTTTAATAAATCCTATTATTGTAGCCGCAATTATTTTCGGTTGCTACTTTCTGACAAAGTTATTTGTTTCATTGTATCCTCTGCCGTATTATGTGCCATCAATTCATATTTCGACAACAATGATAACAGTCGTTGCGGTGGTAGTGGGTGTCGTGTTGTTCAGCATAGAATTACGCAATGCACGCAGGGGAAGGGAAAACTTGTATGACGAATCTGTTTCAGGGATGGAAGCCGCAAACCGCTAAATTCAGACTCACAAATTTTTCTGTCCTTTCCAGAACGCTTCAAGGGTTTTGTTGAATTCCAGAGGAACGTCCATATTTACGCAATGTCCGGCATTTTCAAAAACGACCATGCGGCAGCCCGGTTCATTGGCCTTCCAGGCTTCTGTAAGTTCCAATTCCATAGGGATGTCGTATCTTCCACAGCCGATAAGCAGGGGATAGGCCCTTTTCCCGGTCTTCTGCCTGTTTACCATTCTGTTCAGATCCGCCAGGAACATAAACGACTTTTTTGGAAACCGTATGTTCATCGCAAAGAACTCATCCTGGGCCTTTGTGGTATATGCGGAAATCTTCCTGTTCGCCTTTGCGAACCATTTGACTGAAAACAGTGCCTTGAGCATCATCAGCATCTGTTGTGAACTGTTTTTCCTCTGTATGCTTATGTCGAAGTTGTTGATGTCGTATCCTCCGAAACAGGCCAATGAACTTACTGCGTCAGGATGATTGTTGGCGAAATCCTGGGCCAATACAGCTCCCAAAGAGACTCCGACAATATGCAGTTTGTCTATGCCTTCCGCCTGCATGATGTCAAATATCCATTCTGACATTTTGAGGATGCTGTCTCCTTTCCTTGTCTTCGAGGAGAGTCCGTGCCCGATGATGTCGATTGCCAGGATGTTGTATTTGTCCTGGAAATACTTGAACTGTGTCTTGAACATATCGTGGGTGACGAATGCCGCGTGTATGAAAAGCACCCATTCGTCATGTCCTTCATCGCTTACAAAATATGCAATCGGAGAAGAGTCCGATATCTTTGTCTTCATAAATAGTGTTTTAAACTTTGTTTACAATCACTCCGCTTTTCCGTGAGGCTCATTTGACGGCACAGAAGACAGCTATGCTTTCCACTGTGTCAACTTTTACTTTACGGTACATATTTTCAAGCCTTTTCTTCAGGCTTTCAGCCGTTTCAAAAGGTGGGGTGCAATATCCTTTAGGAGTGTATATGTGCTTGATTATCCAGTCGGTACGCTTGTTTTCCTCCATTACTGCAAAACATCCGCAAAGCATGCCTCCAGGCTTCAGTACCCTGTAGGTCTCATCGTAGGCGGCACTTTTGTCCGGAAAGGCGTGGAATCCATTGAGTGACAGGACTATGTCGAAGCTCTCGTCTTCAAACGGCATATTGCCGACATCTCCCTGTACGAAATCTATGTTTTTGATGTCAAGTCTTTCAGCAAGCCGTTTTGCTCTCTGCATCATATCGGGCGAGTAGTCAAGACAAGTGATCTCTGCCCCGGGCAGTGTCCTGTACGTCGGCATTGTGATTATCCCTGTACCGACAGGGACCTCCAGAAGTTTTCCTCCAAAATTTTCTGGTATATTGGAAAGGACCATTTCCTGATATTCCTGCGTCTTTTCCTTATCGAGATTCCACAC
>VSOK01000056.1 GCA_009774765.1 Bacteroidales bacterium
CAACTATTTCACTTCGTGGTGACATGGAGGCTGTAGTCTTGGCCAAAGATCTTGTAAAAGAGGACGGTACAGTTCCAGCTGTGGGCGAGACACTTTCTTTCAAAGTCGTTGAGCTCAGAAGAAGCACCAAGAAGATCGTTGTTTCACACGTGAAGACATACGCTGCAGAGGAGTCAAGGTCTTCAGAAAAGGCGGCTTCAGAGTCTGACAACACCAAGAAGGCAGTCAAGAAGATCAATTCAAATATCGAGAAGACTACCCTTGGAGATATCGACGCTCTCGCAGCCCTCAAGAGCAAACTTGAGAGAGGTGAGTAATTGATGAACTTCACTCTGAATATATTGGGCACGGCTTCGGCCCTGCCCACTACAAACAGATATCCCAGCGCTCATGTACTTGATGTACGTGGGCGCTTGTTTTTGATTGACTGCGGGGAAGGGGTCCAGATACAGATGAGACGTATGGGGATATCCTATCTCAAGATAGAGGCGATCTGCATTTCACATATACACGGAGACCATCTGTTCGGGATGTTCGGACTTCTTTCTACTATGGGGATGCTGGGGCGGACGGCAAAGCTCCGTATTTTTGCCCCGAGATCATTCGCTCCGATATTGAAATTCTATATTTCATATTTCGGTGACGGGATGAAGTTCGAGATTGATTTCCAGCCCCTCTCCATGAAGTCCCCGGAAGTGATATATGAGACGAAAAGTATTGAGATACTGGCGTTCCCGTTGAACCACAGGATTGAGACATTCGGATATATCATAAGGGAAAAGCCCCCTATGTTCAATGTGCACAAGGATGCGATAGAACGATATGGCCTGTCTTTGGCTGAAATCGGCACTTTGAAAAGAGGGGAGGATGTTGTAAGGAATACCTGTGTCATATCGAACAGTGAGGCAGCTTATCTGCCTTATGTTCCGCGTTCATACGCATATTGCAGCGATACCGCTCCTTTTCCTGAGCTTGCACAGTGGGTCAAAGGGGTTGATCTGCTCTATCACGAATCAACATTCCCGGTGTCGATGAGTGATATGGCTGCGGCGACATTCCATTCGACCACAGTACAGGCCGCGGAATGTGCCCGTGAGGCAGGTGCAGCCAAACTGGTAGTCGGCCATTATTCATCACGTTTTTCGAATGTGGCTCCGTTTCTTGATGAGATACGTAAGGTGTTTGACAATGCTGTCCTTGCAAAAGAAGGGGATGTTCTGGAAATCCCTCTTGTCAGGACGGGCAGGTAGTATTATCTTTGTCCAAAATTTTTTAGAATGAAAGTCATATATTCCATTTGTCTGGCTGTAATGGCTCTGGTGTGCGTTTCATATGCGGCTCCGGAGCGTGATCCGAGTCTGGCTTATATAGAGAAATATTCTTCAGTTGCCATATCTGAAATGTACCGGAGCGGTGTTCCTGCAAGTATAACTCTTGCACAGGGACTGCTCGAGTCAAGAAGCGGACGTTCGGACCTGGCTGTGAAGGGCAACAACCATTTCGGGATCAAATGCCACGACTGGAAAGGACCGAGAATGTTTTTTGATGATGATGCAAAAGGTGAGTGCTTCAGGAAATACGCTCATCCGGAGGCCTCTTTCAAGGACCATTCAGATTTTCTTAGATATAGGGACAGGTATAAATTCCTGTTCGATCTGGAGACATCGGACTACAAGGGATGGGCATACGGACTGAAAAAGGCTGGATATGCTACCGATCCGAAATATCCGCAGAAACTCATAAGCCTTATTGAAAGATATGACCTGTCTCGTTTTGATACGGCTTCTGAGGACTCGGGAGCGTATGGAGGACAGGACGGGAAACATCAGGGTCAGTCCCGTAAGGACAGGAACGGAAAAGTCAAGAAAGGAAAGAACCGGATACCGGAATCACCCAACGTTCTTGAGCAGCCGGTACCTGTCGAGAAAGGCAGATTCGAGGAATTCAAATTTTCGCTGTCAAGGCAGCTGTTTTCCCAGAACAAAGTTCCTTTTGTCTATTCTGTTGAAGGGGAGACATACGGAAGTATTGCCCGCCACTATGACCTTTTCCTCGGGGAGATTCTGAGATTCAATGATGTGGACAAGGACAAGCCGTTGCCTCCTGGAAGCATCGTCTATCTTCAGGCAAAGAAGAACAGGGCCGCAAAATATGTGGACAAATATATAGCTGACGGGAATGAGACATTGTGGGAAATCTCGCAGAGGTTCGGTGTCAAGCTTAAAAAGATTCTTGAAATCAACGGGTTGAGCGAGTCTTACGTTCCGAGGCCGGAGGACACGATCCTCCTGAGAAAATAAGAAAAAGAGGAGTTATGAAAAAAGGAAAAATCATTGTCGCGGCTGTATTGCTGGTGATTGCCGGTGCGGCATCTTTTGTGGGGCTAAGATATTGGACGGATAACATAAGGCCCAATTTCAGGGAGAAATATGTCTTGTATGTATATCCGGGGATGACGGCATCGGAGGCGATTGATTCTATTGTCGCCGGAGCCGGGGTGTTCCGCAGAGGCAGTCTTGAAAGATGCTCCGATAAGGAGAATCTGCAGGAAAGGATAAAGCCTGGAAAATATGTCATAGATACGGATGCCACAAGCATATATGCCGTGAGGATGATGTGCAATGGCTGGCAGACTCCCCAGAATCTGACTTTGTCTGGAACCATCCGTACAAAAGGCCGCCTGGCCCAGACGATAGGACGCCAGATGATGGTTGATTCCGTGCTGGTGGATTCCCTTCTTAGAAATGATGAATTCCTTGCCGGATACGGATTTGATCCGGAAAACGTTTTCGCCCTCTTTCTTCCTGATACCTACCAGATGTACTGGACTGATCCGGCGGAGCAGATTTTTGATCGTTTCAGAAAGGAATATGATGCATTCTGGACTGAAGAAAGGCTTGAAAAGGCGGAACGTCAAGGACTTGATCCTATGGAAGTCTCTATCCTTGCTTCCATAGTAAGCGGGGAGACCCGAAAGGATTTTGAATATCCGATAATCGCAGGCGTCTATCTGAACCGTCTGCGCAAAGGCATCAGGCTTCAGGCGGATCCTACTGTCGTCTTCTGTTTTGACTATTCTATCAACAGGGTGCTGAAAAAGCATCTTCAGGTGGATTCACCGTATAATACCTATAAATACGCCGGGCTTCCTCCGGCTCCTATAAATGTGCCTCCCAAGGCCTGTATTGATGCCGTGCTTGATCCGGCAGAGCACGATTATATATATTTCTGTGCAAGTCCTGAATTCAACGGTACCCACCGCTTTGCCGCGACATACGGTGAGCACCTGAAGAATGCGCGTGCATTCCAGCGTGAATTGACAAGACGCCAGAAAGAAGCAGGCAATAATTAAGAGCCTTGCTGCAGTTTTGTGGCAAGTATTCTTGCCGAGCAGGCCACAAGTTCCGTGCAAGGACGTTTCCTGTAATATTCCGCTGTGCGGTCAGACGGTTCCGGAGATTCCTGCACAGGGGATTTGACCAGTCCTAAAAGCTCTTTGCATACGATACTTCCGTTTTCTTCCTGGAATTTGCCCGCAAGTTCCTGTACAAGGGCATAGTTTTTTGTCCTTTCTTCTTTTATGGAGGGATCGGAGGCAGGTGATATATATCCCGCTGCCATACATAGTGCACTGACTGTTCCGCAGACCTCCCTCATTCTTGCCATACCGCCTCCGAATCCGGATGCTATCGTTATTGCTGCATCCTTGTCAATTTCAAGTACGTCGGCGAATGTCATAAGTACAGCCTGACAGCAGTTGTACCCGTCAAGAAAATTCTGTCTGGCCTGCTGTGCCCTTTCTTCTATATTGAAGTCTTCAGGTATTTTCATAGTATGTCTGAATTATAATCTGTTGATTTTAAGTGTATATTTCATTGTCTTTATCTGTGATATGACCTTGTCCAGTTCTGTGCTGCTCGGCACCGATATCCTCATATTTATGTCGTATGTCCCGGCACGCTCATTTTCGGATACGTTGAATGAACGGATCGACGCCTTGAATGCATTGACTATGTCCATTATATTGTTTATGGCAGAAGGCTCGTGTGCGGTTACCACCCTGAGAGTAGTCTGGAAGCTGTTTGTCGTAGGGCTTTCGCTCCATTTGACTTTCTGGATTCTGTATGGATACATATCCATCAGCCTTGCGGCGTTGGGGCAGGACATCCTGTGTATCTTGATGCCGTCCTTTATTGATACGAATCCGAACACGTCGTCTCCATACACCGGATTGCAGCATTTGGCCATTTTGTAGTCAAGGTTCCTTACGTTCCTGGAGTCGATTACCAATATGTCGTCAGAGGACTTTACTTTGGAAACATACTGGACGGTCCTGCCGGCGGTTTCCTGGGGCTGCTCCTCCTGCGGTCTGGCTTCGGACTGCTGTTCGGTAATGAAATTCTTTATCTCAGTTATGTCCAGGCTTTCATCTCCGATGGCGGCATAGAAGGCATTCAGCGTCTTGTATGACTTCTTCTTCATAAACTGGGCAAGAATGTCATCGCTGATGTCAAGTTTCCAGTTTTTCAGACGTCTGCTGAGAAGTTCTTTGCCGTCAGCGGCTTTTTGGAACTCGGCTTCGGAAAGTTTCTGGCGTATTTTGGTCCTTGCCTTGTTGGTTACGGCGAAGGTGAGCCAGTCCGGTGAAGGTTTCTGGTTCTTGCCGCTCATTATCTCGACGATATCTCCGGTCTTGAGCTTCTCTTTTATCGATACCGCTTTTCCGTTGACAAGTCCTCCGGTACATTTGATCCCGAGATTTGAGTGTATGTCAAAAGCAAAGTCGAGGACGGTCGCTCCTGCAGTCAGCTTCCTGAGTTCTCCGGAAGGGGTGAATACGAAAATTTCCTTTGAAGGCGGAGCCGGGAGCTCGTCTCCATAGTATTCGCTCATCGCTTTTCCAGGATGCTCCAGGGTATATCTTACGGACGTGAGCCAGCTGTCGAGTGACTTTTCCTGTTTGATGCCTTTGTAGGACCAGTGCGATGCCAGTCCGCTCTCGGCCATCTCGTCCATCCTTTTTGTCCTTATCTGGACTTCAAGATAGCTGCCTTCCCTGTTCTTTACGGTTATATGCAGGGATTCATAGCCGTTTGGCTTCGGATTGGACAGCCAGTCCCTCAGGCGGTTGGTGTCTGAGTCATATTCTTTTGTCACGTATGAAAACACGTCCCAGCACATTTTGTGCTCTGTTTTCCTGTCCGGTTCGCAGTCTATGATGAAACGTATGGCGAAGACATCGTAGACGCCTTCAAACGGGACTTTCTGCTTCTGCATCTTTTTCCAGATGGAGTATGCGGTCTTTGTCCTTATTTTCAGCTTGTAGACTATTCCTGCATCTGAGAGCTGTTGTTTGAGAGGCTCGATGAATTGTGTCATCAGTTTCTGCCTGTCCCTTTCCGTACTTTTCAGCTTGTTGGTAATGGCTCTGTACTGCTCCGGTTCCGCATATTTGAAATATATGTCCTCCATCTCACTCTTCATATTGTATAGTCCGAGCTGGTGGGCGAGAGGAATATACAGCATCAGAGTCTCCAGGATTTTCCTTTCTTTGGAGAGTTTCGGGAACATATAAAGCGACCGCATCACTTCAAGCCGGTCTGCAAGCTTCAGCACGATAACGCGCGGATCCTTTGAGTAGGAAACGATCAGCTTCTTGTAGTTCTCCGCTTCAAGCCTGGTGTCCTTGGGTTTGATGGATGAAATATTGTTCAGTCCGTCCACCATAGTAAGGATATCCTTTCCGAAATCGAGCTTTGCAGGAATCTCTCCGTTGAAGCGCATGGCCTCGTGAAGAAAGACGGCTGCAATACATTCGGCAGGGAGTCCTATTTCTTCGGAAGCAATCTTCGCGACACCTACAGGATGCTCAAGAAACGGTTTTCCATTGCTTCTCTGCTGGTCTGTGAGGGCTTTTTCTGCAATTTCATACGCTTTGCGGATTATGTCTCTGCCGCTGGCGTCGTAGTTGGGGAATAACTCTTCAATGCGGTCCATATAGTTCGTTTTTGGGGGCGGGTTGTCTGCCTGCCCGTAATACCTTACTGCCTCAAAATACAAGGCGTACATATACCAAAGTGTAAATATAAGAAAATAATGCCAAACATCGTTGGACTTTTGTGGCATCATCATTGCCTTGTAATGTGGAGTAACCAATAAAATGCTATAGTTATGAAAACAAAGAAAGATATCACGACGTCTTCAGGACGTCCCGTTACAGAGAATCAGAATGTTCAGACTGCCGGCCCGAGAGGGCCTATGCTTATACAGGATGCCTGGTTTCTTGAGAAGATGGGGCATTTTGACAGGGAAGTGATTCCTGAAAGAAGAATGCATGCGAAAGGATCGGGAGCGTATGGAACTTTTACGGTGACCAATGATATTACCAAGTACACACGCGCATCAATATTTTCCGAGGTAGGCAAGAAGACAGATTGTTTTGTCCGTTTTTCACTGGCTGCAGGAGAAAAGGCGGAAGCTGATGCTGAGCGTGACGTGCGTGGATTTGCCATCAAGTTCTATACGGAAACGGGAAACTGGGATCTTGTCGGAAACAATACTCCGGTATTCTTTATAAGGGACCCGCTCAAATTCCCTGATCTCAACCACGTTCTGCACCGGGATCCGCGAACAAACCTCAAAAACCGCAACAGCAACTGGGATTTCTGGACTCTTCTGCCGGAAGCCCTTCATCAGATTACTATAGGTATGAGTGACAGGGGAATACCTTATTCATACCGCCACATGCACGGTTTTGGAAGCCATACGTTCAGCTTCATCAACAAAGACAATGTCAGGACTTGGGTGAAATTCCATTTCATAACCCAGCAGGGAATCAGGAACCTGACTGATGATGAGGCTGCGGCTCTGATCGGAAAAGACAGGGATTCACATCAGCGCGACCTTTTCTATTCGATTGAGAAAGGTGATTATCCGCGCTGGACAATGAAAATACAGGTGATGACTGAAAAGGAGGCTGAAAATTATCGTATCAATCCTTTTGACCTTACGAAAGTATGGCCTCACGGTGATTTCCCTCTGATTGAGGTCGGTGTCCTTGAACTCAACAAAAATGTGGCGAGCTTCTTCAATGAAGTTGAACAGTCGGCGTTCAGTCCCGCCAATATCATTGACGGTATAGGCTTCTCGCCGGACAAGATGCTTCAGGGACGTCTTTTCTCATACAGGGATGCCCAGAACTACAGGCTTGGTGTAAACCACGACCAGATACCTGTCAACCGTCCGCGCTGTCCGTTCCATTCTTTTCATCGTGACGGTCTGATGCAGATGGGGGACAATGACGGTTCAAAGATTTCATACGAGCCGAACAGCTATGGCGACTGGAAAGAACGTCCTGAACTCAAGGAGCCTGCACTTAAATTGCGTGGAGACGCCTACAGCTACAATGAGCGTGAGTATGATGATGACTATTACAGTCAGCCTGGTGACCTGTTCCGGCTTATGACTCCTGAGCAGCAGAAAGTGCTCTGTGAGAATACAGCCCGTCACATGAATGGTGAAGTGGAACTTTTCATTATGCAGCGTCACGTGCGGAATTGCTATAAGGCGGATCCTGAATACGGTAAGGGTATGGCCAAGGCTCTCGGCATTTCACTGGAAGACGCCCTTAAGTCCACAAGGTAAAACCCGTTTGGGAAATAAAAAAAAGAGGCTGTGAATGCCTCTTTTTTATTTCCAGACTTTGAGATATTGCTGCAGAGCCCACATCTCGTCGCGGTATCTGGCGGCTGCGAGGAAGTCCAGGTCAGCTGCGGCCTTCTGCATATTTTTCTTTGCCTGTTCTACGGCTTTTTCGATCTGTGGACGTGACATTGAGCGTATTACAGGGTCCTGGAGTACAGCTGCGAGGTCAGCCTGAACATAACCGTCTATATATGCCGAGTTGCTTTCCCTTTTGGAATCATGGCCCAGGCCTACGGAAACGCTCCCGTGGCCGAGTTCGCTCGGATCCGGTATATAATGCGGATCATCATACGAGTTCGCTGCGCTGACTTTTCCTGATACGGTGTTGGCAAGACGCGGATTATGTATTTTCCCGTCCTCCTGAGGTCCGGCAAGGGCGTTTTTCTTGATGGATACCTGGGTAGGGGTTATATTGTGCTTCTTGTTGTACTCCATCTGCTTTGTCCGCCTTCTGTCCGTCTCGTAGATTGTCTCCTGCATTGATTTGGTGATGCTGTCAGCGTACATTATTACAAGTCCGTTGACATTTCGCGCCGCGCGGCCGGCCGTCTGTGTAAGTGCGCGTCCTGAGCGCAGGAAGCCTTCCTTGTCGGCGTCGAGGATGGCCACAAGGGAGACGGTAGGGATATCAAGTCCCTCCCTGAGCAGGTTGACACCTATAAGGACATCGAAAAGGCCGTTTTTGAAGTCTTCTATAATCTCTACACGCTCAAGGGTGTCGACGTCGGAATGTATATACCTGCACCGTACTCCCATCCGTGTGAAATATTTTTCCAGTTCTTCCGCCATCCTTTTGGTAAGGGTGGTGACAAGTACGCGTTCATCTTTTTCTGCACGGATCCTTATCTCCTCAAGCAGGTCGTCGACCTGGTTTTTAGTAGGACGTACCTCTATAGGAGGGTCAAGCAGTCCTGTCGGTCTTACAACCTGTTCCACGACAAGCCCTTCCGATTTTTCAAGTTCGTATTCCGCAGGGGTTGCGCTGACAAATACCTTCTGCCCTGCGACTGCTTCGAACTCATCGAATTTCAGAGGTCTGTTGTCGGCTGCAGCAGGAAGGCGGAACCCGTATTCTATAAGGACTGATTTCCTTGAATGGTCTCCTCCGTACATTGCTCTTATCTGAGGCAGTGTCACGTGGCTTTCATCTATGAACGTGATGAAATCCTTAGGGAAATAGTCTATCAGACAGAACGGGCGCATACCCTCTGAACGTCCGTCAAAGTACCGTGAATAGTTTTCTATTCCAGGGCAGTATCCCATTTCCTTAATCATTTCAAGGTCATATTCAACCCTCTGCTTCAGTCTCTTGGCTTCCAGTGGCTTGCCTATTTCGCTGAAATATTCGCATTGCCTGTAAAGGTCGTCCTGGATATTGCTTATGGCCTTTATGCTTCGTTCTTTGGTCGTGACGAAGTTGTTTGCAGGATATATCGCTATGTCGTCGAGGTTGTCTATAAAAGCTCCTGTGAGCGGGTCTATCAACGAAATGTTGTCCACTTCATCCCCGAAGAATTCAATCCTTACGGCATTGTCCCCGTTGCCGAGGCAGACGTCTACGGTGTCTCCTCTGACGCGGAACGTGCCGCGCTTGAAGTCGGCTTCGGTGCGTGAATACAAAGCGTCCACCAGCTGGTAAAGCAGTCTTGTCATACTTCTTTCTTCTCCTTTGCGGACCTTGACCGTCTGGGCGTGGAAATCCTCAGGGTTTCCGATGCCGTACAGGCAGGAGACGCTTGAGATGACGACAACATCGCGCCTTCCGGAAAGCAGGGAAGAGGCTGCGCTCAATCTCAGCTTTTCGATTTCATCGTTGATGCTCAGGTCTTTTTCTATATATGTGTCCGTCGTGGGTATGTATGCTTCAGGCTGGTAATAGTCGTAGTATGATACGAAATATTCAACGGCATTGTTCGGGAAAAAAGATTTGAACTCCCCGTAAAGCTGGGCTGCAAGGGTCTTGTTGTGGCTTAAAATCAGTGCTGGACGCTGAAGTTTCTCTATGACGTTTGCCATGGTGAATGTCTTTCCTGACCCTGTGACTCCGAGCAGCGTCACGGCGTCGACTCCGCTGTTGAGAGCTTCGCATATTCCTTTTATTGCTCCAGGCTGGTCTCCGGATGGCTTGTAATCCGATTCTATCTTGAATTTCATACTGTATGGACAATGATATAAACGCAGCGCAAAGATACAAAATTACTGCCGTTTTAAATTTTTTGCTCTTATTAAAAAGTTTGGCGCGCTGTTTGATTATGTCCAATTCGGTTACATAAAAATAGAGTTTTATGTGGCTTTATTTGTTTGATTATTAGTGTTTTATGTGCTATAATCAAATGATTGAATAAAAATGAAAAAAGTTTTTAATAGAATAGAATTTTATTGTTATAACTCAGATCTTATGAAAACTACATTTAAAGGACAGGCACTTGCCTATTTTATAGTTGGGGTAGGAATGGAAAACGGACGTTATTGCTTCTTTTCCGAGACGGATGACAGCAAAATTATTGCTGACATGAGCAAAGACGAGGTTGTGAACAATATGATGAACTACAGCCCGTCCACTGCCAGGCAGCTTGATGATATAATAGGAGCTCTTCAATAAAAACAGACTAATTTTACCAATTCTATAATCGCAGGGATTGCGAGACACGTAAATCGACATTGTTCTATAAAGCCATAGGGATGACCAAAAGCATTTTTGGTCATCCCTATCACGTTTATGCCTGTGGCGTGTACCATTTCTGAAGTCCTCTGTCCGCGGACCAGGCTATGGTGCCGTGGTCATTGCGTATGGCGGCATTCGTCTTTTTCTGTTTTCCGTCGGGAGCATATTGCTACGGATTATGGAATGATAATCATAATGTTGTTGAAGTGAGGGTATTTTCAATTGTCCGGATACTGCACGTAAGGAAGTTTGGTGACCTGTAATGTCACTATATGGCGGATATTCGGCAAACAACCGAAATAAATTTGATGTTTGCTCTCGGATTTTTCTTATCTTTGCGGCGCATTAATATGCTTGGCTTTCGCTTTTGCGAAACTTGAGGAATTTTGTAACTAACAACAATAAAAGTTATGGTTTATTCACATGAAGTGCAGCAGATGTGCTGCGTCAAGAAAGGACCGAACCACGGTCCCGCTCCAATTCCTGAAGAGGGAAAATGGGTGAAATCAAAAGAAATCACTGACATTTCAGGCCTTACTCACGGTATCGGCTGGTGCGCTCCTCAGCAGGGTGCCTGCAAACTTACTCTCAATGTAAAGGAGGGTGTCATCCAGGAGGCTCTTGTAGAGACTATCGGATGTTCAGGTATGACTCACTCTGCCGCTATGGCTTCTGAGATTCTTCCTGGCAAGACTATCCTTGAGGCTCTCAACACGGACCTCGTGTGCGATGCCATCAATACAGCTATGCGTGAACTTTTCCTTCAGATTGTCTACGGACGTACACAGTCCGCATTCTCAGAAGGCGGTCTTATGATCGGTGCAGGTCTTGAGGACCTCGGAAAAGGTCTCCGCAGCCAGGTAGGTACACTTTACGGAACCCTTGCAAAAGGACCTCGCTACCTCGAAATGGCAGAAGGATACATCAAGACTCTTGCCCTTGACAAGAATGACGAGATCTGCGGATACGAGTTCGTACACCTCGGCAAGTTTATGGATGAGATCAAGAAAGGTACAGACGCCAATGAGGCGTTGAAGAAGGTTACCGGATCTTACGGACGCTTCACCAAGGAGGCCGGTGCAGTTAAATACATTGACC
>VSOK01000057.1 GCA_009774765.1 Bacteroidales bacterium
CGCGTCGCGTGGGCGCGGAGATGTGTATAAGCGCCAGCCTGAGCCCTGACTGCACGATGTTTATTGACAGGTTCAGCAGTCTCAACACACCGGGCGTCACACAACTTTGTTCCACCACAGACGGCAAAAAGAAAGAGACTCTGCTGACAAGCGAAGACCCGACCATCGACTACGCGTATTCCGAAATACTGCTCGGCAAAATCAGGAGTGCGGACGGAAGGTTCGACAACTATTACCGTATGATTCTTCCAAAGGATTTCGATCCTTCAAAAAAATATCCTGCAATAGTATATGTCTATGGAGGTCCTCATTCACAGATGGTGCGCAACACCTGGCTCGGAGAACTCAGAAGATGGGAAATGTATATGGCCCAGAAAGGATATGTGGTCTATGTCCAGGACAACAGGGGTACAAGCAACCAGGGTATCGAGTTCGAGCAGGCGATCCACGGACAGTGCGGCCAGGCCGAGATGGCAGACCAGATAGAAGGGGCAAAAATGCTGATGTCGCTCCCTTTCGTCGACAAGGACCGTATCGGAGTGCACGGATGGAGCTATGGAGGTTTTATGACGATATCATTGATAACCAATTATCCTGACATTTTCAAGGTAGCCGTCGCCGGAGGACCTGTAATAGACTGGAAATGGTATGAAGTGATGTACGGGGAACGTTATATGGACAGCCCCCTCACCAATGCTGAAGGCTATGAAAAGGTCAGTCTCATCAACAAGGCAAAAGACCTGAAGGGAAAACTGCTCATCTGCCAGGGGGCTGTGGACCCTGTCGTGGTATGGCAGCACAGCCTGAGCTTCGTGCAGGAGTGCATCAGGAACAATGTCCAGGTGGACTATTTCCCTTATCCTGTCGCCGAACACAATATGGCAGGAAAAGAGCGCGTACACCTCCACGACAAGATAACGGCATACTTTGAAGATTATCTGAAATAGACAAAGCGTTACCGATGAAGTCAATAAGAGAAATATACAGAATAGGAAACGGTCCGTCAAGCAGCCATACTATGGGACCGAAAAAAGCGGCCAGGCTGTATGCGGAACATCATCCTGACTCAAAACAGTTCAATGTCAAACTCTACGGTTCTCTTGCCGCCACCGGCAAAGGCCACCTTACCGACAGGGCGATCCTTGACATACTCGAACCGATAGGCAGGACTGAGATAGAATGGTATCCAAAGATATTCCTTCCGGCACATCCCAACGCTATGAGCATCGCCACCGTCACTCCTGACGGCAGGACAGAGGATGAATGGACATTCTACAGTGTAGGAGGAGGAGCCATAAAATGCGAGCATCTGTCCTTCAGTGAATCTCCTGACATCTATCAGCTGAACACGATGACGGAGCTTCTTGAATGGTGCAACAAATACGGCAAAATGTACTGGGAATACGTCGACGAGACTGAAGGCAGTGAAATATGGGACTATCTTGCGGAAGTATGGAAGGTGATGTGTGCTGCCATAGAGCGCGGACTTGACCAGGAAGGTGTCCTTCCGGGGCCTCTTCACCTCAGAAGAAAGGCATCCAACTACTTCATACGCGCCGAGGGCTACAAAGACGTGCTGCGCACAAGAGGACTCATATTCGCATATTCCCTTGCAGTCAGTGAAGAGAACGCATCCGGAGGTACAATCGTGACCGCCCCTACATGCGGCTCCTGCGGAGTGCTCCCGGGAGTGCTGTACCATCTGAAAAAAGTATATGACTACAGCGACAAAAGGATAATCCGTTCCCTCGCCACAGCAGGACTTGTCGGCAATGTGGTAAAACACAACGCCTCAATCTCGGGAGCCGAGGTCGGATGCCAGGGAGAGGTAGGAGTGGCATGCGCAATGACCGCCGCCGCTGCCAACCAGCTTATGGGAGGAAGTCCGGCACAGATAGAATATTCCGCAGAAATGGGACTAGAGCATCACCTCGGTATGACCTGCGACCCGGTATGCGGACTGGTACAGATACCGTGCATAGAGCGCAACGCATACGCCGCCGCAAGAGCACTTGATGCAAACATCTACGCCTCATACACGGACGGACTGCACCGCGTGTCATTTGACCACGTTGTAAAAGTGATGAAAGAGACAGGAAAAGATCTCCCGTCCCTTTACAAGGAGACGGGAGAAGGAGGTCTTGCTAAAGAGTTAGGCGAGCTGTAGATGCTGCAGCCTCGCCGGCAACCTTCGCATAATCTTCCGAAGCATCAGCATAAAGGATACCGCGTGAAGAATTTATAAGAAGCCCACCGTGATCATTCGCGCCGTGGGCTATTACTTCTTCAGCAGATCCGCCCTGCGCCCCTACGCCAGGGACAAGAAGGAAATTGTCCGGACAGAACGTCCTTATTTCGGCAAGCTTGTCCGCTTTTGTAGCCCCTACGACAAACATCATATTGTCAGGTGTTGAGATGGACATCATCTCTTCCATAACAGCCTGATACAAAGGTTTCCCGTCTTTGATGGAGAACTGGAACTGTGCGGCGGACGCATTTGATGTGAGAGCCAGTACGATGGCCCATTTGTCCTTGTACCCGAGGAAAGGCGATACGCTGTCCGCCCCCATATAAGGCGCAAGGGTGACAGCATCAAAATCCATAATCTCAAAGAATGCCTTTGCATACATTTTGGCCGTATTTCCTATGTCTCCCCTCTTGGCGTCCGCGATGAGGAATATCTCCGGATAATTTGTCCTTATATAGTCCACTGTGGCTTCAAGAGCACGTATGCCGTCTATGCCATAGCACTCATAGAATGCAAGATTCGGCTTATATGCGACGCAATATGGAGCTGTGGCGTCTATAATGGCCTTGTTGAATGTGACTATAGAACGTGCACGTCCTTTGAAAAGCTGTCCCAAAAACGCAGCCTCCCCTTTGGTCGCCAAAGACTTTACCGACTCCGGCATCTTGTCGAAATCCACATCGAGTCCTACGCACAGCATAGACTGTTTCGCCTGTATCTGTCTGTATAATTGTTCCCTATTCATATTATTGTCATTCTAACTAAGAATCAAAAAACAGCTTCTAAAACAATTGATAAAAGAGTGCGATGGATTCCATCCCGGCAAAAAGCTGCTTCAGAAGATAGCTTTCGTTAGGGGAATGTATCGTATCACGCTCAAGACCGAATCCCATCAGCAGCGGATCAATGCCGAGAATCCTCTGAAGGTCAGCAAGAATCGGAATGCTTCCGCCTCCGCGGCTTGGCACAGGCTCAATACCGTAGACCTCTGTCATAGCCTTGGATGCCGCCTGATATGCCTTGGATGATATAGGAATGAGGAAACCGTCCCCTCCGTGGTGAGGGACAACCTCCACTTTAACATAATCCGGGGCAATGGATTTGAAATGCTCTTCAAACAGCCTGGTAATCGTCCTGCTGTCCTGGTCCGGTACAAGCCTCATGGAAATCTTGGCGTGGGCTTCGGAAGGCAGAACCGTCTTTGCGCCCTCTCCTGTATATCCGCCCCATATTCCATTCACATCAAGGCAAGGACGTATTCCTGTCCTTTCCAATGTAGTGTAGCCCTTCTCCCCTTTCACCTCATTTATATCCAGGAATCTCTTGTATTCATCAATATCGAACGGTGCACGTGCCAGCTTGGCGCGGTCTTCCGCGGACAGCTCCACAACATCGTCGTAGAAGCCTTTGACGGTAATATGCCCGTCTTTGTCTATCAGCGAAGAGATCATATCGCAGAGCACATTGATCGGATTCGCTACAGCACCGCCGTAATGTCCTGAATGAAGATCCTTGTTCGGTCCGGTAACTTTCACCTCCACATACGAAAGTCCGCGCATACCGCAATTGATCGAAGGCACAGACTCGGAAATCATAGTGGTATCGGAAACAAGGATTATATCGGCAGCGAGCAGTTCCTTATTCTTTTCAGCCCATTCCGCAAGCGAAGGGCTTCCGATCTCCTCCTCTCCTTCAAGAATGAATTTGACATTATGTCTCAGCCTGTTCTCACTGACCATGAACTCAAAAGCCTTTATGTGCATAAAAAGCTGCCCCTTGTCATCGTTGGCACCTCTGGCATAAATGGCCCCGTCACGTATTTCAGGCTCGAAAGGATCTGATTTCCAAAGCTCTATAGGATCTACAGGCTGCACGTCATAATGTCCGTAGACAAGCACTGTCGGCAGGGACGGGTCTATGATCTTCTGTCCGAAAACCACAGGATGGCCTTCTGTAGGATATACGTCCGCTTCATCGGCACCTGCCTCTTTCAAAAGCTGGACAAGACGCTCTGCGCAACGCAGCATATCAGGTCTGTTCGCTTCAGAGGAACTCACCGAAGGAATCCTGAGCAATGAGAACAGTTCTTCAAAGAACCTCTCCTTATTCTTTTCAATATATTGTTTCATATCATCTGTTTTTGTCAAATGCTCCCAAAGATAGTGTTTTGATGTTACAAAGACAAAAATCTGTCGTATCTTTGTGCCGTTATGGCAAGTTATCTACAAATAGAGAATATATCCAAATCATACGGTCCGAAAATACTTTTTGAACATATCGGATTCAACATCAACGAAGGAGACAAAATAGCACTTATCGCCCCGAACGGCACGGGAAAGACTTCCCTTATGCGCATACTGGCTGGGAAAGACAAGTCGGACTCGGGCGGAAAGATAATGTTCCTCAAGGACATACGTATTTCTTTCCTCGAGCAGGAATATGACTTCGATCCGGAATCCGGCATATTCGACCAGATAATGGCGCACAGCACGGCATTTACCGGCCATCTTGACCAGGAGCATCTGTGGGAATACGAAAGAAGGGTGATACAGCATCTTACAAGCCTCAATCTCCCGGACAGGGACCAGAAGATGAAAGAGCTTTCAGGAGGAGAGGTCAAACGTGTGGCAATCGCGGAAATGCTTGCCACCGAAGCTGATTTCTTCATTATGGACGAGCCTACCAACCATCTTGACATAGATGCGATCGAGTTTCTCGAAGGCTACCTTTCACGTTCGAGGTGCACCCTGCTTATGGTGACGCACGACAGGTATTTCCTCGACAAAGTGTGCAATACGGTAATGGAGATGGACCACGGGGCCGTATACACCTACAGAGGCGACTATCAGAACTATCTTGAAAAAAGAGAAGAAAGGATTTCCAACTACAACGCTGAGACGGACAAGGTCCGCAACATACTGCGACGCGAGCTGGAATGGATGAGAAGCACGCCTCAGGCACGTACAGGAAAAGCCAGGTACCGCATCAACGCTTTCTATGACCTGAAGGACAGGGCCGCGCAGACACATACGGAGAAACAGGTCTCCATGGACGAGGTCAAAGGCTCCACAAGGCTCGGCACCAAGATCATAAACTGCAAGGACCTGTCGTTTTTCTACGGAGACAAATGCTATCTTGACAAGTTCACCTATAATTTCCAAAGGTATGAGAAGATAGGTATCGTAGGGCGCAACGGAGCAGGAAAAAGCACTTTTATGAATATCATCACCGGGAACTTCACTTCCGATATGGTATGTACGGATCCTGCATCATACGATTTCTCGGGGAAAAGCGGACAGGGACTGCTCACAGGGTCAATAGAACTTGGAGAGTCACTGAAAATAGGATACTACCATCAGAGCGGTATCGATTTCAATCCTGATGACACAGTGCTTGATATAGTGAACGACACAAGGCTTCTCGGACGTTTCCTTTTCCCTCACGATATGCTCAACAACAAAGTATCAAAGCTCAGCGGAGGAGAGAAACGCAGACTGTATCTTCTGACAATACTTATGCAGCAGCCCAACCTGCTTGTGCTTGACGAGCCGACCAATGACCTTGACATCGTGACCCTGAATATACTTGAGGAATATCTCAAGGAATTTTCGGGAACCCTGATCATCGTATCGCACGACAGGCATTTCCTTGACAGGCTTGTGGACCATCTGTTCATATTCTGCGGAGAAGGCGTCATAAAGGATTTCGTCGGAAGCTATAGCGAATACCGCGAATATATAAAGGAATACGAAACAGAGCAGAAAGCAAAGGCCAGGGCAGAGGAAAAGAAGCTGAAAGAGGCAGCAGCAAAAAAGGCGGTCTCCGCAGCACCAGGACCGAATGACGCCACAAAAAAGCGCAAGCTGAGCTATAAGGAGCAAAAGGAACTTGAACAGCTGGAAAAGGACCTCGCCACACTTGCCGGGGAAAAAGCCGAGATCGAATCCGCTCTGGGCAGCGGAGAACTGCCTTTTGACAAGCTCCAGGCGGCATCAAACCGTATCGCTGAAATCCTTGCCCTCACGGAAGAGAAAGAAATGCGCTGGCTGGAACTTTCCTGCTGAACCGCTGAATAAAAAACGCTTCATATTCCGGGCACACATCCGTAATATGAAGCGTAATATCAGATCAATCCTGAGCGTATCAGTACACCCACTTGAAATCGTCTATCCAAAGCTTGTTGGTCGAGCACCCTGTGAGATAATCGCCACGGATGCTTGTAGCACAGGAGATCACAAGAGAATACTTTCCTGATCCAGGTTTAGGTGCATTTTCACTGTACCATACTATAGGAAGTTCTGCATCAGTCATAGAAGTGACATCACCCGATATCAGGAGTTCCCCATAACCGAGAACCGCACCTTCATCAAAAGAAGCAGAAGAAGCCGGATCCCACATACCTGTAGGTGCTCCAAGACCTGAAGTCACGCCATGTTGTCTTTCCCAGTCCACAATTGCAACAAATACACGTGTAATATCCTGCTTCTTGTTCCACTCATCTTTCTCCGGATCGCTGCTGCCAGGTTTGTCCACAATTCCTACATTTGCCTTATATCTGAAAGACAATGCCTTCGGCCTTGCCGTATAATCATATACCTTACCGAAATTAGCGGTTCCGGTCATACCTGCCATAACAAAATCACCTGTAAACAGGTTTCCCGGAGCGAATATGAAGTTCAGAACCATTCTCGCAGACAAAGCAGCGACTCCGCTTTCTGCAGAATCTTCCTCACAAAGAGGAGTCTTGAAGCTGCCGTCAGGAGTTTCAAGGAATGAATTGTTGCCGCTGTCCCAAAAAGACTCACCTTCCGCATTCGGATAAGTGATATAAATAGGATTTCCATCAGAATCCTCTCCCATCACTTTCTTTGACCATCCGGACATATCACCGTTAGGGATGACATCACCGCTTTCTGTAGCAAATTCAGTGGAGGCGACAACCTGTCCACCGTCACGGAGTTCTACCACATACGTATTGCCGGCATACACACCTGTCCCTTCTTTTGGAGAATACACATCAAGACCTGCTGCATTCGTCGATTTGACATATTCAGCCGCAATCGTGCATCTGCCGTCTGCAGCAGCTATCTCGAGCATTTCTCCACCTTTCCTGCCGAAGAAAACGGAAGGAGACTCCACATTTTCCGCAGCAACAAATGAGACAGAAGCAGTATTGTTCCAGAGGTCAATGTCTGAAACAGTAACCGTACTCTTGCCTGTGTAATGGAAAGTGAGGGTTTTCGACAGACTCTGTCCTTTCATATCGGACACATCCAGCGTAAATTTATGGTCAGAACCGTTCTCCGGACCAAGGCTGAGAATAAGAGGCACAAGAGTCGAGATATTGAAATCGATTTCGGTCTTTCCTGCGAGGTCATCCCCTGTAGGGATGCCCCCCCCGGTAAGATTGTCGAGCATCGATGCGAGCTGGGCATCTCCGATAAGATCCATATCTGAAGTATGGTCCGAAGTGATACCGGAAATGACCGGAGAAAGAACAGGAGAATCCACCTTCACGACGAAGGTCCTTATTCCTGCTTCAGCTTTAACTCTGATGTTCACATCCATTTCGGATGCGAGTTCCACCGGTTCAAAGGAAGGGTTGGAATCCCATTCCATCTTGGGAGCGGCGGCCGGAGTCTCAGGCTCTGCCGCAGGTGTCTTTTCACAAGACACGAAAGCCATAGCGGCCAAAGCCGCCACAGCAAGGTTAAAAATCTTTTTCATCAAAAACTTTAATTAAAACATATTCAATATAAAGACCGTGTGTGTGCGGCACAAGTCCTTATCTGTCCAATCCAAGTTTTTTCTTAGCGTAGTCAAGCGTAAGGTCAAATGTCTTTTTGCGCGATGACGGAGCATCATACATCGCATCTGTCATAATCTGTTCGCAGATCGAGCGCAGTCCACGCGCTCCAAGCTTGTTTTCAAGCGCAGTGTCCACAATCAGTTCAAGTACTCCCTCCCCGATCTGTAGTTTAATGCCGTCAAGTTCAAAAAGCCTTTCATATTGACGGATAATGGCATTCTTAGGTTCTGTAAGAATCCTTATAAGGGCATCCCTGTCGAGGTGGTCAAGATAAGTTATGACAGGAAGCCTTCCTATAATCTCAGGAATAAGCCCGTAGGCTCTCAAATCCTGGGATGACACATACTGCAGAAGATTGTCCTTGTCTATCTTCTGTCTGCCGGCCGCTCCGTAGCCGATTACCTGCGTATTCAGTCTCTGGGCGATTCTGCGTTCAATCCCCTCGAACGCCCCGCCGCATATAAACAATATATTCTTGGTATTTACCTTTACAAACTCCTGCTCCGGATGTTTGCGTCCTCCTTTAGGAGGCACATTCACGATACTTCCTTCAAGAAGCTTCAGCATAGCCTGCTGAACTCCCTCGCCTGAGACATCACGTGTAATGGAAGGATTGTCGCTTTTGCGTGCGATCTTGTCAATCTCGTCAATGAACACAATACCTCTCTCGGCAAGGTCAACATCATAGTCCGCCTCCTGGAGAAGTCTTGACAGGATGCTCTCGACATCTTCACCGACATATCCGGCCTCAGTCAGCACCGTGGCATCCACAATAGTGAAAGGCACATTAAGGAGATTTGCTATAGTCTTGGCTATAAGCGTCTTTCCTGTACCTGTCGGACCGACCATAAGGATATTGGACTTCTCGATATCAAGATCGTCCTGCCTGTCCAGATTGTGGTTGATCCTCTTGTAATGATTGTAGACGGCAACGGAAAGAAGTTTCTTTGCCCTGTCCTGACCTATCACATACTGGTCGAGATATTCATGGATCTCCTTCGGTTTGAGCAGTTTGTCAATCTTCCCGTGTCTGGGAGCCTCAGTCATCCCTATTTCACGGATATATTCATTGCATCTCTGCACACATTCGGCACAGATGCAGGAATCTATTCCACGCAGGAGCGGGACTTCCGTCTCGCTCCTGCCGCAGAACATACAATATTCTTCTTTCTTGTTGTTTTTAGCCATCAGATCTGTTTCTTCCCCTTACCCAGGATTTCATCAATCATTCCGTATTCCTTCGCTTCAACGGCAGTCATCCAGTAATCCCTGTCACCGTCGGCCACAATCTGCTCCAGAGGCTTTCCGGTATGTTCGGAAATTATCGTATAAAGTTCGTTCTTTATCTTGACAATCTCCCTTGCGGCAATCTCGATGTCAGATGCCTGTCCCTGTGCACCGCCGAGCGGCTGATGTATCATAACCCTCGAGTGCGGAAGAGCGGACCTTTTGCCGGCAGCACCGGCACAAAGAAGGACTGCTCCCATAGAAGCTGCCATTCCTGTACAGATAGTCGCGACGTCAGGTTCGACAAGCTGCATCGTATCATAAATACCGAGACCGGAGGAAACCGAGCCTCCCGGGGTATTCAGATATATTGAAATGTCGCTTGAATTGTCTGAAGAAGCCAGAAAAAGGAGCTGAGCCTGGATGATATTTGCGACATCGTCATCAATCGGCACACCGAGGAAAATGATCCTGTCCATCATAAGACGGCTGAATACATCCATAGAAGCCACATTCAGCTTCCTCTCCTCGATGATAGTAGGATTGATATAGGCATCGTAGAAAGAACGATACCTGTGCATAGTCATAGAACTCACTCCGAATTCCGACCTCGCGTATCTGTCAAACTCCTTGCTCATAGATAATTACTTAAGTTCGCGGAATTTCTCCACTGATATCTTCTTGTTCTTGAGAGTGATCTGCTCGCGTACCGCATCCACTGTCTTCTGGTCCTCAACCTGCTCGTAGATCCTGCGGCCGTCCTTCTCCTGTGCGAGGATAGATTTGGCGTATGACTCAAGCTGCTCGTCAGGAACATTGTTGAGACCGTACATAGCGAACTGGTATGCTGCAAGAGCCTTCGCGCTTGCAAGCACGTCAGCCTCCTCTATTTTCACTGAATATTTCTCCATAAGGAAGCTTCTCACCATCTGCCAGCGGAAATCCTCAAGGAAAAGATCAAATTCCTTCTCTATTTCCTCCATTGTGAACTTGCCGTCATTAGCGACGAAGATCCATCTCTTGAGGAACTTCTCAGGAAGAGCGATTCCGGCCTTCTTCACCAGATACTCCTTCACATCCTTGGAGAATCTGAAGTCTGACTCCTGCTTGTATTCAGCGGAAAGACGCTCAGCTATCTTCGCGTCAAATTCCTCTTCGTTCTTAACCGCGCCTTCTCCGAAAATCTTGTCAAATGTCTCCTGGTTGAGTTCAGCAGGCTTGAAAGTCTTGACTGTCTTGACTGTCATCTTGAACATAGGATCAAGTGACGCGAGCTCTTCTTTCTCTACCTTGAGCATTGAAGCACGGTCTGTCTCGTTGGTGAACGCATCGTTTACATTCACATCGATTGAATCACCAGGCTTGAGTCCCACGAATGAAGGTCTTACACCCTCAGCCACGTTGCGAAGGGCCACGTATGTTCCCTCAACCTTAGTCTCGCCCTGCTCGAAGTCCACAATGATGAAATCATCCTCAGCGGCAGCCTCTCCATCCTCAAGTGAACCGTACTGTTTGAGGAGGTTGGCCTTCATCTCTGATTTTGCCTGCTCTGACGCCGTAATGTTATAATAAAGGACCTCATCTTCTTTTGAAAGTTCGAATGAAACCTCAGGAGTCATCGCGATATCGAACTTGAAAGTGAAATCATTTCCGTCAACCCAGTCAGTCTTAGGCTGGTCCTCGGAAGGAAGAGGCTCCCCTACCACACGCAGAGAATTCTCGTTTATATAATTGTTGAGAGATTCTGATATTACGTCATTCACAGAGTCCACAAGTACAGAAGGTCCGTACATCTTCTCTATCAGAGAAGCAGGTACCATTCCTTTGCGGAAGCCTTTGATTTCAGCTTTCTTTCTGTAGTCATTGAGTTTTTTCTTCTTCTTGTCAGCATAGTCATCCTTTGCGATTGAAAGAGTCAACTCAATATTGAGATCATCAATCTGTTTCTTAGTGATTTCCATATTTTTATATATTTATTATTTTTTCTGTCAAATATCACAGGCGCAATAAGCGCGCAAAGTTAATCATTACCCATTAATTTTCAAAATCACGGAATCCGAAAACAGGAAGGTAGAGTCAAGTATCAAGTGCAACACAAGTATAAAGTTATAACAAAAGTTTGAAGAACTCGTCTTTAGGAGTTGA
>VSOK01000058.1 GCA_009774765.1 Bacteroidales bacterium
CTCCTCTGAGAGGGCATCTGCGTGAAGGCGAGTTCCGGCTGTCCAGGGGGGATGTCCGTCTTGCCTGTGTCGGTGCCGGTCTTGCCTATGAACTCGGCATAAGTCCCAGATTCCGTTCCCCGGTTGAAATCTATTTCCCGTCACGGACCAGGAATATCTCTCTTTCCAATCCGGCGGCATCGGTTTCCAGTGTGAATGTCTATCCTTCAGGTGTCTTTTCCATAAACAACGATATAGACAACAATGTGATAATTGTGCCTATATGCGCTATGAGGGAGCTGCTTGAATACCAGGATGAGGTATCCGCAGTAGAAATACGGGCCGCGGAAGGCGTTTCATCCAAGGAGCTTGAGAAACTCCGTGTGGAACTGTCGTCAAGGCTTGGCGATGCCTTCAAGGTAAGCAACCGCTTTGAGCAGAATGCATCACTTTATAAGATGATGAAATACGAAAAGATTTCAATCTATCTTATACTCATCTTTGTCATTGTAATAATAGCATTCAATATCTTCGGCTCGCTTTCTATGCTCATAATCGAGAAAAAGGATGATATAGGGACTTTACGGAGCATCGGTGCGTCAGATTCTCTGGTGAGGAGGATTTTTATCCTTGAAGGGTGGCTTATATCACTCTCTGGCCTTGGTATCGGGCTTGCGACAGGAGTAGTGTTCGCTCTGCTTCAGCAGCAGTTCGGATTCATAAGGATGCCCGGGAATTTTGTCATACAGGCTTATCCTGTCATACTTTCGTGGACGGATATCCTTATTACGGCCGCAGGTGTGACGGTAATAGGATATATTATAGCGGCCGCTCCTGTAATCCTGTCTGAGATGACAGGGAAAAAGAAATAGATATATAGACAATCAATCCCCGGAAGTCACATAAGGAACTTTCGGGGATCGGTTTTATTGCAGTCTGGATTTCAGTTTCCTGATTATTCCCAAAGCTACGGGAACCCAGCCTATCGTACTGTTTGTTGAGCGGATTGCAAGTCCGACGATGTTTGCAGGATTGTAGAAATTTCTGATGTAGGAACATTTCGTCCTGAGCTCATCCTCTTTTTTCACGACCTGTGAACCGATGGACATTCTGGCTTCCTGCAACTGCTTGAAAGTGCTGATATGCTTAAATTCTGCTTTCTCCATAGAATATCCGTATAAAGAGTTTTACAAATGAGTTCAGAAACAGCTTCTCCCTCAGAAATATAAGAACGACCAGAACGATCAGGAATACACCTGCCATGATAAATGCTCCTGCTGCATAACTGCCGATCCAGTCACCTAAAAGAAGTACACCTCCGAAAGCAATGGCGATCAAAACTATCATCAGTACCATAATAGACAGCATCAGTCCGAAAAACTTGCTGAAGGCCAGTGAAAGACCTTCAGCAGTTTTAAGTTTCAGCTCATCAGTCTTGAGATCAAGATACTCTTTCGTGCTTGCTGAAAGATCTCCGATCGGTTTTTCAAACCCGTCCATACGCTAAAGTTTTCCTAAAGCCTCTTCTGCTTTGCTCAAGCCGTCACGTACCTTGTCCTTTACAGGGGCCAATTTTTCTTCTGCAATCTTTATAACCTTGCTACGGGTTTCCGCTGTCTTTTCTGATGAAAGGAAATAAGCTGTTGCTGCGCCTGCTGCCGCTCCGGCGAAAAACGCAAAAAATGATTTAATGCTCATAACACAAAAATTAATGAAAGTTTAACAATTTATCCACAGAACAGCATTAAGCCATTTCTGTGCCAAATTTCAGACTCTTTGACATTAATTCAACAATTGTACTACAGCACCTATTTTTTTCTTCTGGCTCCACAGCCATATTTTCCCGTCCGGGGCTGTCTTTGAGACCTTGAATGAATGTGACTCGGTCCTGATGTTGCTGTCGGTTGTGTACTGGAGAGTAGCAGTGACCGTATCTCCTTCTTTCTCAGGGATATGGCTGCAGGTAAGGACAAAAAAGTTGCCCATATTGTCATCTGATACCCTGAACTGTTTTTTTGCATTGTTGTATGAAATCTGGCAGTCGGGTGCATTGTAGCTGAAAATACGTTTCCTTGATATGGTCAGCGAGATTTCATCTTCTTTATCTCTGAAATCGGTTTCAAATATATCCGTAGGGTCGCAGGATATAAACGCTGCGGCCGATATCAGCAGTATTATGGCTGAGGTCCTCATATTCAGTCTTTTATTGAAATGCTTTTTGTGATGATGTCCGTAGATCCGTCACTGTAGTTTACGGCCGCTTTCAATATGCCTTGCCGCTCTATGTGATAATATCCGTCCTTTCCTATGGATACGGGTCTTCCGTCAAGGGTCCATTCGATGGAGACCGCATCGGTCGCATTGAACACTCTCAAAGGGAGTCTTGTGTCCGTCCTGAAAGAACCGTCCGGATTCCTTTCTACATTTTTGAGATAGATGTACGGATATACGTTTCTGCTCTTTGTCTTTCTAAGGGTCGTGAAAGTCCTGGTCTGTTTGCTTCCGGGAGCGTTTTCGTCATCCGTATAATATATTTCTGCCGAGTAGGCTGTCCCGGGGGCAAGCCCTTCGAGCACTATTGCGTACAGACCTTCCTTATACGGCTCTACTGCCAGTTCTTTCCTGTCGGAGCCTGTCCCGTATCTTATATATGCAGTGCCGGACGATGGAATGCTGGATTTCCAGTTTAATATTGCCGCGTCCTGGAATACTTCAATGCTTATATTGCCTGCCGTCGGTACGACGGTGTTGTCTATTTCAACGTTGAATGTTACATTCTCTCCGTCTATGGCTATATCGGATATGGAATAAGGTGACAGCTGGCCGCTCCACCAGCTGAACGCGGGTGCTTTGAAACCGGTGTTGCCGGCAGGGAAGAACAGCCCGTTGAAATCTGCCGTCACTCCGTGCACCAGATAATTGTAGAAATATTGCCTGTATTTTATTTCGTCAAGTTTGTCCTCGCGTCCGTCAGCTTCGATTAGGTCTGCGCACTGGTGGTCTGGATTGGCATTTACCTCATTGCTCCGTTTCCATCTCTCGTATGGCGTTGTCGCGGCCGCCTCGAGATCAGAGTATATGGTTCTTGAGGTTGACTTGTCGATATGGTATATCAGCATTCCTCTGCCTCCTATGTATGCGTCCCAGCCTTTGCCGCTGCGGCATTCGATAAGATAATATTCCCCTTCTGTGTCGGTGTCGAGCCTGTAGAACTTTCCGCTTTGGTCCACAGGTTGGAGGGAGTGCCTGCCGGAGGTCAGGAACTGTGGCTCGGCGATGCCGAGAATTTCCCTCTCGATGGCGTTATAGTTGGGAGGTGTGTTGCCATTGTTGTTCTGGTTGCCTCCGTCCATCAGTGACGTGATGGTCCATAGGGCTGCGGATTTGATTCCGCTTTCTCCTTCATAGTCCGTGTCGTAGAAGTCCGGCAGGCCGAATGTATGGCTGTATTCGTGGCAGAATGTTCCTATGCCTGCCATAGTGTAGACCTTTCCTGTACGTGAAAGTTCTGCCGTGCAGGCATAGCTGTCGATAATCTTTCCGTCAAGGGAAAGGTGAATCTGTGCTCCGCGCTTGAGATACCAGGCGTGTGACCAGATGCAGTCGGCGTTGGCAGCCGGGTCGTCGGCCTCGTCTTTGCCTGCAAAGAAGATGAATACATTGTCTACGGTTCCGTCCCCGTCATCGTCGTAATCAGCGAAATTGATGTGCGTGTCGGCAAGTTCGCAGGCTTCCTTTATCATCTGGGGAGCACGGCTGTCTTTGCCATTGTCATTGCCTCCGTAATATGCGCAGTTCTCCTGAAGCGTGACGATCTCGCTTATGTCGAACGAGAACTCCCAGTTGTCTCCGAACTGGCTGTGGAAATAGTCCAGGGCACTTCCTGTGGCTCCGTTGGATGAGTATCCTTCCTGAGTGAGCATATTATGGAAATCATCCCTTGTGTATGTGAATTTGACATCCTTGTATTGGACGAGTATGATCAGGCCGTGCTTTTTGTGCTTCCCTTCCGCTCTGGTAGCAGGCGATCTGTCCATTATACGTCTGATAAGCGGTGTCTCATTGGCTCCTATTGCCTTTTTTGCCGCTGCTTTTTCATTAAGCAGCCCGTATGGTATGTTCCTGCTGGCGTTGAGGACCTCGGCAGGAGCATGTGAGCCTACAGGTATTCCGCTGCTGACAAGACTGCCGTTGGCGTCATAATATGAGTAGCAGAAATATCCGTCGGTATCCTTTGATATGACGTGTCCGTCAAGAGTTTTGATAATATGCAGGAATTCATCCCCTTTGGCTATGGCTTCAAAAGTGTAACCGTCAGGCTGTGTTATTGTCAGGAATGGCCTTTTTACAGGTATGGCGTTAGCCGTGAGGAAGATATGGAGAAGTATGGTTATAAAAACGGTTTGTCTTAAACTCATAATTTATTACCTTTGTAAGATTTTGCATAGTTAGTGATAATTTATGAGACGAACAATTTTATTTTTAACCGTTATCACTGCCTTTTTCAGCACCTCCCGGCTGCTTGCTCAGGAGGATATTGTACGTAACATCAATGCTTACGGAACGTTTGACAATTGGAGCATAAGGTCAGTGAAGGAGTCGGACATAATAGGCGGGCAGACAAAACGCCTTTATGAATTTTACGGTAATCAGGAGACTGTACATACACGGGAACCTCTTGTCAAGCCTGATTGTTATCCCTGGAGGACCAATAATGTGCTGGCCATTGTCGCCGGTGTCGTGAAGACCAATACTACGGTTTTTCCAGAAAAAAGAGGAGACGGTTACTGTGCAAGGATAGAGACACATATTGAGGAGGTAAAGGCTCTTGGAATCAATATGGAGGTAGTCTGCCAGGGTGCGCTGCTGATAGGTGACCTTGCGGAGCCTATAAGAAGTACGCGGGATCCGATGGCGAAAGTCCTTTATGGAATCCCGTTTTCCGGACGTCCTTCAGCCCTTGTTTTCGACTATAAGGCTGATGTCGGGCATACTGTCATACGCGGAACGGGATTCTCACGTCTGAAGACTCTTGACTACGTTGATTATCCGGAAATATCCATTGTGCTTCAGAAACGTTGGGAGGACGAATCAGGAAATGTGCACGCCCTCAGGGTTGGTACCGGACATATATATGTTACGGAAAATGTGGATGAATGGTGTGACGGTTACCGTCTTGAGGTCAAATATGGAGATATAACTTCCGATCCGTCTTTCAAGGAATATATGGGGCTGAACAACCATCCGGACCGTGCATATCATACGATAAATTCCAAAGGTGACAATGTCGTGGTGTCAGAAGACGGTTGGGCTGATGCGGACGTGCAGCCTAATTTCTTGATAATAAAGTTCCTTTCGAGCTGCAGCCAGGCTTTTTATGGCGGCGTGGGCAATACTTTGTGGATTGACAATGTCCGGCTGGAAATGTGATCCGATACGACATTGTATGATTTTTTCAAAACCGGTGCAACATTTGGGGACCAGTTTGCATCTATGTATCAGGTTTAGGTTTTAGTACACAGTTTAGGGAGCCGGTTTACGTAGCAGTACCGTGCTCCCTTGACTTTTTAATATAGAAATGGTCCCGGATACAGTAGAGGCCGGTCCAATTGTATGTAAGCTGTAATAAAGAAAAGCAGATGGCCTTTTGAGTCATCTGCTTTTGAGTTTCTGGCGTTTAAGATTTATTTTGAAGCTTCAACAGAGGCTTTTCTAAAATCTTTCATCAATTTCATGATGTTCAAAGCTGCCTTGCGAGCGCGTGCTCCTGCTGCTTTGTTGCCTTTCTCAACCTGAGCCTCTGCATTCGCTGCGAATACTTCGTACTCTGCCTTGATCTGATCTACAAGATTTTTCATCGTAGGTAATTTTTTAAAGAATAGTTCGTTAAACAAGCATTTAAAACTTGCGCAAGTTATATATTAATCTGGTGATTTGCAAATTTTTGTAGCTGGAATCTAACTATTTAACTTTGGTGTTGACGATGTTCATGGCTTTGTCCGGACCTGCCAAAGCGAATGTTTTTATGCCGTTGACAGCCCTCTCACAGATGCTCTTCATCTCCTCCTGTTCCTCGGAAGAAAGCTCACCGAGCACGAAGTTGACTTGGCCTCCGCGGTTGAAATCATTTCCTATACCTACTCTCATTCTTGCGTATTCCTGGGTCCCGAGCATTTCCGTAATGTTCGTAAGCCCGTTGTGCCCTCCCGCACTTCCGTTTTTCCTGAGCCTCAGCGTTCCGAAAGGTATGTTGAGGTCATCAGAGATGACAAGAAGATTTTCAAGGGGGATTTTAAGCTTATTGACCCAATATCTTACAGCTTTGCCGCTCAGGTTCATATATGTGGACGGCTTCAGGAGTATGAATTTCTGCCCTTTATGGGAAATTGTAGCCGTACTTCCGTAACGGCCGTTTTCAAAAATAACATTGGATGCCTTTGCAAAGGCATCCAATATCATAAATCCCATATTGTGTCTGGTATTTTCATACTCAACGCCGATGTTACCCAATCCAACGATCAAATAGTTCATACCTTGACAATAATATCAGTTGCTGTTATTCTCCGCCTCTTGCAGCCTGTGCTGTAGCACGGGTAGGACGAACTGAGCAGATGATAGTCGCTTTAGGGGAAACGATTGTCACACCCTCATAATGAAGGTCACCGGCAACGATCTGTTTTCCGATTTTCAGTTCTGTAGTATCTACCTCAAGAAGGTCCGGAAGCATATCGAGGCTTGCGCTGATACGGAGCTTGCGGCTTGAAACGAGAAGTTTACCTCCGAGTTTCACACCCTCTGAGTGACCGGTGATCTTGACAGGAACGTCGATTGTTACAGGCTTGTCAGCTGATACTGCGAGGAAATCCACGTGGAGAGCTTCATCTGTTACAGGATGATACTGAACTTCGTGAAGAACTGCGAGGAATTTCATCTCTCCGAGATCCAGGTCGATGATGTATGAGCTTGGAGTGTGGGTTACTGTCTTGAGATCTTTTGCATCTACAGTAAAAAGAACATTCTCCATTCCGAGGCCGTAGAGGTTGCAAGGAACGAGTCCTTCTCTTCTGATGCTTTTTACCACAGCCTTGTTGCCTACCTGACGAGGCTGGCCTTTAAGTTCAATGTGTTTCATTGTTTTTTATGTTAAAATGTGTTACTCAAAAATATTTCCGGATATCCGGAAATATTCTCCCATTACACCAAAAGCGGCAGCCGCTTTTATGGGGCTGCAAATGTAGACAAAAAATCCGATTCCGAAAAATTATTTTACCAATGCTGTGGCTTTGTTCCACGCAAGTTCCCTGTAATACGATTCAAGGTAGCTGTTTCCGTATGCTCCCTGATGAGCCGGAAGATACATACTCAGTCCGCAGTATGTGCTGATGACAAATCCCGGGTAAGGGTTGTCCGGACGCGATGCAAGAAAAGTCTCTGTCGCAGCCTTGTATATTACACATCTGTCGAGAGCCGCCTTGAACTCATCCATTTCCTCGCTGGTGCATCCGAGATTCTCCACTATGCTGAGCAGGTCGTAGAACCAGTGGTAGTCGTATGAATAATATTGCTGGACATCATCCGGGCTGATGCTGTCAAGGTTGTTCCTGTATTTCTCAAAGAGATTCCTGCATACGGAAGCCAGCTCTTCAAGCGCGGAGCAGTCAGTCAATGCGATCGTAGCGGAACGGTATGCTCCCTCGAGTCTGTTGTAGTGCTCGAAATAATTGCTGCACAGTCCTTTGAGGTCTGCATAAGGTCTGTTATGAAGAAATCTGACCATTGACTTGTAATCCATTCCGTCAGCAAGCACTTCTGCCGGGGATGCTACGATATATTCCGTCTTGTCCCGAAGCTGGTATGCAGTCTCGATTCCGCTGACCAGACAGCAGTCAAAGACTATATATTTGAGTTTCATCGGAATAGCCTGCGCGAAATCTTCAATCTGCATCTCATATGCTTCTCTTCCGGATATGGCTTGTCCGATGCTTCTGGTCATAGGTGTCCCTGGAATATGTTCTTTTTCCTTGAAAGGGACTGATTCCGGATGACTGCAGATGTCCGCCTTGCGGTATCTTGGAGAATTTCCCTGCTGCTCGTATACTTTTGAATTGGAGTAATAGCCTGCAGGAAGATATCCTGTGGCGTGTGATGAGAATATCATACCGTATTCATCGGCAGGGAAGTTGTCTTTTACATAATTTAACACTTCATTCATTGTATTTGCTAAAGCAAATTTTTTTTCATAAGGAAATGTCTTGAGTGTGTCAACTATAGTTTGACCATATAGATTTCTATATGGATAGAGTATACGTCCACCAGTATATATTAATATTGCATCTGCTTGTTCATCGTTGGTATGGAGTGATGTGTACCTGATTAACTCATCTATATCTCGCTTCAATTCTGTTGCAATGTTGTTCTCACCAACTGAATATAAAATTAGAACTTTTCTGTCGCTATAAAAGATGTCAGGGATGGTTTTGTGCCTGTGGAAAGCAAGATCGCAACCTACAAATGACAATGCTGCAGCTATAAGAGCGATGGTTATAGCGGTTTGTCTGACCTGGTATGTTTTCATAAAATTCATCATTATGCAAAAGTATTAATTTTTTCCCAATGTGGATCAGGACAAGGTGTCGGATTGTTCGGCTTTGGATTTAATTATATTTTTGCGATTATACACCTGTTTTGGGTATTTATTTCAAAAAACTATTTTGATTCCTATCTTTGCAGGTCATCAGGTATGATATGGCATACAGGGAAAATGTTTTAAATTTATATAATATGAAATTATTGAAAATGTTGGTTTTAGGTGGTATCGTGGCCGCATCCTCATCGTGCTGCGGCACTTCGGAAAAGCCTGAAGGGAATTTCAGGTATCTGATTGATGAATTTGCGGATCTGAAAGTGATGAGATATCAGATTCCGGGATGGGATGAACTTTCTCTTCAGCAGAAAGAATATATCTATCATCTCGGAGAGGCGGCAAAATATGGCCGTGATATAATCTGGGCGCAGAACTGCGAAGTCAACCTGCCTGTAAGGAAGGCCGTGGAGGATATTATAGCCAATTACAAAGGCGACAGGGACTGCAAGGATTTCCAGGACTTTATCGTATATGCGAAGAGACTTTTCTTCAGCAACGGCATACATCATCATTATGGTGAGGAGAAGTTTTTCCCGGAGTGCAGCAGGGAATATTTCGACGGACTGCTGGCATCTCTCGGATACGGCAATGTACGTGACGAACTTCTGGATGCAATATATGATCCTGAATTTATGCTTCACAGGAAATCCACGGACCCGGCATCGGATATAGTGGCGGCTTCAGCAGTCAATTTCTATGACGGGGTGACCCGTGAAGAGGTGGAGGCATTCTACTCCGCTATGGCTGATCCGGATGACAGGACTCCGGTTTCATACGGTCTGAACAGCAAGGTGGTCAAAGGACAGGACGGTGTCATCCGTGAAGAGGTATACAGGATAGGAGGTCTGTATGGCCCTGCTTTGGAAAAGATCGTGGCTGAGCTGGAGAAGGCTGCCGTGCTTGCGGAGAACGATTCACAGAAAAAATATATCGCCACTCTCATTGAATACTACAGGACCGGTGACCTCAGGCTTTGGGATGAATACAATATCGAATGGGTGCAGGAGACAGCAGGTACAGTGGACTTTGTAAACGGTTTCGTTGAGGACTACAATGACCCTCTCGGACGCAAGGCCACCTGGGAAGGTCTTGTGAACATTAAGGACCATGCCGCTTCCGGGCGCACGGAGCTTATAAGCGCAAATGCACAGTGGTTCGAGGATCATTCTCCTGTGGATGAAAGATTCAAGAAGAAAGAGGTCAAGGGCGTGTCCGCAAAGGTAATCAATGCCACTACTCTTGCCGGGGACTGCTATCCGGCACCTCCGATCGGAATCAACCTTCCGAATGCGGACTGGATCAGGAAGGATTATGGTTCGAAGTCAGTGACCATCGCCAACCTTACAAGGGCATACGATCTTGCCGCTCAGGAATCCCCGAAGAGCACTTTGTCGGAATTCGCTTTCTCTGATGAGGAAATCAAGGCGGCCAAGAAATACCTGGCAATCACCAATGAAGTGCATACCGATCTTCACGAGTGTCTCGGACATGGTTCCGGCCAGCTTTTGCCCGGTGTTCCTGCAGGTGCTTTGGGTGAATACAGCTCTACCCTTGAAGAGGCTCGTGCAGATCTGTTCGGGCTTTATTATATGGCTGACCCTAAACTTGTCGAACTTGGTATTCTGCCTGATGCCGAGGCTTACAAGCCGGAATATTCCAACTATATACGTAACGGTCTGATGGTTCAGTTCAGCAGGGTGGAGCTCGGCAAGAAAAATACCGAGGCGCACATGCAGAACAGAAAGCTCATAGCTGAGTGGTGCTATGAAATGGGAGCAAAGGACAATGTCATAGAGAAAGTTGTCCGTGACGGGAAGACATATTTTGTGGTGAATGACTATGATGCTCTCCGCGGTCTTTTCGGAGAACTGCTTGCCGAAGTCCAGAGGATCAAGTCGGAGGGTGACTATAAGGCAGGAAAGGCTCTGGTGGAGAAATATGCAGTGAATATCGACCCTGTGCTCCATAAGGAAGTCAAAGAACGTTATGCTGCCTTGGCTCTAAAGCCTTACGGCGGTTTCGTGAATCCTGACATTGTCCCTGTCAAGAAATTCGGCAAGGTTGTGGACTATGATATAGTCTATACTGACGATTACCTCGGACAGATGATGGAATACGGCAGATTGTATTCTACTCTTTAAAAGACTGGGAAAGGATATAGTAGATGGATGGCAGGATCATAAAGGATTATGCCTATTATCTGAAGATAGAGCGTGCGATGTCACCGAATACGGTGGTATCCTATTGCTCTGATGTGGAGTCTCTTGCCCGCTGGACTGCTGCGGAAGACGCCGTACATGACAATGTTCTGGTCAAAATGACCCGGGATGACATTGTCGGATATATGCAGAGCCGTACAGACATCTCAAAGCGTTCACAGGCAAGGATACTCAGCTCTTTCAGGTCCTTTTTCAACTGGATGATTATGGAGGGCTATACCGGTGAAAATCCTTGTGACGGCATAGATGCCCCGAAGCTCGGACGTTACCTTCCTGAAGTGCTGTCTGTGGAGGAAGTGGATGAAATCATGGAGTCGTTGTCCATTGATTCCTGGAACGGTATAAGGGACAGGGCGATCCTTGAATTGCTCTACGGCTGCGGACTGAGGGTGTCTGAAGC
>VSOK01000059.1 GCA_009774765.1 Bacteroidales bacterium
TCTCGTATGCCGTACCGTGGTCAGGAGAAGTCCTGACAACAGGAAGCCCTGCCGTATAATTGACGCCAAGTTCAAAAGCCAGAGCCTTGAAAGGAGTCAGTCCCTGGTCGTGGTACATCGCAAGGACGGCATCAAACCTGCTGTAATTGCCCAGTCCGAAAAATCCGTCCGGAGAATACGGTCCGAACGCCATGATACCTTCCGCCACAGCATCCTGTACAGCAGGAAGTATAATCTGCCTCTCCTCGTCTCCGAGCAGGCCTCCATCACCGCAGTGAGGGTTCAGTCCAAGCACGGCGATTTTTGGAGAATGTATTCCGAAGTCCCTTTCAAGAGAATGTTTCATAAGTCTCAGCTTTTTGAGTATAAGCTCTTTTGACAGTTTTTGGGAAACTTCCTTCAAAGGTATATGTCCAGTTACAACCCCTACTTTGAGCTGGTCGCATACCATGATCATAGCGACCTCGTCCACACCGAATTCCTTCTCCAGATACTCCGTATGACCAGTATATCCGAATCCCTCGTTGACCATAGCCCTTTTGTTGATCGGCGCAGTCACAAGCACATCGATATAGCCGTTCTTAAGATCCTCCACGGCGCATTTCAAAGATGTCATAGCAGATTTAGCGGATTCAGGAGTCGGCTGCCCCGGCTCGACAAACACATTCTCCGGCAGGCAGTTGACTATATTTATCCTTTTCTGATGGACATCCTGGGCAGAGGTTATCACATTGGTATTGACCTGCTGTTCAAGGTTGTGTATCTGTTTGCGGTAAAATCCGAAAATCTTTGACGAACCATATATCACAGGAGTACACATATCAAGCATCCTCTCATCAGCCAATGCCTTTATAATCACCTCATATCCGATGCCATTACCATCCCCCTGGGTGATACCTACGACTAATTTTCTCTTCATAATATTAAATATCTGTGCAATACAAATTTGTTTTTCATTGCAAATCAACCTACAAATATAAGAATCTGTTTTGAATTTTTCTTACTTTTGTATAATTGAATCTATTGTCTATGGCACGAAGCGAACTTGACAGCGACATACAATTTCTGCCGGGAGTAGGCCCCAAAAGAGCGGAACTGCTGAAAAAGGAACTTGGAATCAGCACGTTCGGAGATCTCATAAGGCTCTACCCGTTCCGTTATATAGACAGAAGCTCCATAATCCAGATCGCTTCAATAAGACCTGACATGGCCTACGTACAGATACGGGGGAAAGTATTGAGGTCAGAGCTTATAAGAGGCAAAAGGCTCAGCGTAATAATATCGGACGGCACCGGAGAACTTGAGACCGTATTTTTCAAAGGCATAAAATGGACTATGGAAAAGCTTAAAGAGGGAAATGAATTCATTTTTTTCGGCAAGCCAGCATCGTTCAACGGGCGCATAAACATTGTCCACCCTGAAATAGATCCGGTCAGCGCAGCTTCAGCACAAGCCGCGGCAGGCAAGGGTACGATGACCGGAGTCTACACAAGCACAGAAAGGCTCAAAAACAGCGGCATTACAGGCAAAGTAATGAACAGGATGCAGGCCGCAGCCCTGGAAGCGGCACTTACAAGCATACGTGAGAGCCTCCCGGAATACATACTCAAGGAAAAAGGCCTCGTGCCCATACACTACGCGCTGCGCAACATACATTTCCCGTCCGATATGGCAGCTCTGGAAAAAGCGAAATACAGACTCAAATTCGAAGAATTGTTTTTTCTGCAGCTCTCCCTGCTGAAGCAGAAATATGTACGCAGCCGCAACGGACAAGGCATACCGATGCCGAAAGTCGGAGAAGCGTTCAACCTTTGCTACAACGCGCTTCCATTTGACCTGACGGGAGCCCAGAAACGTGTAATCACTGAAATAAGGGAAGATATGAGGAGCGGGCATCAGATGAACCGTCTTCTGCAGGGCGACGTGGGCAGCGGAAAGACTATGGTGGCAGTCCTCTGCGCACTCATAGCATACGGAAACGGCTACCAGACCTGCATTATGGCTCCGACAGAGGTACTTGCACAGCAGCATTACAAGAACATTTCAAAATATCTTGAAAATACAGGAGTGAAGGCAGCACTGCTGACAGGAAGCAGCCGCACGGCAGAGCGCAGGGAGGTTCACTCCGGCCTGGAGGACGGCTCCATCGGGATAATAGTCGGTACGCACGCGCTCATAGAAGACAATGTAATATTCAGGAATCTCGGACTTGCGATAATCGACGAGCAGCACAGGTTCGGAGTGGAGCAGAGGTCAAAATTATGGAGAAAATCATCCTGCGGCATCCCCCCGCACATCCTTGTGATGACAGCGACGCCTATTCCGAGGACTCTCGCGATGACTTTGTACGGAGATCTTGACGTGTCTGTGATAGACGAACTTCCTCCCGGCAGGAAGCCTGTGCAGACAATGCACGCATTCGAAGGAAAACGTAACGCTCTATACAAATTCATGCGCGACCAGATAGCTCTCGGAAGGCAGATATTCGTAGTATACCCTCTGATTTTCGAAAGTGAAAAGATGGATTACCAGAACCTTGAAAACGGCTATGAGCAGATTGTGCAGGCATTCCCGTTCCCTCCGTACAGGACAGCCATAGTACACGGAAAGCAGAGCAACGATGACAAGAGATTCAATATGGAAGCCTTTGCGTCAGGACGTGCAGACATACTTGTGGCGACTTCGGTAATCGAGGTCGGCGTGGACGTCCCGAATGCTTCCGTGATGGTCATCGAGAGTTCGGAAAGATTCGGTCTGAGCCAGCTGCACCAGCTCCGCGGAAGAGTCGGCCGCGGCTCGGAAAAATCATACTGCGTGCTGATGACAGGAAACAAGCTCAGCAAAGAATCCAGACACAGAATCGGACTTATGTGCGCAACTGAAAACGGATTTGAGCTTGCGGAGGAAGACATGAAGATGAGAGGTCCGGGAGACATCGAAGGAACGCAGCAGAGCGGACTCCCGATATCCCTCAACATTGCTTCACTCGCAAAGGACGGGATAATCCTCAACGATGCGCGGATATATGCGGAAAAGATTCTTGAAAACGACCCCGATCTTTCTTCTGACAGGAATTTCGCCCTGAGGGAAGAACTGAGAAAAGACAAATACAACATTCGCGACTATAGCAAGATAAGCTGATGGTTACAGAACTTCTACAGAAATACATCTGGCTTGTACAGACATTCATCAAAAGCGGAGCGTCAGGGCTTTCGTTCAAGGAACTGCGCTCGCGCTGGGAGACACGCTTCGGAATTGACTATCCCAGACGTACATTCAACAACCACAGGGAAGCCGTCATGGAAATATTCGGCATCAGCATAGAATGCAACAGGAGCACAAACAGATATTTCATACGGTACACGGATGACGTTACGGACGACAGCGCAGCATCGGCCTGGCTTATAAACACTTTCACAGTCAACAACATCCTCTCCCTGAGCAAAGAGCGGCTTTCCGGAAGGGTCTCAGTCGAGGACATACCTTCCGGGCACAAGCACCTTACAGCAATAATGGAGGCTATGCTTGAATGCTGCACGATCAGGATAAGATACAGGAAATACACTTCAGAAGGGGTCTCGGAATACACTGTACGCCCATACGCTATCAAAGAGGCCTCCAGAAGATGGTACCTTGTGGCCCACTGCATAGAAAGGAACGAAATGAGAGTATACGGCCTTGACCGTATCATAAGCCTTTCAACGGAGAATGAACGTTTCATTATGCCTGAGGATTTCGATGTGGACGCGCTTTTCTCCACAAGCTACGGTGTATATCTGCCTGACGGGAAACCGGTTGAAATCATTTTCCGGACATCGCACAAGGAGGCCGGATACCTGAGGGACCTTCCGATACACCATTCACAGAAAACAATAGGAGAAAACGGAGAATCGGTTGAATTCTCAATATCCGTCTGCCCGAACAACAGCCTTATGATGGACCTGTGGAGGCTCGGGAGCAGAATAGAGATTCTCTCACCTCCGGAAATAAGAGAGGCCTTTGCCGCAGAAGCGGCAAAAGCCTCAATGATCTATAAAAGATAAGATTCCACGTCTCTACCATTCAACCGGCTTTCGGGACAGAGGCATTGTCATACATCTCGGTCCTCCACCGCCGCGAGGCAGCTCCGAACCGTCTATGGTCACGGCGCAAGGTCCTTCCGAAAGGACAGAACGTCCTGAGATGAAATCATCCGCACGTATTATCGAGAAGCCGTTCCTGTCCAGTTCCTCAAGCGTATGCACATTACGCGCGTATGTTATGACCTTTCCAGGAGCGAACGCGAAGAAATTGGCTCCGCTGTGCCACTGCTCCCTTTCCTGATCCCATTCATCATCACCTCCGCATATTATAGGCTTGAGATCCATACCGAGACGTTTCAGTGCTTCAAGAATATTCGGAACAGCACGTATTGAAGACACCTTGTCGCCATCGATCGTTATATGCACTGTCTGATACTGGTTGTCAAACAATATCAACGGTTCAAAGACCATACATTTGTCCCTGTCAAGCATTGTGAACACCATATCAAGATGTATGAACGACTCCGGCTCCGAAGGCAGCTGCTGGACGATTATGTGCTTCCTCCCGCGGCTGTTTCCAGCCCTGAACCTTTCTATCAGGAAATCAATGCCCTGTGAACTTGTCCTTACCCCGTTGCCGACTACAAGTATATCATCCCTTACGATGATTATATCGCCTCCCTCCATCATCACAGGGGATTTTTCCGGCTGGAAATCATTGGCGTCTATCACTCCGCAGTCAAAACATCCGCTTGTCCTGTATATCGCATCCATAATGAGCGATTCCCTGACTCTGACATTGTTGGCCATACGGCATATAAGCGCATCATTTCCTATTGTGACAGCCGCATCCCTGGTAAAATAGAAATTATACAGAGGATAAAGCGCGTAATATTCATTCTTCAGAAAAGATGTCAATGTATTTATCTCCGCCGGAAGCCCCTCTATCAGGACACGGGCAAGTTCAGGGGAGGCCATCCCGAGCAGCATTTCCATATACTCGGTAACCTCTTCATTCACACATATCCTGCGTACGAGCTCAAGCCTGTTTTTATCATTGTCCAGGACCTTCTCAAGAAGATCGCGTACATAATGGACTTCCGCAACCTTCCCGAGCACTCCGCTCAGCTGGGAATACTCCTGACGCGCAATCGACAGATTGAGTATATCGCTGTACAGTGCCCTCTGGACATTTCTTGGAGTCATATTCTCGACTTCCGCCCCTGGCGAATGCAGAAGAACGGCATCCAAAGCCCCTATTTCGGACTGGATATTGATTTTCAGTTTATCTCTCATATAAAGAATATATTACCGGTATCTGATTCAGTTTTTCCGGATGCAGGTCACAGCCTGAGCTTCAATCCTGCAAAGACAGTATCCGGACGGAAGTTGAAAACGGCATTCATCTCCCCTGCCATACACAGGCCGCAGTCGTCACAGATGCCGAGCTGTTCTCCGGCACAATTTGCATGCGTATGGTCAGCATAGACAAAGTTGGTAACCCAGCAATGGCGTCTGAACCGGTTGTGTTTCATCAGTTTGAGCCCCGACACCGAATTCATTATTGGATACCCTTCCTTTTTCATCCTTATGACCTTGTCAATGACTTCAATACGCTGCTCCCTGGTGACCATCAGATTCTCCGCTCCAGGGAACGGAGTATAGAAATTGATGGATATGCTTTCGATGGCAGGATTCTCCTTCACATATCTTATGGTCTGTTCAACGGAAGTGTAATTGTATTTGTTCACAACCATATTTACACTAAGATGCTTATGTCCGCATTCCGCAATATTCTTCTCCAGACGTGCGAAAGTGCCCTTTCCACGGATTTCCTCGTGGTATTCCCCATATCCGTCAAGGCTTACCCAAATGCTGTCGGCATAGCTTCCGGCAAACGGAAGCTGGGCATTGGTGGTTATGGTCACGGAAAAGAATCCCACTTCCTTTGCAAGGTCTATGACATCATTGATGGTCCTGTCTCCGTCACGCCATATCATCACCTCTCCCCCTTCAAGGTCAACAAACCTGGAGCCGAGATTGTATGAGTATTCCAGTTCCTTCCGGATCTCTTCGTAAGTCATCACGTTTGGCCTGTCCTTGGCATATACCGAACAATGCTTGCATTTCAGGTTGCATTTGTCCGAAATGAAAAGCACAGTCTGCAACGGGCGTTTGCGTCCGAGCACACGCGCCCCGAAAAACCACCATCCGAGATAGAAAATCTGTTTCAGTTTCATAATTCCTTTTTCAAAATAAACACACTCGCCCTCTACCCTATTATCTTCAATACGACATTGACAATCAGCAATATAAAGGCAAAGAAAGTTATCAGATTGCGTGCCAGCAGCCAGCGCAGCATAAACCAGTCTATTCCGTACTCCTTATATGCCTTGAAATCTCCCATAGGACCCATCCACGGACGTATCCTTATCTCCACCGGTCTCTCATAGACGAACATCCTAAGCGAATTCCAGAGATATGCAGCCATAGGAAGAAGAACCAGAACACTCAAATACGCAGGATGAAGAATACCGGTACATACACCGATGACAATCAGAACAAACGGGACGAAATTGAATACCGCCGAAGCCGCAAGCATACCAGTATTGCTGCCGAGAAGACGGGCAAGCGTCAATTTGTCCATACGGGCATCAGCGGCACGGTCAAGCACTGAATGGGAATAGACTATATTTGTCACCAGCAGCCCGACAGCAATACTGACAATCAGGATCCTGGTGTCAAACACACCGCAGGATGCATATTGCACACCTGTCATAAGAAGAGGCCCGAACATAAGCCCGATGACCAGTTCACCGTATCCGCGATAGCTCAGACGAAGAGGCCATCCGGAATATGTAATGCCGAGAAAGCCTCCAGCCAGCAGGATATACAAAGGTACAAACCCACGGAACAATATCACGACCGCCCCCAAAGCGATTGCGACCGCCAGGAATGCGACAACCGCCCAGGCAAGGTCACGGACAGTGGCCTCACCGGATGTAAGATACGGATATTTGTGAATTCTGGCCCGCATACCGTCAGCGGCCATTTCCTTGCGTTTCTCCCCGCTTCCTACCTTATAGTCAAAATAGTCGTCAGCGAGATTCATTCCAAGATGAGCAGCAGCGACCCCTATCAGTGACAGGAGTGCCAGCCACCAGGAAAAGGTCTCATAGCTTAGCGACATGCCTATCGCCAGAATACACGGAAGCATACTTTGCGGCAATGCTATATCGCGTGCATTTTTAATCCAGAACATTATTTTTTTCATAAATGCAAAGATATGCATTATTTCTCCAACAGCAACCTTTGCCCCTTTTCCATCACTATGCTTCCACTATCTTTTTAATTGTCGCGGTGACTATTTTTACGGATAAATATGATAACTTTGCGGAGAATACGAAATAGTCCCTGTTTACAATGAAAAAGTACAATCCGATTTTTTCAATAGCCGCTTGCGCGATACTCATCACAGCAGCGTCTATAACTGCTATCAAAATTATGGACAAAAGCCAGAAGAACACACCACAAAGCATCCTCAGGTCTGAAATGACTATCGAAGAGGGACGGATGACACCTGAAATGCTCCTTTCCCTGGGCAGGATTTCCGATCCTCAGGCATCTCCGGACGGGAAACATATATTATATGGAGTATCATATACTTCAATCGGAGAGAACCGGTCGCAAAGACATCTTTTCATAGCTGACGCAGACGGAAGCAATGCCTCAAGACTGACCGATGAAAGCAAAAGCATCAGCAATGCACGGTGGTGCGACTCCGGACGCAGGATAGCATTCATCATGGGAGGACAGATCTGGAGCGCGAAAGTCAAACAGTCCAAGGACGGATGGAAGCTCGGACGTAAAATCTGCCTCAGCGATATACCTGCAGGCACAGGAGAGTTCAGCATTTCCCCTGATGAGAGCAAGGTAATGTATGTCAGCAGCGTAAAAAGCTCAGTCAAATCCCCTGCCGACATCTATGAGGACCTTGACAAGGCTGACGCAATATGTACCGGCGACCTTATGTACAGGCATTGGGACCATTGGGTAAAGGAAATCCCGCACACTTTCATAGCACCGTTCGATGCGAAAAGAAAAGCCGGCATCACACCATCCTCATCGAAAGACATACTTGAGAATGAATCAGGTCTTTATGAGCTTCCTACGGAACCGTTCGGAGGCATAGAGCAGCTTAGCTGGAGTCCTGACGGGCGTTTCATCGCATATTCCTGCAGAAAAGAGGAAGGGAAAAGATATGCGTTTTCAACAAATACGGAAATCTATATCTATGACACAGAAAGCGGAAATACTGTCCTTATCCCTATGAAAGGAGGCTATGACACAGATCCCGTATGGTCACCTGACGGGAAAAAGCTCTGCTGGATAAGTATGGAACGCGACGGATACGAAGCGGACAAGCAAAGACTCATAATAGCAGAGATCGCACCGGACGCGCTTGCCGCGCCAAAAAGCACAGGGAGCTGGCTGAAAAACGTATACGACATTACGGAGGACTTCAAATACAATGTTTCAGGTCCCGTATGGAACGGAAATGGAGAAATATATTTCAATTCTCTCGCAGAAGGGATTCAGGGCATATTCAGGGCCAGCCTTGACCTCAACACGGCAACTGCTCCCGAAATAGGTGCAGACAAGGCAGGGACAAACCCGCTGGTTGCAGAAATCGCGGCCTCCCGACATCCAGTATGGACTATCGAACGTATTACAGGAGAGGACCTGTGGTATGATTTCTCTTCTCCATTCAATATAATTTCAGATGAAAAAGGCACGACCCTATATGCTTCCTGGTGCAGTATGAATTTCCCGTCAGAACTTATATCCGTAAGGATCAACGGAGCGAACTCTGCAGTAGAGAGCGGATGCGAAGTCCACAGCACCCCTTTGAGAGCAGAATGTAATGTGACTTCAAAAGCCATTACAATAAAACAGATAACAAACGAGAACGGTCACCTTCTGTCGCAATTGAAGGACATACGTACGGAGGCACGTATGATCAGGACGGTAGACGGCAAGGATATGCTGACCTGGGTGCTCTACCCTTCAGACTTCACTCCTGAAAAAGTGTATCCGGCTATTGAAATATGCCTCGGAGGTCCCCAGGGAACATTGAGCCAAAGCTGGTCATACAGATGGAACTACCGCCTTATGGCCGATCAGGGATACATTGTAGTTCTTCCGAACAGGCGCGGAACCACCGCATTCGGACAGGAATGGACCGAGCAGATATCGGGAGACTACTGCGGACTGAACATACAGGACTATCTGTCAGCCGCAAGGGCACTGAAGGCAGAGCCTTATATCCAAAAGATGGCTGCCTGCGGTGCGAGCTACGGAGGCTACTCCGTATATTATCTGTGCGGAGTGCACGGTGACACATTCGATGCGTTCATTGCACACGCAGGAATCTTCAATGAAGAGCACATGTACCTCACGACAGAAGAGATGTGGTTTCCCAACTGGGACAACGGAGGTATTCCGGACGAATGTACATTCGACCCTCGCGTAGGAACTCCTGAATGTCCGGTCGGCCCTGCCGGTGACGGCAAGACTTTCGGAGGAATACTCCAGAGCGGATCCCCGTGGAGCACCGCCCCTAAAGCAGTAAGGCATTATGCGAACTCACCGCACAAGCTTGTCACCAACTGGCACACTCCTCTGATGGTAATACACGGAGGAATAGACTTCAGGGTACCTGTAGATGAAGGAATGGCCGCATACAATGCTGCACAGATGATGGGAGTCCCGTCAAAGCTCCTGATATTCCCTGACGAGAACCACTGGATACTCAAGCCTCAGAATGCGCTGTTCTGGCACCGGGAATACTTCTCCTGGCTTGACCGCTGGACAAAATAGAAGTCAGACTTCAATAACACATATATTACAGGGCAGGACGTTCCGGTCAACACGGACGGTTCTGCTCTGTAATGTTTTATACACAGCAACAATACATCTGTCCTGCGACATAAATCATCTTTCAAATGTCCCATCCATAAATAATCCGTTGAACAGTATGATTCTCTGATTTTTATTGTATATTGCAATGAATTAACCTTTTAACCGAAAAGTATATGAAAAACATATTTTCTTTATTCGTCCTGGGTATGGCGTTATGTGTTGCTATGGCATCTTGTACTGTTATAGAAAAAGGTTATGTTACCCCTCCATTGGCTATATGCGATTACTCTGCACAGGAAATGTTTTTTGATTCCGATCACCATATATATGAGATAAGAGGTGCCGCAGTGGGAACCGGATCTTTGAAAGGGGACTTTTTTTATGTGGAAGTGGAAAATCAGCCCAGTAACAAAGCACGTGTCCATGTCATCTTGGAGGAAAACAATACCGGCAAGACGAGATACCTTAGCCTTGGATTTTTCTGCAGCCCGTTTGTAGATCTAAACGGTATTTATATTGTCCAGTATTTTAAGGCTCCGGAAGAAGATACAGTTATAGATTAAAAAAATTATGACTATGAAAGATTTTATGATTCGCTGCCTTTTTCTGATGGCTTTTCTTTCTATGGCTGTAGGATGCGGCAAATATGAACTGGAAATATCTCCGTATTACAATTGGTGCGACAATTATCACGGAAAACGTTTTGTTTTGAATACTACCAGAAAAATACACAAGATAGAGTTGTGGGCGTATGACAATCCGGAGCCGACTACCGTTGAAATCGACCGTAATACAAAATATCATAAGGAAGACTGCGGATGGTTCGTTTTCGAATATGACCAGGGCCTTCTATATGTGGATGTCAGCCGTAACAGGTCAAGTGAAACTCGTGTTCTTGTAATCCAGGTATTCGGAACCTCAGGTACCGACTACGCTATTATAAAGCAGTATGATGAGTGATGACCTGT
>VSOK01000006.1:0-19926 GCA_009774765.1 Bacteroidales bacterium
ATATGTTTATAAGAGCAAGGTGGCTTCCCTCAAAGGATCTATGGCTATCGGACACGTCCGTTATTCAACTGCCGGAGGTGGTGGAATAGAGAATGTGCAGCCATTCCTTTTCCGTCACAACACTGGTGATTTCGCTACGGCCCATAACGGCAATCTCGTCAACTCTCTCCAGTTGAGGAAATATCTTGAGGACAAGGGCAGCCTTTTCCAGTCTTCTTCAGACAGCGAAGTGCTTGCGCATCTTATAAAGAAAGATTCGGTAGACCGCAACAGACCGAGGATTTTTGCGATTATAGAGGCTCTCAATATGATAGAGGGAGCTTTTGCGTTCATTATAATGACAGCCAACCGCATCTATGCCTGCCGTGACAAATATGGCCTGAGGCCTCTTGTGCTCGGACGTCTTGGGGACGGATATGTGGTCGCAAGCGAAACCTGTGCATTTGATGTGATAGGTGCTGAATATATCCGTGATGTAGAGCCTGGTGAAATCATCACTATAGATCAGAAGGGAGTGCGTTCCCGCAGGTATTCAGAGTATCAGCGTCACGCGATGTGTGCGATGGAATATGTGTATTTTGCACGTCCGGACAGCGATATAGAGGGATGCAATGTCCACAACTACCGTAAGGAATCCGGCAAGATCCTCTTTCAGGAATCCCCTGCAGACGCAGACATAGTGGTAGGAGTTCCTGATTCAAGCCTGAGTGCCGCTGCCGGCTATGCCGAGGCAAGCGGGCTTCCTTATGAGATGGGGCTTATCAAGAACAAATATATAGGACGAACTTTCATACAGCCTTCACAGGCCCTTCGTGAAAAGGGTGTACGTATGAAGCTCTCCGCCATCAAGACCATTGTCAAAGACAAGAGGGTTGTGCTTGTGGATGATTCTATCGTGCGCGGTACCACATCTTTGCGTATCGTGAGGATGCTTCGTGAGGCCGGCGCGAAAGAAGTACACGTTCGTATCGCTTCAGCTCCTCTCAAGACACCTTGCTATTACGGTGTGGATATCACAAATGAGGATGAGCTTATAAGCGCAAGGTTTAATGTGCAGCAGGTGTGTGAAGCCATAGGAGCAGACAGTCTGGCATTCCTTTCCGAGGATGGCATGATGAAGGCAGGAAACCGTACGGACCTGTGTCTTGCATGCTTCAATGCCAAATACCCTACTGAACTGTACCGTGATCTGGGAGGAGAGGAGAAGTGATTGTAAAAGTTTAAACTATTTTATTTATGAACAGCAATCAGCGATATATGCAGCGTGGTGTGTCAGCATCGAAGGAAGATGTCCACAATGCCATAAAGAATATTGACAAAGGAATTTTTCCGCAGGCATTCTGTAAGATAATTCCAGACATACTCGGTGGAGATCCTGAGTACTGCAACATCATGCATGCTGACGGGGCGGGAACTAAGTCATCATTGGCATATCTGTACTGGAAAGAAACGGGAGACTTGAGTGTCTGGAAGGGCATTGCCCAGGACGCGCTCATAATGAACATAGACGACCTGCTATGTGTCGGTGCGGTGGACAATATCCTTGTGTCATCGACAATAGGGCGTAACAAGATACTTGTGCCCGGGGAGGTGATCAGCGCGATTATCAACGGTACGGACGAACTTCTGGCGGAACTTCGTGACATGGGAGTCGGCGTATATGCCACAGGAGGCGAGACTGCCGATGTCGGTGACCTTGTGCGTACGATCATAGTGGATTCCACCGTTACATGCAGGATGAAGCGCAGCGATGTCATCGACAATGCGAATATCCGTCCCGGAGACGTAATAGTAGGGCTTGCATCATACGGCCAGGCGACATACGAGAAGGAGTATAACGGCGGTATGGGCAGCAACGGTCTTACGAGCGCGCGCCATGATGTGTTTGCAAAATATCTTGCGGACAAATACCCGGAAAGTTATGACAAGGCGGTGCCGGAGGAACTTGTGTACAGCGGTCGCCTCGGTCTTACGGATCCTGTCGAGGGGGCTCCTCTCGATGCCGGCAGACTGGTACTTTCACCTACACGCACCTACGCGCCTGTAGTGAAACGGCTGCTTGATGCTCTCCGTCCGGAGATACATGGTATGGTACACTGCTCCGGTGGTGCTCAGACGAAGATCCTGCATTTTGTCGGTGACAATATCCGTGTCGTAAAGGACAATCTTTTCCCTGTCCCTCCATTGTTCAGGACCATTCATGAGCAGAGCGGTACGGATTGGGCCGAGATGTACAAGGTGTTCAATATGGGACATCGTCTTGAGGTCTATCTGTCGGAGAGACATGCGGATGAAGTCATTGCCATTTCCAGGAGTTTCGGTATTGACGCGCAGATTGTCGGCAGGGTGGAGGAGTCCGACCGAAAGGAACTCATCATACGTTCCGAATTCGGTGAATTCACATACTGATTTTCATTTTTGGGTTACTTCCGTAGAAAAAAGAGTTTACTTTCGAAATTGTTTGAATTTTAATTAACAGTATAATCTTGATAAAAATGAAACGAGCGCTATTTTCAGTAAGCGATAAGACAGGCGTAGTAGAATTCGCCAGTCAGCTTGTCGCCCTCGGATGGGAAATCATCGCCACCGGAGGCACAATGAAACTCCTGCAGGACGCAGGACTAAATACAATCAATATCAGCGAGATCACAGGCTTTCCTGAGATCTGTGACGGCCGCGTGAAGACATTGCACCCGAAAGTGCACGGAGGACTTCTCGGTCGCCGCGACCTTGACAGCCACAAGGCCCAGCTCAAGGAAAACGGTATCGAATTCATCGATATGGTGTGCGTGAACCTCTATCCGTTCAAGCAGACTATCTCGAAGCCGGACGTGAAGATGGAGGACGCAATCGAGAATATCGACATAGGAGGTCCTTCCATGCTCCGCAGCGCGGCCAAAAACTGGAACGCAGTCACGGTGGTCTGCAACCCTGACAACTATCCATTGATTATCGACGAGATAAAGGCCAATGGTGACACTACTCCTGAAACGCGTCTGAAACTTTCAGCTGAGGCTTACACCCATACTGCCGAGTATGATATGATGATCGCCACCTATATGCGCAAGCAGGCGGGACTCAACGAAAAACTTTTCCTTGAATATGACCTCAAGCAGAGCCTCCGTTATGGCGAGAACCCTCACCAGGGCGCAAAGTTCTTCGCTTCATCGGAGAAAGTGCCTTTCTCTCTTGCCACGGCCGAGCAGCTTAACGGCAAGGAATTGTCATATAACAATATACAGGATGCCAATGCCGCCCTCAATATCGTGCGTGAGTTCGATGCGCCTTTCTGCGTGGGACTGAAACATATGAACCCTTGCGGAGCCGCGATGGGAAAGGATGTGGTAGATGCCTGGACAAAGACATACGAGGCTGACAAGGTCAGCATCTTCGGAGGCATAGTGGCCACCAACTGTGAGATCAACAAAGAAGCGGCGGAGCTTATGAAACCGATTTTCCTTGAGATAATCATGGCTCCGTCGTTCACTCCTGAAGCTCTTGAAGTGCTCTGCACCAAGAAGAACCTTCGCCTTCTCAAGGTGGACATGACCAAGGACAACACTCCTCGCACACAATACGTCAGCGTGAACGGAGGTATGCTCGTGCAGAACCAGGACATAGATACAGTGGAGGTGAAGCCTGAAATGTGCGTGACCAAGGCACAGCCTTGCGAAGGCTGTATGTCAGACCTCAATTTCGCTTGGCGTATCGTCAAGCATATCAAGTCCAACGCTATCGTTGTAGTCAAGGACGGAGTTACAATGGGAGTCGGTGCCGGTCAGATGAACCGTATCGGCTCTGCCGAGATTGCCCTCAAGCAGGCTGAGGCCACTTGCAGGGAACGCGGTGTGGATGTCAAGGAAATCGGCCTTGTAATGGGTTCCGACGCCTTCTTCCCGTTCGATGACTGTGTGACCCTCGCCGATTCATACGGTGTGAAGGCCATAGCGCAGCCAGGCGGAAGCGTCCGTGACGAAGACTCAATCAGGAAGGCTGACGAGTGCGGTATCGTGATGCTGTTTACAGGTGAACGTCACTTCAAGCATTGACGACTATTTTTGTCAAAATACTGTTTGACATTAGTTTCCGGAACAGTGCAATTCAAGGTTATGTGCTGTTCCGGAATTTTTTAAAATTATCAAAGATATTTGATGTAAGTCCTGTTTAACGGCTTGTGATGTAGTCTTTCAGGGCAAGCCGTAGGGTGCGCAGGGCATATTGGATGTGTGATGTCACCTGACGGACAGTGAGCCTGTAGTCCTGTGCAATTTCATTGTACGTCTTGTCGTCGAACCTGCTTGCGATGAATATCTCCCTTGTCAGTTTCGGCATCCTGTCTATCGTCTCCCTGAATATCGCTTCTACTTCTGATGCGAAAATACTGTCGGGATCGCATCCTTTCAGAGAAATTATTTCATATTTCTGCATTCTGCTGATGATATCATACATATCCTGCTTTGCAGAAGTGCGGATCTGCTGCGATTTGAGATAATCAAGACATTTGTTGATTATTGTCCTGAATGCGTATGACTGGTAGTTCTCTGTGAATATCTCTTCGCGCTTTTCCCACAGACGGATGAAGCTGTCATTGGTGATGTCTTCAGCCACGGCCATATTATGCACGTATGAGTTCGCTATCCTGATGAAAAGAGTACGGCTGTTCCTGAACAGTTCACCGAACTCCTCTTCAGAAATGATATGTTTATCATACGGTTCTGTAATCAGCATAATTGATTCTCCGGAGATGACTTTTGTTAAGAATTCCTGCAATTTTAGATAAAATTACTTAAAAACGTAAATTTTTTTGTAGAACCTGCCTTTTGAGTCGTCTATAATATGTCGTTCCAAAAACAAGAGCACAGACAGATGAAAGACGAACAGTTATACAGCTATTTCAACGATACGGCCGATCCGGAGGAAATCCGCGAGATAGAGAGCTGGCTTCAGGAAAACCCTGAGCATCAGAAGGACTATGACAATGCTCATATGGTCTATAATGCGATGCTTATAAATGAGGCCGGATACAGGCGCAGCAGAAAAGCTGTGGCAGGCGACAGGAAAAGTGCAAAAATACGTGATGTGCTGAAAATTGTCAGTGGCATTGCGGCTGGACTCGTTCTGCTTGCAGGAACTTGGTTCTCAGGAAAATATATAGGTGAGGAGATGTATTCTGCCGCGCTTTCCCGCAGGATGACATCGGTTTCCGTACCTGCCGGTCAGAGTATGTCGATTGTACTGGACGACGGGACCAGAGTGTTTCTTAACGGAGGGGCCAGGATTGAATACCCGGTGCTTTTTGCAAGAGATTTCCGAAAGGTCAGGCTTTCCGGCGAGGCTTTCCTGGATGTTTCGCACGATGAGCGGCATCCTTTCATCGTGGAGACATTCGATTCTATGATTGAAGTGCTCGGAACGGAATTCAATGTCTATGCGGATGAGGAGAACGGACATTTCTCGACAACTCTCCTGGACGGGAAGGTGAAGGTCTCCACTTTGGGTGGCGAACATTGCGAACAGGTTATCCTGAGCCCTGATGAAAGGGCCACAAAGGTCGGCAACCATCTGGTGGTGACCAAAGTCCCTGCCGTCGATGTCGTAAGCTGGATAGACGGATATATCAATATCGGAGGAGTCGGATTTGAGGAACTTATGCACCGTTTCGAATACACGTACAATGTCAGGATTATATTGGAAAGAACTGATATAGAAGGATATATGAGCGGAAAGATACGTGTTTCGGAAGGCATTGACTTCGCCCTTCACCTGCTTCAGAAGTCTTGTAGTTTTACATACGAAAGGGACAGCTCAGGGGCTATAATAATCAGATAAGTATTTATTTACCATAAACAATCACAAAATTGACTTATGTCTAAGACACTATTATCTAAAATCACGGGTTTGTGTCTTGCCGCACTTGCAGCTTTGATGCTGTTTCCGGTCTATGCTTCTGCACAGGACAGGGAGGTGGTCACCATCAATATGACGGATGTGCCGCTGTCGCAGGTGATGCGCGAGATAGAAAAGAAAACAGATTTCGTTTTCTTGAACAAGGATGTCGATGTCAACCGTAAGGTCAGCATCAATGTCACAGAAAAGCCGGTCGCTGAAGTCCTTGAGATTCTGTTTGCCGGCAAGGGCGTGGATTACAGGATTGAATCCGGCCATATAGTAATTTCAAACAGGAGTTCTGAAACTGACCGGGGGGGGGTATCGGACAATAATGTTCTGAAAGGAACCGTAATCGATGCATACGGTATTCCGGTCATCGGTGTCGGTATAATCGTCAAAGGTACGACAGTAGGTACAAGTACCGATCTTGACGGAAATTTTTCTTTTGAACTCCCTGCAGGTATGGAGAATTCTGTTCTTGAATTTTCCTGCCTCGGATACAGCTCTCAGGAGTTCACAATCGGAAACAGACGGGTATTTGATGTGACTATGCAGGACGATGCCATCCTTATGGAAGGCACCGTCGTGACGGCTCTCGGTATCAAGCGTTCCGAGAAGGCTCTTTCATACAATGTGCAGCAGGTGAATGCTGATGCTATCGCTGCCAACAAGGACGCCAATTTCATCAACTCGCTTAACGGAAAGGTTGCCGGCCTTAATATAAATGCCTCATCTTCCGGAGTCGGCGGTGCCACGAAGGTCGTGATGAGAGGTATGAAATCCATATCCCAGTCGTCGAACGCCCTTTATGTCATCGACGGTGTGCCTATGTACACTTCGGCGCGTGATGGAGGTACGGAGTTCGCGTCCCAGGGCTCTACTGACCCGATTGCCGATATAAATCCGGATGACATCGAGTCGATATCCGTGCTTACCGGTGCAGCCGCTGCCGCTCTTTATGGTTCCGATGCTGCCAATGGTGCGATTGTAGTGACCACCAAGAAAGGTCAGGCAGGCAAACTTACGGTATCAGCTTCTGCCGGAGTTGAAGTGATGAATCCTTTCGTGCTTCCGAGATTCCAGAACAGATACGGTACAGGAGACCTCAGTTCATCTGTCGGTTCGATCGACCGCAGCTGGGGCAATCTTATGAATGATGCCAACAATCCATACTACAATCCGGCAAAAGATTACTTCAGGACAGGTGTGACTCACACGGAGAGCGTGTCCGTATCCACAGGTACTGAAAAGAACCAGACATATATTTCCGGTTCGGCCATCGATTCTTACGGAATTGTTCCGAACAACGGATATCACAGATACAATTTCACTTTCCGCAATACGACATCTTTTCTCAAAGACAGGATGCACCTTGATGTCGGAGCAAGCTATATCCTTCAGAAAGACCGCAATATGACCAACCAGGGTACCTACAACAACCCTCTGGTAGGAGCCTATATTTTCCCTCGCGGCAACGACTGGGACGCGGTAAGGATGTTTGAGAGGTATGACAAGACAAGAAAGCTGTATACCCAGTATTGGCCTGTGGGTGATGCCGGTATGACTATGCAGAACCCTTACTGGATCAATTACCGCAATCTCCGCGAGAACAAGAAAGACCGTTTTATGCTTAACGCATCCCTGTCATACGATATTCTTGACTGGTTGAGCGTTTCGGGCCGTGTGCGTATGGACCAGTCTGTCACTACATACACCGAGAAATTCTATGCCTCGACATTCCTTCAGCTTGTTGAACTTTCCAACAACGGACTGTATGGTGTCAGTGAAATGAGAGACCGTCAGATCTATGCTGACGCTCTTGTCAATATAAACAAACGTTTCGGGGACGACTGGACTTTCCAGGCCAATATCGGAGCATCGGTTTCCGATATGTATTACAACGCGCTCAAAAACCGTGGACCCATTGCGGACGGAGAGATCACATCAGAGAGGCCGGGACTTGCCAATGTGTTCAATGTGCAGAATCTCAGCAACTCTCCAAAGACAGCAAGACTCCAGGAAGGATGGCGCGAGCAGACACAGTCCGTATTCGGTTCGGCCGAGGTCGGATTCAAAGGTACATACTATCTTACATTGACCGCCCGTAACGACTGGCCGTCACAGCTTGCTGGTCCGCACTCCAACAGGAAGTCGTTTTTCTATCCGTCGGTCGGAGCATCTGTCGTGCTTTCCGAGATTATCCCAAATATGCCTGATAATCTTGAATATATCAAAATCCGCGGATCATACGCTTCTGTGGGTACTGCATTCGAGCGTTACATCGCCAATCCTCAGTATAAATGGAATGCGAGCGGACTCAGCTGGAACATCCAGACCCAATATCCTATGTATGACCTCAAGCCTGAGCTGACAAACTCGTTCGAGGTCGGACTGACTATGAGATTCCTCAGGGATTTCAACCTGGATGTCACATATTATCATACCAGCACTTTGAACCAGACTTTCAATCCTCAGATTTCAACAGGTTCAGGTTCATCGGAAATCTATATACAGTCCGGTAATGTCCGCAACCAGGGGCTTGAGTTTACACTTGGCTTCGGCCATACCTGGGGCAGATTCAATTGGGATTCGAACTATACGCTCTCTATGAACGGGAACAAGATCATCTCCCTTGCGAACAATGTCCTGAATGCCGCAACCGGAGAATATTTCAGTGTGGACCAGCTTGATATGAAAGGTCTTGGACAGGCTCACTTCGTGCTTAAGGAAGGAGGAACTCTCGGGGACCTCTATTCCCTCAGTGATTTCAAATATGATTCAAACGACAAGATACAGATCAATGAGGACGGTACGGTAGGCATAAGTCCGATTGAGAACGCCAGGGACTATGTCAAACTCGGAAGCGTGCTTCCTAAGGCGAATATGTCCTGGAGAAATGATTTCCGTTTCGGGAACTTCAATTTCGGTTTCCTCATTACAGCCCGTATCGGAGGTATTGTCTATTCAAGCACACAGGCTGTACTTGACTACTACGGAGTGTCGGAGGCTTCTGCCGCTGCACGTGATGCCGGCGGAGTGCTGATTAACGGCGGAGATAACCTGGTGGACGCCAACAGGTGGTACACATCCGTCGGAGGTCCTTCATCATTGCCTCAGATGTACACATACTCAGCTACCAATGTTCGTCTCCAGGAAGCGTCTATAGGCTACACGTTCCCGAAAAAGATGCTTGGCAATGTCTGTGACCTCAATCTCTCGCTTGTAGGGCGAAACTTGTGGATGATATATAACAAAGCTCCGTTCGACCCTGAATCAATAGCTACCACAGGCAACTACTATCAGGGCATCGACCACTTTATGATGCCTTCACTCCGCAATTTCGGATTTAATGTAAGAATCACTTTCTAATAACCGCCGAAAATGAAACAATATATAATAAAAGCAGGTATTATGGCGTTGTCGGTACTTCCGGTGGCGTGTACAGGCAATTATCTTGAAATCAATACGAACCCTTATGAGGTCGGCAAAGACCAGATGGGGCAGGACGGATATGATGTAAGTTCAGCAATGACAGCTGTCTGCGCTTCCGTGGTGTCTACGGATGTCAACACGGCCCAGTTCACGGACTGTCTTCTCGGCGGCCCTATGGGAGGTTATTATTCCACTACAGGTGCATTTGCCAAGACGATTGACAATTTCAACCCTTCTGACGACTGGACGAGAGTCTTTATGGAAAGCCAGAAGATAATCCCTACTCTCTATACGAACCTGAATCTGCTGAAGAGCCTTACGGATGATCCGGTCATCCTTGCTATGGCAAATGTCGTCAAGGTGGCCGCTATGCATCGTGTAACTGATACGTACGGTCCGATTCCTTATTCACAGATCGGTGTCGGAGGAAAACTGGGAGTACCTTATGATTCCCAGGAAAAGGTTTATGACCAGATGTTCATCGAGCTGGACGAGTGCATAGGAGTCCTTACCGAAAATATGAACAGTATCGTTTCATCGAATGCGGATCCTGTATATGGCGGAAATGTCGAGAAATGGTGCCGTTTTGCTAACTCTCTCAAGCTCCGGCTTGCAATGCGTATAGTCTATGCTGACAAGGACAAGGCACAGGCAAGGATTTCAGAAGTCCTTGCCCATCAGATCGGCGCATTCGTCTCCAACGATGACAATGCGTATCTGCAGCCGATAGCTTTCGGAGAGAAAGGAAATCCTATTTATACCGCAGTCAAATACAATCAGGTACAGGGCAGCAGGACAGGAGGAGATACTCACGCGGCAGCTGACATAACCTCCTATATGAATGCCTACAATGATCCGCGCCGTCCGGAATATTTCATCCCTTCCGAGTTTGCCGACAAGGCATACGAGTATGTAGGAGTGCTTGTCAGCGCGGTGAAGCCTCCGTTGAGCAAGACCGGCAGAAAGTATTCGGGTGTTAATATTTCATCTTCCGACCCTATTATGTGGATGAATGCTTCAGAGGTGGCTTTCCTTAAAGCTGAAGCTGCCGTATTGGGACTGATTGCAGGTTCTGCGGAGGAATTCTATAATGAAGGCATACGTCTTTCATTCGAACAGTGGGGTGTAGCCGGTTACGAAAACTATATCAACAATGATGAAAAGGCTCCGGTAAACTATGTGGACCCTGCAGGAGGTGAGAACAGGCCTGATGTCCTGACCGATCTCGCTGTGAAATGGGACGATTCTGCTTCTGTCGAGGTTAAGCAGGAACGTGTGCTCATCCAGAAATGGATTGCCAACTATCATCTCGGCAATGAGGCCTGGGCTGACCACAGACGTACCGGATATCCTAAATTCTTCCCGGCGTCAGCCGAAGGGAACAAGAGCGGAAACATTGTTGACAATGAACTGGGAGCAAGGCGTATGCCTTATCCTCAGTCCGAAAGCAGCAAGAACTATGACAATTACAGGCAGGCCTGCGATGAACTTCTGAAAGGAAGGGACAATATGGCTACCCGTGTATGGTGGGACTGCAAACCTATTAACAAATAATCTCGGCAACCGTTAAATGAAATCTGAAATGAAAAATATATTTATTCCGGTCCTTACGGCATTTGTGCTTTCCGTTGCAGGCTGCGGATGGACGGAACCGGAAAATCTTGATTATACACGCAAGCCTTTTGAAGAAGTCGATCCAGCCGGGTATGAAGCATATCTGCAGGGGGTCAGGGAATACAAGAAGACTGACCATAAGCTGATGATTCTGACTATGAAAGGTACTTCTGAATATCCGGTGCTCCAGTCTCAGCGCATTATGGCTATGCCGGACAGTGCAGACTTTATATGTGTCACCGACCTGGAGGACCTGCATCCTGAAGTAGTGAAGGAAATCAGCCTTGTGGAGGAGAAGAAAGGTACTGCGGTCGTCTCATATGTGGATATGGCAACAGCCTATTCAGACTGGAACGACTATAAGATCTCTTTGTTGGACCAGGGTGAAACAGAAGAGGCGGTTATGGCAAAGGCTCCCGCATTTTTCAGGGAGCATGCGCAGAAGCAGCTTTCATATTGCGACAGATACGGGTTCAAGGGCATTCTGCTGTCTGTCTATATCAGTGCAGGTCTGACAGTGGAGGAAATTGAGAAATGCCTTAATCCTTTCGCGGATGCGGCGGGTGAATGGAAAAAATCACATCCTGATCATCTTTTTTCAATCAGAGGAACTTTTCAGAATATTGCCGACAAGACTATTCTTGACGAGAGTGACTGGCTGATTATCGTTTTTGGAAAGCAGCAGGGTGTCAACGGAATGAAAGAGGAGATACGCGGCAAGTTCAGAGCATATCCTGAAACCGACCCTGTCAGAAAGAAGACCGTCTTTGAATTGACAGTACCTTCTTTGGAGAATCCTGAACAGGTAGGAGATTCCCCTTATGATGCAGCCGGACATATCTTCCATAAGGACCTGGAAAATGAAGAAGGGTATAGAGGCTGTAAGATTATCGGACTTTCCGTAGAAAACGCCCACGATGACTATTACAATGAAAAATATTATGCGGACGATGACACCGAACGGGAAAACCCGATCTATTTCGGCACCAACGTCAATGTCCGCAGGGCGATAACCCGTATGAACCAAACTGAAATACAATAACTTGAAAGATATGAAAACCAAAATAATAGCAGCGTCACTGTCGCTGTCCGCCTTTATATCATGCTCTGACGTCAACGAGTCTTTTGAAAACAAGCTCTATTTTGACGTTGACAGTATGCAGCGCGAAGTCAGGGTGGCTACGGATGAAAAAGTTGAAGAGATGACAGTGGATTTCGCAGTCGCTATGGCCAAGCCTTCCGACCGTGATATCGAATTGAGCTTCAGGGAGTCTCCTGAGCTTCTGGAGACCTATCGCATAGCGTATTATGATCCTGATGCAGAATTGCTTCCGGAAGGGCACTGCGACATTTCCTCGCTCCAGGCTGTAATCAAGGCCGGCAATGTCACAAGCGGGGACATTGCCCTTGATTTCGTTGGACTTGGAGAGGGACAGGGACTGGACTATGAAAAGAGATATGTTCTTCCGGTTACACTATGTGCGGATGGAATAGAGATTCTCGAGCGTTCCAGGACTATGTATTTCGTGGTAAGGGAAGCCGCCCTGGTAAATGTTGCAGCCGATATGACTTCCAATTGCGCATGGCCTGAATGGGGGGATTTTGAAGCGGTGAAGGATATGAAGACATTTACCTTTGAGTGCCTTGTGAACGGGCAGGCTTTCAAAAACAAGAGTTCTGTCCACACCCTTATGGGCATTGAGGACAATTTCCTTCTCCGTTTCGGGGATACAGGTCTGCCCGGCAACCAGCTGCAGGTGGCTTATGCCATATACAATGAAGAGGACAAGAGATTCAGACACAACGTAACGTCATCGGTCCTGCAGATCAAACCGGACAGATGGTACCATATCGCAGTCACTTTCGACGGTTCTGCAGAGAGCAATGAAGGAGCGGACATCAAGATCTATTATGATGGGAAACTGAAGATGTCAGAAAAATGCCTCGCGAAGGAAGGCAACAGCACTATGCCTATCAATTCCAGGAATTTTATGGTCGCGCACAGTGACGAACAGGATGGTAAGCCGCGCTGTTTCTGGATAGGATATTCCTATGACAAGGATCGTCCGTTCAATGGTCTGATTGCAGAGGTGCGTGTCTGGAACAAGGCCCTCACGGAAGAAGAACTGAACGCTCCTGCCCATTTCTACAAACTCTATCGGGACAATGATGGCAAATATCCTGAATCTCTGATTGCATATTGGAAATTCGACGGCGGGAATGGAAAGGAATTGAAGGAGGTAAAGGACCACTCAGCATCCGGAAGGAACCTGAAAGGCAACTCCAACTTCCTGTGGCGTCCTGTTGAACTGCCTGTAAAATGACAACAGAATACTAAACTATTAACTATTTTTTTATCAAAAAATCATGAAAATCAAATCATTGTTATTCGGTCTTCCGGCAATTATACTGTCGGCAATGACTTTCGCATCCTGCGAACCCAAAGAAGGGGAGACGGATACTTTGTCCGTGGAACCTTCCGATGCCATCGTATTCCAGGCTTCGGATAATGAAGATGTGCGTCTGACTGTAACCACAACTGCAAAGGATTGGGAATATACCGCTCCGGAGTGGATCAAGGCTACCCGTGAGGGTGATGTGCTTGTTGTCAATGTAAAGGAAAACAACACATCAGAAGATGCTCTTTTGGGACGTATCTCATTCACAGCCGGTACTGCAGAGCCTGTCAATGTCTCGGTGATGCAGGACGGACTCAATGGAGGTGGAACAGTTGATCCGGAGACGGTTCCGGCAACCCTTCTCGATGCTTCCGGCAATAACGATATCAGAATTGAAATGGCGAAGGAACTGCAGGTGAATGCAGAGCTTAAACTTACACTTTCAAAGGCTTCTACCGAGAATGTCGAGGTGAGAGTCGCTGTGGATGAAAGCTATATCTCAGAATATGACTATATCCATGGGACAAGCAGTGTAATTCTTCCTGCTGATGTATATTCTCTTTCAGTTGGAGGAACAAAACTTACGATTTCGGCAGGGGAGACAGAGGTTGCTGTTCCTTTCAGTTTCAACGGTGAGAGCCTTGAGTTTGGTACCCAGTATCTTCTTCCTTTGAAGGCTGAAGTCATTTCCGGAAATGCTTCATTCCTTAAGAACTCAGATGCGCGCGTGAACTATGCGGTCACAAGAAAGAGCCCGCGTTCATGCAAACAGCTGTGCGTTATGGAGTTCAACGACACCAACCCTCTTAATGTCCTCACATACAAACTTGAAGACGGTTCTTATTTCTTTGATGCGCTTGTACTGTTCTCAGGTAACATCGGATGGTATCCTGAAGAGGACCGCGTGGCATTCAACAAGAGACAAGGCGAGACATCCATCAACACCAATACCACTGCTCTTGTAAATGATGCAGAAAAATTCCTCAAGCCTATCCATGATGCCGGTATCAAGGTATATATGGGACTTATGCCTCACCACACCTACGCAGGTCTTACAAATATTTCAAACTGGGGCTGTGTCGAGTTTGCAAAGGAAATGGCTGAAATTGCAAAAGATTGCTATATAGACGGTTTCTTCCTTGATGAGGAGTACACAGGTACCCACGGAGGTCCTATGAGTTCACAATGGAAGAGGACATCTTCTGATAATACTTATGGCAACGGAGAATCCTATATGGCATATCAGCTGTGGAAGCAGGCTTCGGCGGTTTGTGACTGGCCTATAGATGTCTCTTATTTCCAGTATGGCCTCGGCTTCGGTCAGGTTACAGACCACGAAGACAATTCTGTTCACCATGTGTCGGAATTCTGTAATTGCGTGATGGCAAACTATGGTGGTGCGGGTCGCCCTTATGATGACCAGACTCTGGCGCAGTGCTGTGGTGTAAGTATCGAGTGTGCACGTGGCTATGGCTCAAGTGCATCCGCTATTAAAGAAAAAATGGATGCCGGTTACGGTTGGGGTGCAGCATGGTTTGCATGGGATCCTACCAACTACAGGGCTCTCAAGTCACTTATTTCAGAGACAGCAGAGCTCTGCTATGACAGCAAACTCGTTGAACCTACAGTCTATTACAAGAAGACAGGTCAGGGACAGTATGACGATAAACCTTACGAATATTAATTAACTGTGACATTCCTTCGGAAGCCTTTGATGGCCTCCGGAGGGTGTGTCAAAATATTATTTCTTATGAAAAAGTATTTATTGTTTGCAGCCGCATTTCTTGCATTTGTCGGCTGTGAAGAGAAAGAGAACAAGGAACCTGTAAAGGTTGATAAGATTTCTGTAACTCCGGAGAGCAAGACTGTAGGCGGAGATGGAGGAAATGTACAGGTGATGGTTACAAGCAATGGTGACTGGACCCTTTCAACCAAAGACAATCAGACTTATGATTGGATTACGGCAGATAAGGTAGCCGGTGTTGACGGCGATATCGTCAAGTTTGATGTCTTGAAGAACGCTGAAGAAAAGAAGACTGCGGAATTCGTCTTTACTTGCGGAAAGGCAACAGCTCCTTTTACTGTCATTTCTATGCCTGGAGATGTTCCTGAAATCATTTTGGCTTCCGATGCCGAAGTTAAAGTCGATTTCAATGCAGGCAAGTTCACAGTGCTTGTTGACATTAAGCATATAGATAAGGATGCCTTGACAGTAACATTGTCTGAAGGTGCGGATTGGCTTACACATGAGATTACTTTGGAGGGCGAGACATCTGACAATGCAAAGCTGGATTTCAGCTACACCAGACTTGCCGGTGCTGAATCACGTGAGGCTGCAATCACTATCGGTGCTCCGGGCGCAGAGTCTGTATCAGTAGCTGTAAAGCAGATGCCTGAGCCTATGATCAGGCCAGAGCAGGCATCATACAAACTTGGTGCAGAAGCGGGAACACTTGAGATTCCGGTTGAAGCGAATGTGGAATATGAAATCACTTACTCTGAAGGTTCAGACTGGCTCACAGGCCACAGCAAGGAAGGCAATGTGGAGAAATGGTCATACGGTGCAGTAGAAGAGGGAGTCAAGAGAGAGGCTGTCATTACCTTCACTGAAAAGAACCCTGCAGGGGGTGCAGAGCCGCTTACCGCTTCTGTAGTGGTCAAACAGAGCAATTCTGTGATCAGCACAGCCGCTTATATGAAAAAACATTCTGCCGGTGCTGCTGAATGGAATAATCCTGATGTCCTTAAGCTCGGAACGACTCTTACTATAGAATGTCTTGTAAGGCACGATGAAAACTTCACTCCGGCAAGCGGATGGGATGGTGTCCAGATCGGAACCTTGTTCGGTCTTGAAAGACGTCTTCTTGTAAGGCACGGAGACAACAGGAGCAATGTCAAAGAATGGGAGCTTGTCTATGCCCGCAATACCAAGGAGGGCAATGGTGAAAATATGGAGGTTAAAGTAAAATCCTCAAAGGATCTTCCAGCAGGAGAATGGGCACATATTGCGGTCGTATTCGACGGTACGGCCAAGACTGTGACGATTTACCAGAACGGTGAAGTTGCAGGAAGCGCTGAAATGCATTCTGATATCAAGGATATTGATTTGACGGAAACATACACTTCAAACAACAGGACTCAGAGATTCTATCTCGGACGTTCTTACAATGACTCCCGTGACTTTGAAGGACTGATGTCTGAAGTACGTGTATGGAACAAGGCACTTTCAGCGGAAGAAATCAATGCTGAAAAGCATTTCTATACTGTACCTGCTGATTCGGAGGGACTTGTCGCATACTGGAAAATGGATGACGGCCAGGGCAATATCATCAAGGACTACACTCCAAACGGCAACAACCTGACAGGAGAAGTGTTCAGCGGTTCTTCCTGGAGCGCAGGCATGGAATGGAGGGATGTCGATCTTCCATAAACGTGAAGCGTATTGACATATAGTTATCATATCAACGGGGCGGCCCAGGCTTTGGGGCTGCCTCTGTTGTTATTTGTCTTTATCCTTTTATCTTTGTATTCCTATATAAATCACATAATTATTATGAAAAGATCAGGAAAGGTAATTTTCTATTCATTGCTTGCCGGATTCGCGTTTTTTTCCTGTACGGACAAAAATATGCCCGTAGAGGGTGAAGAAAAACCCGGGTCTTCGGTGCTGTCTGTTTCGGAGACGACCGTATCTGTCGCCCCGGAAGGAGGAGACAGTTTTCTTACTGTCACTTCCACAGGCAATTTTTCCGTGGACTATGATGCGGATTGGCTCAGTGCAGGCCAGATTATCGGGGCAAAGGAGAATAATCTGAAGCTCACTGTAAAACCGAATGCCGGCAGGGACGAGAGGACGGCTGAAGTGATGCTGAAAGCCAAGAATTGTGACGATGTATGCGTTACGGTCGTTCAGGAGGGTGCAAAAAGTTCGTCCTGCGATCTCCTTTCGTTTTCTTTGAAAGCTTCTGCAAACGGTCTGGACAAAGATGTGAAGTTTGCCCTTGATCAGAAGACTGACACCTGGTCAGCTCAATATCTCAAATGGATAAAACGTGCAGATCCTGAGATGATGACTCCTGAGTTTGAGACAAATGGAGCCAGGGTGCTTGTGGGGAGCGAAGAAATTGTTTCCGGTGAGGCGTCAGTTTCTTTCGCGGAGGATTTTACAGTTGTAGTCGAGGCCGAAAACGGCAATGTCAAGGAGTACACGGTAAGTCTGAACTGTCCTCAGATCAACACGGAACTTCCTGTTCTCCACGTCCGTCCTGATGAACTTATCACAGGAAAGGAGTATTATGTGAATACGTATGTCGAGCTTTTTGACAAGACTCCGGGATCTTCAGGTGAAGGCTGGTGGGACAGTGCGGAGAAGGGCAAGATAGAAATGCGCGGACGAGGAAACTCCACCTGGGGACTTCCAAAGAAGCCTTTCCGTCTGAAATTCCCTGAGAAATTCAGTCCGATAGGTCTCAATCATGCGAAAGACAAAAGCTGGGTCATTATGTCCCAGGATATGGACAAATCCCTCATCCGCAACTGTATCGCATTCGAGTATTCGAGAATTCTGTACAATGCCTCTGACAATTATCATCATGAAAAGGCATTGAACTTCACTCCTTGCATGCAGCTCGTCAACGTCTATTTCACCGGTCCTTATTATTATTGTGATACAGGTCAGACAAAAGTCCTTGACGGAGAATATTTCGGCGTGTATCAGATGAGCGACCAGATGAACTGCAAGAAAGGCCGTATCGCGGTGGATGAACTTGTGGGGGCCGACGGAAGCGATCCGGACAAGATTTCCGGGGGATATGTCATCGAGACGGACATACACGATGGAAACCATTATTCTTCAAGAGGACTGAAGATGACCTATAAATATCCTGATGACGAAGATTTTGCCCAGGCCCAGTATGACTATATAACCAATTTCATAAATCAGGCTGAATCGGTCCTTTATGGCGGCAATTTCAAAGATCCTGTAAACGGATGGCGCAAATATTTTGACGAGAAGACCTTGGCTGACTTTATTATTATAAAGGAACTGGCTCAGGATATGGACGGCTATACCAGCACTTATATGTACAAACGCCGCGGAGTGGACAAACTTTTCTTCGGTCCTATATGGGACTGCGACAAAGGTTGGGACAATGAAAGACGTACAAACGGCTATGATCCGAAAAAGAATCTTATGATTGATGCCGGCTTCGGTATGCCTGGAATATCCGGTACGGACTGGTTTGAGCGTTTCTGGCAGGATGAGACATTCCGTGCTTTTGTGGCACAACGCTGGTCTGACAAAAAGGCGTCATTGCTGACCGCGACTGATAAACTTTTGGATGAGATTCCTGCGGAAGCGGCAAAAAGCATAGATGCAAACTTTACGGTCTGGAGATTCTATTATCAATATAGTTCCGAAGCCAAGATGCCGGCCGCTACTTATGCATCGGAGATAGAAAGGATACGTACTCTTACCAGAGAACGCGCAGATCTCCTTGACAGGCTTTTCAACAAATGATAATAATCCAGAAGACATCGGGACAGCTCTGATCCGATACATCCCGAATGGCTGGTGCCTAAAAAGACAGATTGCAACCTGAAAACCGGTAGATGCCTCTGAAAATTGAATGTCTGGAACAAGCCTCCGTTATGGCTGGCTGCAGACAGGAGAGGACTACTGACGACATTTCCCCCGGAAGTTTTTTTGAACTCCCGGGGGAAATATCATTTTGGCAGACTTCTTCTTTTTAGCCTCGTCCGTCCATACTGTCTACAGAAGGATTGATGGCTGTGACTTCCTGGTTCAGCTGCTGATCTGTCGGCTCTCCGTCTGAACCTGTACTTGAGTTCATAAGGCATCCGTCCGTCATAAGGTCGTCAGGTGTCAGCTGTGTAACTACATGTCCGGCTTTGCGTTCTGTTTCCGGATTACATTGACACTGTTGCGTCTTTTCAGACTGCTTCTGTTTGTTTTCTGGTGTTTTCATAATTCTGCGTTTTTGTTTAATATTTTAGTTTTACAACTGCAATAGTTGCGTGCCCCGGCATAACCAAAGTAAACTTTGTTTCTGCATTTGACTTGCAAATTATTTTATGATAATCACTCTCGCCTCGGCATAGCTAAAATAAATTTTTCCTCTACTCCAGGCTTGATCGTTTATTTTGTATTCTGCTCTGAATAATACAAACGCTGTTCCGTTTTTCTTCCAGACCGTATGGCAATTCGGGATATCGTTTGTCTTTTGGGGTGTTGTTGGGGCTGTTGGTGGTGTTTTAGTTTTTGTGGGAAATGATGTTTGAGATGTTTTTTGTGCTATGGCTGTTTTGGTTCCCAATGTCCGGTTTGGTGTTACATTGGGAACTCTCCTGTTTGTTAGTTGGTTGATTGTCAGAGATATGCTGATTGTTTTGGTTCCCAATGTCTGTTTTTTTGTGACATTGGGAACTCTCCTGCTTGTTAAGTTGCTGTCTGTCAATGGTGTTTGAGTCGCTGCGGTTCCCAATGTCCGGTTTAATGTTACGTTGGGAACTTTTCGGTTTATTAATTGGTTGATTGTCAGGGATATTTGAACAGATGCGGTTCCCAATGTCC
>VSOK01000006.1:20026-78908 GCA_009774765.1 Bacteroidales bacterium
GGTTCCCAATGTCCGGTTTGATGTTACGTTGGGAACTTTCCGGTTTGTTAGTTGGTTGATTGTCAGTGATATGCTGGATATTGCCATTCCCAATGTCTGTTTTTTTGTGACATTGGGAACTCTCCTGCTTGTTAAGCTGCTGTCTGCCAGTGGTATCTGAGTCTCTTCGGTTCCCAATGTCCGGTTTGATGTTACGTTGGGAACTTTTCGGTTTATTAATTGGTTGATTGTCAGTGATATGCTGGATATTGCCATTCCCAATGTCTGTTTTTTTGGTGACATTGGGAACTCTCTTGCTTGTTAAGTTGCTGTCTGTCAATGGCATTTGAGTTGCTTTGGTTCCCAATATCCATCTTGATGTTACGTTGGGAACTTTCCGGTTTGTTAGTTGGTTGATTGTCAGAGATATGCTGGATATTGCCATTCCCAATGTCTGTTTTTTTGTGACATTGGGAACTCTCCTGCTTGTTAAGCAGCTGTCTGTCAATGGCGTTTGAGTTGCTGCGGTTCCCAATGTCCATCTTGATGTCACGTTTGGAACTTTTCGACTTGTTAATTGATTGATTATCAGAGATATGCTGGATATTGCCGTTCCCAATGTCTGTTTTTTTGTGACATTGGGAACTCTCCTGCTTGTTAAGCTGCTGTCTGTCAATGGTGTTTGAGTCGCTTCGAGTCCCAATGTCCGGTTTGGTGTCACATTGGGAACTCTCCTGTTTGTTAGTCGGTTGATTGTCAGAGATATGCTGATTGTTTTGGTTCCCAATGTCCGGTTTGATGTTACGTTGGGAACTTTCCGGTTTGTTAGTTGGTTGATTGTCAGTGATATGCTGGATATTGCCATTCCCAATGTCCGGTTTGATGTTACGTTGGGAACTTTTCGGTTTATTAATTGGTTGATTGTCAGGGATATTTGAACAGATGCGGTTCCCAATGTCCTTAGTTTTGCCGTATTGACAACCCTCTTGTTTGTTAATCAATAGTATATGGATAGTCTCATTTCCCAATGTTCACAGAAAAGTTACGTCGGAAATTAACTTGATGTGCAAATAAATTCTGTAAAAATGATAATAAAATTTGCTGTAATGGAATACTATTTCTAATTTGCGATGTAAATTAATTGTGTAGATATGAGGAGGGAGGATGATTCTATTGCTTATGAACCTGTCGTTCAGGCATTTCACGTTTGTACAAAAGGGCTCGAGGACCGTATGGCTTTTCTTGATGCCAGCGACTATCAGTATGCGGTCAAGATTATTGCTGTTGCTGCTTTTTGCAATGAGGTTACCATTATTGCGTATTGTATTATGGGGAATCACGTGCATTTTCTGCTGCTGGCCGAAGAGCAGGAACGAGCCAAAAGTTTTATTGAGCGCTTCAAAAAGGAATACTCACGGTATTTTTCCCGAAGGTATTCTGCAAAGAAGATTTTCCGAAATCTTGGAGCCAGCATAAAAGAGATATGCGAAGTGCCTTATATGAGGAATTGCGTAGCATATATTCTCCGCAATCCTGTTGAAGGGGGATTGGTCAAAGATGCCGGACAGTACAAGTGGTCAAGTATGGAATGCTATTTCTCAAAATGGCCGGACTGTTCTTTCAGGCGTGTATCTTCGTTGAAGGTCAAGGAACAGAAATTAATGCTCTGTACTCATTGCAAGCTTTCCGGCAGTGGGCTTTTGGTTGATTCCGATTATAATATACTTCCTCAGTCGTTTGTTGACAGCAAGTTTGTAGAAAAATTGTTCAATTATTCCCAAGAATTTTTCTGGAACCGGATTTCTAAAGTGAATTCAGCCCAAATGGAATATGATCTTGCTTTAAATTGTTGTGTCCGTCATAATGATTACGAAATGTTGGTTAATATTGAGGAAATTATCAGGAAATATTTTGACAAGGTTTCTCTCACGCAGTTGAATTTAAGGGAAAAAAGTCTGTTGGTTACTCATATGAGTAGATATTTTAAGGTGGGAGTTCCTCAGATTGCCCGTCTCCTCGGCCTTGACAGGAAAACGGTAAGTTCTTTGCTTGGCAGATAATATATAAGGTAATACTAATATGATACTATATAATAATGTGTCGGTTCTGTGAAGTATAACGATTGCACTGATGGTTTTCTGTCGCTTTGTCCGGAAATGTTTGGTTGTCCATACCGTAATTTTCCCGAGCTCTTCAGTCCTCTTCTTCCTCTGTCCTGCCTTCCCTTTCTTTCCCTGTATGCCGCGATGGGGGCTTGCGGTCCTTTGCGCCGCCCGGCTCCCGCCCCCTCCTTCGGTCCCTCTGTCTGCCGTTTTTTTTGTGTGAAAATTTCTGTTTTCTCAACCTTCTGTCCTCCAGTGTGTTGCGTGTCTTGTCTGTGTTTTTTCGTCCTGTGGGGTTGAAAAAAGTTTCAAAAAGATTTGGAGATACGGAAAAAAGCAGTACCTTTGCAATCCCGTTTGAGAAATGGGCGTCCCTGTCGGGGCGTTGGTTCTGTGAAAAGTCGGCCTCTGCGATGCTCCAGCGCGTGTTTTTCGGGAATTTCCCCGGCCTCCGGGCCTCCGGAAAATTTTTTGAAAAAAGTTTTGGAGAATCAAAAAAAAGGCTTACCTTTGCAGCCCCGTTTCAAGATAGAGCGGAACAGCAAGTTCATTGAAAAGACTGAGAAGTACAAGTACAAGCAAGTACCGAGAATACAATAAGAATCGAGAGCGTTGATTCCTTTAAAGGAAAAAGCAAGGCGTCAGGCAAGCTAAGATTTATATAGAGATTATACAATGAAGAGTTTGATCCTGGCTCAGGATGAACGCTAGCGGCAGGCTTAACACATGCAAGTCGCGGGGCAGCGAGGGGATTGGCAACAATCCCTGTCGGCGACCGGCGCAAGGGTGCGTAACGCGTGAGCAACATGCCCGTCTCAGGGGGATAACCGGTGGAAACGCCGCCTAATACCCCATGGTGACATCCGGAGGCATCTCCGGCTGTCTAAAGCTCCGGCGGAGACGGATTGGCTCGCGTGACATTAGCTGGACGGCGGGGTAACGGCCCACCGTGGCTACGATGTCTAGGGGTTCTGAGAGGAAGGTCCCCCACACTGGAACTGAGACACGGTCCAGACTCCTACGGGAGGCAGCAGTGAGGAATATTGGTCAATGGCCGAGAGGCTGAACCAGCCAAGTAGCGTGCAGGATGACGGCCCTCGTGGTTGTAAACTGCTTTTAGTCGGGAATAAAAGGGGGTTCGTGAACCCCGTATTGTATGTACCGTCAGAAAAAGGACCGGCTAATTCCGTGCCAGCAGCCGCGGTAATACGGAAGGTCCGGGCGTTATCCGGATTTATTGGGTTTAAAGGGAGCGTAGGCGGGCCGTTAAGTCAGTTGTGAAAGTTCGGGGCTCAACCCCGGAATTGCAGTTGAAACTGCCGGTCTTGAGTACACGCAGGGAAGCCTGAATTCATGGTGTAGCGGTGAAATGCTTAGATATCATGAAGACGACCGATCGCGAAGGCAGGTTTCCGGAGTGTAACTGACGCTGAGGCTCGAAAGTGCGGGTATCAAACAGGATTAGATACCCTGGTAGTCCGCACAGTAAACGTTGAATACTCGCGGTATGGTTGTAAATTATGCCGCCACGCGAAAGCATTAAGTATTCCACCTGGGGAGTACGCCGGCAACGGTGAAACTCAAAGGAATTGACGGGGGCCCGCACAAGCGGAGGAACATGTGGTTTAATTCGATGATACGCGAGGAACCTTACCCGGGCTCGAACGGCAGCTGAATATGCCAGAGATGGCATAGTCTTCGGACAGCTGTCGAGGTGCTGCATGGTTGTCGTCAGCTCGTGCCGTGAGGTGTCGGCTTAAGTGCCATAACGAGCGCAACCCTTGCCGTCAGTTGCCATCAAGTGAAGTTGGGGACTCTGGCGGGACTGCCACCGCAAGGTGCGAGGAAGGGGGGGATGACGTCAAATCAGCACGGCCCTTACGTCCGGGGCGACACACGTGTTACAATGGCAGGTACAGAGGGATGCTACCGGGCGACCGGATGCGGATCTCGAAAGCCTGTCCCAGTTCGGACTGGAGTCTGCAACCCGACTCCACGAAGTTGGATTCGCTAGTAATCGCGCATCAGCCATGGCGCGGTGAATACGTTCCCGGGCCTTGTACACACCGCCCGTCAAGCCATGGGAGCCGGGGGCGCCTGAAGTCCGGGACCGCGAGGACCGGCCTAGGGCGAAACTGGTAACTGGGGCTAAGTCGTAACAAGGTAGCCGTACCGGAAGGTGTGGCTGGAACACCTCCTTTTTGGAGCTGTCCATTGATTTTTGCTCTCCTTATTGAGTCTTTCATTATTATATACAGTCCCGTAGCTCAGTTGGTTAGAGCACTACACTGATAATGTAGGGGTCAGCAGTTCAAGTCTGCTCGGGACTACAAGTTCTTAAAAATATTCGAAGTCCGCCTGAAACATCAGGAAGAGATGAGAAACGGGGGTATAGCTCAGTTGGCTAGAGCATCTGCTTTGCAAGCAGAGGGTCGTCGGTTCGACTCCGACTATCTCCACTTTACAGAACACCGTTACAATTCATTGTAGCGGTGTTTTTTTGTATTGTACCTTCTGAGGTATTTGCTGCTTTGCCGGTATAATGGGATCAAGGTAAATCCCGGTAATGTGGACATTTTCAGTTGGTGAAACCATCTGTGATACTTTGGTCATTGATATAGGTAATGGTGCAAAAATAGTCGGTAAAATCGCTGCAACTTGTCAATTTCCTTTGATTTACAGAAATTAGATGAAAACGTTTTTCATCCAATGAGAGAAAGCCGGAAAATGGAGACTCTATTGAGTTTGAAATATGCCTCGCCCGTACCTGCCACCTTCAGTAGCAATGGTTTGATAGTCAATGAAAATATACTTAAGGTGGTGCTCCATATCTTCCACCTTCAGTGACAAATCCACCATATACGCAATCAGAACAAGGTCGGCGACTGAAGGTAGAGAAAATCACTGTCCACCTTCAGTAGCAATGTATTGATAATCAGTTTATCTTGACTGAAGGTGGCAACTATGAATATGGATCGGGGTAAAATCAGAGTTGTTTTGTGTTTTCAGTACTGGAGACATCAAGTATGCGCATCGATTCCTTTGGAGTAGCTCGTACTGTATCTCTTGACCTTTGGCATTGAAAGACTTGGCGGAGGCACGGACAGGTGGGTCTCTGCAACGTGTTGTCTGTCAGCTGATTACAAAACATTATGCCCTATATGGCATATACTGTTTTATAACGCATTGAGTTTCATTGGATTGCAGAGACCCACCTGTTCGCCGGTCCGGTTCATATCTATCATATCTGGCTCAGTCAATCACTGTGGGGTCTGTTGTTTATCCCTGACAAATCGCAAACCGCTTCATAAGCTGCAATCAGCCTCCAAGACCCTTGCCCCATAATCAGCTGATCATCAGGTATATACAAAACAGTATGCCGTTTAAACCATATACTGTTTTGCAATCGCATAGCAATCAATGATTTACAAAGGGAGGGTGTCAACCCACGCGATGCTGTTTGCAGGTGATAAAGGCATCAGGATCCGCTGCCGGAAAAATCCGGATAAAGAAGTCCAGGGAACGAGGATGACATTTCCGGCAGTCCTTCTACAGTCCTTCCACAGTCTTTCCGAACCTCAATCAGGCTCATCCTGTCCGCAGTGTCGGATTAGTTGGCTGACATACTTATAAAGTTGTCAAATTTTCTGTATCTTTACAAGTTGTAGAAATTTGAAGGTTGGTTGTATTGTGCAATTGACAGAAATGATGTTATGCAGAATAGAGTTGTAATTACCGGGATGGGAATTTATTCCTGTCTTGGAAAGACTTTGGATGAGGTGCGAGACTCCCTATATTCAGGGAAATCAGGGATTGTCTTTGATCCTGTGAGGAAAGAGATGGGATTCCGTTCCGCTCTTACGGCAAAGATCGAGGTCCCTGACCTGAAGAAAGAATTGAGCCGTTCACAGAGGATATATATGCCTGAGCAGGCGAAATATGCATATTGCGCCACAGTTGATGCTTTACGGCAGGCCGGTATAGACCAGGATTATATAGACAGGAATGAAGTCGGACTGCTGTATGGAAATGACAGTTCCGCAGAGCCGGTAGTGAAGTCGGCAGACACGATACGTGAGAAGAAGGATACGACTTTGTGCGGTTCCGGTGCAATATTCCAGTCTATGAACTCGACTGTCACAATGAACCTGGGATGTATATTCAAGCTCAAAGGCATCAATCTGACTGTGTCGGGAGCCTGTGCGAGCGGATCACACGCCATCGGTCTCGGGGCATTGCTCATACGCAACGGTCTGCAGGATATTGTGGTGTGCGGTGGCGCCCAGGAAGTCAATCCGTTTTCGGTAGGTTCGTTTGACGGGATATTCGCATTTTCGGTCAGGGAGTCGGACCCGGCGGGAGCGAGCCGTCCGTTTGACCGCGACCGTGACGGGCTTGTCCCTGGAGGCGGGGCCGCTACACTGGTCCTTGAAAGTTATGAGTCTGCGGTGCGCAGGGGAGCGGTCATCCTCGGTGAGGTTCTCGGATACGGATTTTCGTCAAATGGAGACCATATATCGTCTCCGAATGTTGAAGGCCCTGTACGTTCCCTTGAAATGGCGATACGCAATGCCGGTATTGACATCCGTGAGATAGGATATGTGAATGCCCACGCCACGAGTACATTGGTAGGAGATGCCAATGAGGCCAAGGCTCTGGCGAATGTGCTGGGAGACAGGACTGTGGAGGTTACGAGTACGAAATCCCAGACGGGACATGAGATGTGGATGGCCGGAGCGAGTGAGGTGATCTATTCTATGCTGATGATGCATAATGATTTTATCGCGGGAAATATCAATTTTGAAAATCCTGATGAAGATTCGGCCCGTCTGCTGATTCCTCCGAAGACTGTAGACAAGCGGTTTGACACTTTCCTGAGCAATTCATTCGGTTTCGGAGGGACGAACTCTACTTTGATTGTAAGTAAGTTCAGGGGATAGAAAATGAATGTGCCGACGCGTGGAGGTGATATCGGAAAGAATCAAGGATATGGAGAATGGAAATTTCCTCAGTGAGGATATGGAATATTTGGAACAGCAGGAAAGTACAGGTGCAGATACCTTGTTTTCCGGAAAGCAATTGTTTGATCTGATTCCGCAGCGTCCTCCTATAGTTATGGTGGATGCTTTGTATAGTGCAGGGGATAGTGAGGCGGAGACTGGATTGAGGATTGGAGAAGACAATATGTTTGTGGCGGAAGGCCGGCTCAGGGAGCCGGGCCTGATTGAGCATATAGCTCAATCGGCTGCGGCATACGCGGGCTACTCCGCCTTGTCCGGGGGGCTCAAGCCCAGGATAGGCTATATTGCTGAAATCAGGAAATTCCGCGTATGCCGCCTTCCGCGCACAGGAGAGCTGCTCCGTACCCGTATCAGGATTCTTGGAGAAGCGGGAGGATTGTCGCTCCTATCCGCGGAGACCTCTTCCGGTGGGGAAATACTGGCGTCCTGTCAGATGAAGATTTTTGTCAGGGAGGACTGAACGGTAAAAGAGGATTTACAGGATGTATCAATTTGAAGATTATGCTGCTTGGAAATTATTATAGAGTGGATTCCATACGCAAGGAAGACGGGGAGAGCATATTTGACGTCTCCCTTGTCCCTGACTGCCCTGTCTATGACGGGCATTTCCCCGGGGATCCAGTGTCGCCTGGCGTATGCAATATCCAGATGATAAAGGAATGTGCGGAAAGCATTGTCGGGATGCCTCTTATGCTGGAGGAACTTGTACAGTGCAGGCTGACTTCAGTCGTATCCCCTCTGACCTGTCCCCATATCTCTGTATACATCAGCCTTTCTGAAGGGAGTGGTGCCGGTTTTGTTCTGAAGGCATCTTTAAGGAACGGTGACGTGTCCTGTATGACGCTAAAAGCTGTGGCTGTCCAGGATCCCTATATATGCAGTGAATAACATTGTCTCCGGTATTTATGTCTGATGTTATAGTCATAGGAAGCGGGCTTGGAGGGCTTGAATGCGCTTATATCCTTGCCAGACACGGGATGAAAGTCACTGTGCTTGAACAGGATTCGTTCATAGGAGGATGTCTGGGGACTTTCCGGCGTGGAGATACTGTCTTTGACACGGGTTTCCATTATGTGGGAGGACTCGGCGAAGGAGAGCCGCTGTATTCGCTTTTCAAATATTTTGACCTTCTGGACCTTCCGTGGCAGCGGCTTGATACCGAATGTTTTGATGAAGTAGTAATCGGAGATGAAGCATTCCCTTTAGCCAACGGACACCGGCGGTTTGCGGAAAGGCTCTCCGAACATTTCCCGTCGGAGAGGGAATCTATTGAGAAATATACCTGTTTTCTGAAAGATGTCGGAGAACATATTTTCGATGTTTTCAGGAAGGGTTCCTCCGGACCGTCTCCACTGTTTGCGCGTTCAGCTTATGAATATCTCAACTCGACAGTAAAAGACTCTCTGCTTCGGAAAGTTCTGTCCGGTACATCGCTTAAAATGGAGCTGCGTGCGGACACTCTTCCTTTGTATGTCTTTGCCCAGATAAACAATTCGTTTATACAGAGCGCGTGGAGGCTTCGTGGAGGAGGCTCGCAGATTGCGGACAGGATTGCGGACAACATAAGGGCAATGGGAGGTGAAATCCGTACCGGTGCGGCGGTGACTTCCATGAAAGGGAGCAACGGCAGGATTTCGGAAGTGACAGTCAATAATGAAGAATCGCTTTCAGCGGACTGGATCATATCCGGTGCGCATCCGGCATTTACAATATCCCTTATTGAAGATAATGTATGTCTGCGAAATATATATCGCGACCGTATCTCTTCGCTGCAGAACACTTACGGTATGTTTACGGCAAACATAAGGCTCAAAAAAGGTATGATGCCGTATAGGAACAGCAATATGTATGTGCATCGTCCGGATACGGACCTGTGGAGGGCAGACCCTTCATCGGTTGGAAGCGTGATGGTAAGCTGGGCAGTTCCGCCGGATGGTTCTGATACTGCCGAAAGCATTGATATACTTGCCCCTATGGGATGGAATGAAGTCAAGGAATGGGCGGACAGACCGCGGGGGCGAAGAGGTGACGACTATGTCCGATTCAAGTCAGACCGTACTGAAGCCTGTCTGGAAACGGTAGGGAGGCGTCTTCCCGGACTGCGTGATGCCATTGACGGGATCTTTACAAGTTCTCCTCTTTCATACAGCAGTCATACGTCTTCTGTTGAGGGCAGTGCCTACGGAATAAGGAAGGACTGCAACAATGTCATGACAACGGTGCTTGCTCCACGTACTCCGGTGCCGAATCTGCTTCTGACGGGGCAGAGCCTCAATCTGCACGGCATCCTCGGGGTATCGGTCACGTCTTTCCTGACCTGTATGGAAATATTGGGACCTGGCATTGCCGGGCCGGTTCTGGACAACTATAATGATTGTAAGCGTAGTATAACGAAAAAGAACAGGATATTATGAAATATGCGTTGGTAACAGGCGGAAGCCGTGGAATAGGCAGGGCAGTATGTATTTCCCTTGCACAGATGGGATATTGCGTAATTGTCAATTATTTGTCAAATGATGCGGAGGCAGGGAAAACCCTGGAGCTGATATCGGAGGCCGGCGGCTCGGGAGAACTGCTCAAATTCGATGTCAGTGATATGAAGGCAGCCTCCGATGCACTTGAAGGGTGGATGGAATCCCATACTGACGGATATATCGAAGTGCTTGTCAACAATGCCGGTATCCGGAAGGATGAACTTATGCTGTGGATGGAACCCGAAAACTGGTACAAGGTGCTTGGCACGAGCCTGGATGCCTTCTACAATGTCACCCGTCCTCTGCTGAAGCAGATGCTTGTCAAAAAATATGGCAGGATCATAAATATGGCTTCCCTGTCCGGTCTGAAAGGTCTTCCGGGCCAGTGCAATTATTCCGCTGCCAAAGGGGGACTGATTGCCGCGACAAAGGCCCTTGCACAGGAGGTCGGACGCAAAGGGGTGACTGTCAATGCTGTGGCTCCGGGATTCGTAAGGACTGATATGGTTGAAGGTCTGGACGAGGCACAGCTTAAGAAGACGATCCCTCTCAACCGTTTCGGGGAGCCGGAAGAAGTAGCCGCCCTTGTCGCCTTCCTCGCTTCCGGACAGGCCGGATATATTACAGGGGAGTGCATTTCCATCAATGGAGGACTTTATTGATACAGATCGGTGCCTCAGGGCGTGCTCTGTCAAAATATATGTGACGGAGACTGCCATTTTGTGGAAAAATCAATATTTTTGTGACTTGTTATGGACATTGGACTTTTTCTTGAAATACTCGGTATAGACTCCACGTCTTCGAACGAAGGCCCTCTTGCCGACTATCTTGCCGAACATCTTGCAGTTGAAGGATGTTCCGTGCAGCGTCTGGACGGCAACCTTCTTTTCAGCTGGGGAGATCCTCAGATTGTTTTCTGCACTCATATCGATACGGTTCCTCCTTATATCCCTCCTGTGGTGGAAAAAAGGGAGGACGGCCAGACCATTGTCAGAGGAAGGGGTACATGTGATGCCAAAGGGCAGCTGTTCGCGATGTACAATGCCTGTCTGGAGCTTGCTGCAAAAGGATATGAGGGCTTCGGGCTTCTCCTTGTCTATGGAGAGGAGACCGGTTCTTTCGGGGCGAAGAAATTCAGGGAGCAGCATCCTGGGGGCAAATATCTTATAGTGGGTGAACCTACGGACAACAAGATGGTTTCGGCCAGCAAAGGGACAAAGTCATTTGCTGTCACCGTCAGGGGAAAAAGCTTCCATTCGGGTTATCCTGTCTACGGGGCAAGTGCTGTGGAAAGATTTGTGGATATGGTAGGTGCTTTGAGGTCTGTGGAGTTCCCTATGGACCCGAAACTCGGAGAGACTACCTGGAATATAGGCAGGCTTTCCAGTGACAATCCGCAGAATATCCTCAGTGACCTTCTGACGTTCAAGATATATTTCCGTACCACGTTTGCCAGCGACGATATGGTATGCAGGGTGATGGAAGGATTCAATGACGAGTATATTACGGTTGAGGCTTTCGGAGGTGATACTCCGGCCGAATATATGACATTGGACGGCTTCGGGACGAAGACGGTCGCTTTCGGAAGCGACGCTCCTCAGCTGACCAATTTCCAGTACAGGATGTTGTGCGGTCCGGGTTCGATCCTGGTTGCCCATACGAGCTCAGAATATATCAGGCTTGACGACATACGCCAGGCTGTGGAGAATTATGTGAAAATATTTGAAATATTGAAAGACAGAATATGATAGTAATGAAATTCGGCGGTACGTCCGTCGCGAATTATGAAGCGATAACAAGATCGGTGTCGATTGTTGAAAGCAGGCTTGCGGAAAAGCCTATAGTGGTGGTTTCCGCGCTGTCAAAAGTCACGGACCTGCTTTACAGGATATCTGACAGCGCGACTGCCGGGGACAGGCAGTCGGTGGAGGAGCTGCTCGGCGAACTCCGCAGAAGGCATATATCCCTTGTGAATGAACTGCTTGCGGACAATGAGCCTTTATGCGTGCAGGCCTGCGCAAAAGTTGATGAAATATGTGACGGCCTGGATTCTTTTGTAGGTGCAGTATGTGCGTTGGGTGAATTGACGGACAGGAGCAAGGCCAAGATAATATCCCACGGAGAGTGGCTGTCTTCCAATATTATATGCTATGCGATGAACGCACGCGGCATCAGGACCGGTTTCATTGATGCCAGGATGATGATGAAGACCACCGATGACTATCTCAAAGGTGAACCTCTGGTCGGTGAAATTGTCAAAAATGCACCGGAAACAGTAGCTAAGGCTTATGAAGGGGCTGATGCTGTCATTACCCAGGGATTTATCGCATCTACTATGAAAGGTGAGCCTTCGGTGCTCGGTCGCGGAGGTTCGGATTATTCCGCATCTCTCATAGGAATGGCGGTGGATGCCGAGCGGATTGAAATATGGACAGATGTGGATGGAGTACGTACAGCTGATCCGAGAATGGTTAAAAATACTCGCAGCATCGACAGGATTTCATTTGAAGAAGCGGCTGAAATGGCGCATTTCGGGGCTAAAGTCCTTCACCCTCTTACCATAGAGCCTGCCGTAATGAAGAATATACCGGTATATGTGCTCAATTCTATGAATCCAGAGGGAGCAGGGACGGCGATTCTGCAGAGTGACAGCATAGAAGACGGAGTCAAATCGATTTCGTTCAAGGAAAACATCCTCCTTCTCAATATATTTTCGACAAGGATGATCAATGTATCAGGCTTCCTGAAGCGTGTTTTTGAGATATTCAGCGAAAACAAGGTTTCGGTCGACCTTATCAGCACCTCCGAGGCGAATATTTCACTTACTATGGATGCCAGCCAGAATATAGACAAGGTCGTAAGGGAGCTTTCTGAATTTGCTGAAGTCGGTGTCGATACCGACAAGTCCCAGGTTTCAATAATAGGCAAGAACATAGTCAATCTCAGAGGACTTCTCAGGCAGGCCATGTCTTCGCTGGGAGGCAGCAATGTATATATGATTTCACAGGGAGCCTCATTTGTCAATATCAGCTTCGTAGTCGACAGGGCTTCGCTTTCTGATGTGGTCAATGAGGTCCATAAATATCTTTTTGAAGCAGAACGGTATGAAAGCGGTAATTAGCGGATATGGAAAGATGGGAAGGATGGTCGAGAAGATCCTTTCCGAAAAAGGAATAGAATGCGTAGGGTGCAGCGAGGATATCGTGTCATTTGACAAGGAACTGGCAGGAGAGTCGGTATGTATTGATTTCACCACTCCTGAGGCGATAAGGAAAAACTACCGGTTCATTGCGGAGAATTTCAAGGCAGCGGTAATCGGGACCACAGGATGGAACGACATCAGGGATGAAGTGATTGCATATTTCGAGAAATGCGGCACTACTATGATATATGCTTCGAATTTTTCTGTCGGAGTTAACCTGTTTTTTGCACTGGCTGATTTCATCTCGGAAAAAATGGCCGTTACAGGAGGCTACAGTCCATATATGGTGGAGATGCACCATTGCCATAAGCTTGATGCTCCGAGCGGTACGGCCAGGAGCATCGCTGATATAATTGACGGCAATATGGGGACTTCAGTGGACATACAGTCCGTGCGCTGCGGAGAGATACCGGGAATACATACGGTCGGGTTTGAAGGAATCAATGACAGGATTACTCTGACTCATGAGGCTTTCTCCAGGGAAGGCTTCGCCAGAGGGGCTGTGGATGCCGCGATAAAGGCTGATACCCTTGAAGGCGTATATGATTTTAAGGATATAATATTCAACAGATAAAAGATTTCGGCTATGAATAGATTTGTTTTGTCCGGTTGCGGAACTGCTCTCATTACTCCTTTCAAGGGAGGTGAAGTTGATTATAAGGCTTTTGCGGCATTGGTTGACAGGCAGGTGTCGGCCGGAATACATTTCCTGGTGCCTCTCGGATCGACGGGAGAGACCCCTTGCCTTGATGACGAGGAGAAAGTCAGGATTCTGGATCTTACAAAAGAGCATGCAGAAGGACTGACGGTGCTGGCCGGCGTCGGGACCAATTCACTGAAGCAGACGGTCAGGAATATGCGTCTTCTGGACAACGCTGATATGTTCCTTGTCGTCGTGCCTTATTACAACAAGCCTACTGCCAAAGGGCAGTACGAGTATTTCAAGGCTGTCGCGTCCGAGACAGACAAGCCTGTGGTCCTTTATAATGTTCCCGGAAGGACAGGTGTGAATATGACTGCTGAAACAGCTCTGAAACTTGCTGAGATCGACAATATCGTTGCGATCAAGGAGGCTTCAGGTGACTTCGGGCAGATAACATCGATTATACGTAATGCTCCGGAGGGTTTTGCCGTATTGAGCGGAAATGACGACGATACCTTGAGGCTGATGCAGGAAGGGGCTGCAGGAGTCATAAGCGTGGCTTCCAACATCGCTCCGGAACTGATGGTAAAGCTGGTCGAATCGGCTGCTTCCGGGGATTTCTATTCTGCTGGGCAGATGCACGAAAGGCTTATGCCTTTGTTCAGGAATTGTTTTATCGAGAGCAATCCTATGCCTGTAAAGGCGGGACTTGCGGCAATGGGATTCATAGAGAATGAACTCCGTCTTCCTCTTGTCCCTTGCGAGCGTTCCACATACGATATTATGACCGAGACAGTCAAGGCTTTGTATTGATTTTAGACAAATAAGGTTATGAATACAGAACTGGAAAGATTCTATGAGGTCATGCGTGGCCTCGAAAGCGGTGAGATAAGAGTCGCGGAGAAGGTTGACGGGCAGTGGAAGGTCAACTCCTGGGTCAAGGAGGTGATTCTGACCGGATTCAGATATGGGAAGATGACGGATATGAGCCAGGGGCAGTTCAATTTCTTCGACAAGGACACTATTCCTGTCAGGAAATTTTCTCCGGACAGCGGAGTGAGGATCGTGCCCGGGGGAAGTGCTGTAAGGACCGGAGCCTATCTTGCCCCTTCCGTGATTGTCATGCCTCCTTCGTATATAAATATAGGCGCGTATGTCGATTCGGACACTATGATTGATTCCCACGCTCTTGTGGGGTCTTGCGCACAGGTGGGCAGGCATGTGCATCTGTCGGCGGCATCCCAGCTTGGCGGTGTACTTGAACCTGTGGGCGCATTGCCGGTCATCATTGAGGACAATGTGTTCATCGGAGGAAACTGCGGAATATATGAAGGTACTATAGTCAGGGAGAATGCCGTAATTGCCACAGGGGTTATAATCAATTCATCCACAGCTATCTTTGACGCGACAACAGGGGAATATATACGTGCCGACGAGACTACCGGACAGATGGTTGTACCTGCCGGAGCAGTCGTTGTGGCGGGAAGCAGGCCTATAACCAAAGGTCCTGGTGCAGAGAAAGGAGTGCACATCTATACTCCTGTGATCGTGAAATACCGTGATGAAAAGACTGCGGCTTCAGTGGTGCTTGAAGACCTGCTAAGATAGCTTTGTGGTGATGATGGACTACGGAACGCTATATTCGGAGGATACCGGCTCCTTTTTCAGGTCTCCTGTAAGGGACATATTCAAAAAGGTAGACTTGAATGCTATACATTCATTTGCAGGAGGTTATCCTTCCGCAGAGACTTTCCCCCTTGAAGACTTCAGGAAAACAATGTCTGGCGTCATCTCGAAATTCGGGGCGAAGGCTTTCCAGTATGGGGCTACCCAGGGAGTTCCCGAGCTTAGGGATGCCTTGTCCGTGCGTTATGGAGTGCCTGTGGAAAGTATACAGGTTACATCTTCTTCGCAGCAGGGAATAGATGTGTGCACACGTGTGCTTGTGGATCCGGGAGATGTAATCCTTACTTCAGACCCGTCGTATCTCGGTGCGCTGCAGTCGTTCCGTTCATATCGGGCGGATGTGCGCGGAGTGCCTTTTGACTCTGATGCGGAAAAGTTCGGGGCTGCCTACTGCGAGGCTGCTGAGAAAGCCTTGTCTGAAGGGAAGAAGATAAAATTCATCTATGCGATACCTGATTTCCAGAATCCCTCAGGTGAGACCCTGCCTTTGGAACACAGGAAAAAACTTGTCTCGATAGCCGCCGGATACGGCTGTCTGATAGTGGAAGACGCGCCTTACCGTGAATTGAGGTATGAGGGAGAACCTGTCCCGACCATATATTCGCTCGCGCCTGACATTACGCTTCATCTCGGGTCGTTCTCAAAGATTATGGCTCCGGGATTCCGACTCGGATGGATTTTGGGGAATCCTGAACTGCTTGACAAAATCTATGTGTGTAAGCAGTCGCTTGATCTCTGCCCTCCGGTGTTTGACCAGTATGTGGCGGCTGAGTTCCTTGCAGGAGGGATGCTGGACCGGAATCTTGCCGGCAGCATTGCGCTATACAGGAAAAAGCGCGATATGATGCTTTCTCTTCTGGAGAAATATATGCCGGAAGGTGTTGGCTGGACTCATCCTCAGGGAGGCTTGTTCCTTTTCCTTACACTTCCGGAAGGATTTGACTCTGTGGCTTTCTATGATGTCGCTCTGGATGCTGGAGTCGCTTATGTGGCGGGATCGTTTTTCCATACTGGAGGCGGAGGAAAAAATACGATGCGTATGAATTTTTCCTTTATTGCCGAAGATAGGATGGAAAAAGGGATAGCTATACTTGCAGATTTGCTGAAACGCTGTTTGTGACGTTTGTAAAAGAAAGTACGATGGAATTTTATAAATATCAGGGAGCAGGGAATGATTTTCTTATTGCGGACAACAGGGACGGTTCCTGTGTGATTTCCCCTGAAGAGATTTCCGCTGTTTGCGACCGCCGCTACGGTATAGGGGCGGACGGGCTTATGCTGCTGGGGAGCAGCGGCACCTGTGATTTCAGAATGGAATATTTCAATTCCGACGGCTCCGGGGGAATGATGTGCGGCAACGGAGGGCGTTGTATCGTGGCGTTTGCTGCGGACAAGGGCATCACCCGGTTTGACTTTGAGGCTGCGGACGGGCTTCATACTGCGGAGATTCTTTCTGTTGAGGGAAAGACACGGACTGTCAGGCTCAAGATGATAGATGTGCCCGGAATCAAAGTATATGGCAATCCTTCGGGGACTACTGAAAGTCAGTACGGGTTATGCGGATATTTTCTGGATACTGGTACCAGGCATTTTGTCAAGATGGTTGGTGGACTGGCTGATTATGATGTTTTCGGTGAAGGACGCCGTATAAGATACCGTCAGGAGTTTGCCCCGGTCGGGACAAATGTCAATTTTGTTGAGCCTGAAGGCAGTCTGCTGAAAGTCAGGACCTATGAAAAGGGAGTGGAGGATGAGACATACGCCTGCGGTACGGGTATCACGGCTTCTGTAATTGCCGCCTGGCATCATTGGGGACGGGACGGTGTGCTGCCGTTTGCAGTGTCGGAGGACGGGCGTGTAAGCCTCGGGGTACAGGCGTTGAGGGACAGGCTTGCCGTTGATTTTATTCCGGAGGGAGACGGTTTCAGGGATGTATGGCTAACTGGACCAGCCGCTTTTGTCGGGATAGTATCAGTTTAGCTGAGTTCGTACCAAGTCATAACTGTTTTTGGTGAGATTAATTCAAACAAATTATTATATTAGCAGAGAAATTTATAATTTTTAAGTTGAAGATGAAAAAGATTTTTATCCTTTTTGCTGCGGTTATGTGTGCCGTATCGTGTTTTAAGGGAACATATTCGGAATTTTCCGCAAATGTTGGTTCTAATTTTGAATTTCAGGGTGATGCTGATTACAAAAAGGACAGCGTTTATTTCAAAACCGATTTTTTCAGCGGAAACTATCTTATCTATAGAGGTGCCAGGACTGAGGCCAGCGGGAGTGATCCTGTAGAATTCAAGGGAGGATTCGCTGTCTCAATGAAAAGGGACAGTTCCCTCAATCTGAGTGCGAGTCCTTTTTCTATGTTTGTCTCCAACGCGACTTGTGACAGGATGCACTCCCAGACCTGTGCAATATTTTTGGACTCTCCGGAAAAACCGGAAAGGCAGTTCGAGTTTGAACTGTCCAGTATAGGAACCTGCAGCCCGATCTACTGCCTTGTCAACAATACACAGCTTGTCGCTTCATATATCCTGTCTGATGACTCGCCGTGCAAATTCGGTGAAGGTGACTATCTCAAGCTGACAGTTACCGGATATCTCAACGGGAAGAAGACAGGGGAGAAGGAATGGTATCTTGCCGATTTCAGGTCACCGGCCGACAGCGTGACTACTACCTGGAAAATGATGTCCCTGTCGAAACTCGGCAATGTGGACTCAATGGATTTTTCACTTGAATCATCACGGGAGGAGCTTCCGAGGTATTTCTGCCTTGACAATCTGCTCACTTCCATTTATGTAAGACAACAATAACACAAGACTGCTATGAAACCATCTGAATTCAACGGCCTTTTTGACAAGGTCATTGCTGAGTATCACACTACTGATGACGTCAACAGGGAATGCCCTGCCCCTTACACTCCTGGTTCGCTTGAATTTCTGCTTTACAAGAAGAACTGGATCGACACTGTACAGTGGCATCTGGAGGACATAATAAGGGATCCTCAGATTGATCCAGTCAAGGCTCTGGAGATCAAAAGGTGGATAGACCGTTCCAATCAGGAGCGTACTGATATGGTGGAATATATCGATTCTTTCTATCTTGACCGCTTCAAAGGTGTCAAGACTGTCGAGGGAGCCAGAATCAATACCGAAACTCCTGCCTGGGCGATAGACAGGCTGTCTATACTTGCTCTTAAGATTTATCACATGCAGGCGGAGGTGTCGAGGACAGACGCATCCGAGGAACATATCAGGAAATGCTCGGACAAGCTTGCCGTTCTGCTTCAGCAGAGGGTGGACCTGACTGCGGCAATATGCGAACTGCTTGAGGATATAGAGTCCGGGGCAAAATATATGAAGGTCTACAAGCAGATGAAGATGTACAACGATCCGAGCCTTAATCCGGTACTTTATTCAGGAAAATAGGATGAAAAGGATGCTTGTCATACGTTTTTCCGCAATCGGGGATGTGGCGATGTCCGTACACGCCGTGCGTGCCTTGCGGAAAACCTATCCCGATCTTGCCATTACCGTGGCTACAAGGGAAAGACAGGCCGGATTTTTCAGCGGCATTCCGGATATTGACTTTATATTTCTTCCAAAGGAAAAAGGATTCAAGGGGCTTCGCATTCTCCTAAAAAGGATAAAGGCCGGAAGATTCGACTATATAGCTGATATACATAATACTTTGAGGGGGAAGGTTATACGTTTCGTACTCGGTTTCTGTGGCGTGAGGTCGGCGGCTTTTGACCAGATGCGTGCTGGACGCAGGAGAATCAAACGTAAGAAGCAGCTGGAGCCGCCTTTGAGAAATCACGTTCTCCGTTTCTGCGATGTATTCGCAAAGCTGGGATATCCTGTGGATGCTCCGGAGCCGGTACGTGAGATTCGGCCTGTCCCTGAAGTGTTCGGAGCAAAGACCTGCACGTGGGCCGGTATCGCTCCTTTTGCGCGCAAGGAAAAGAAAATCTATCCTGAGCATCTGCGTACAAGGCTGATTGAGCTGATGTCCTTGAGATTTGGCAAAGTGTTTGTCCTTTCCGGTCCCGGTGAAGAGAAGGCTTATGCAGACAGTATGGCAGAACGTTTCCCGAATGTGGTTTCTGTATTCGGAAAGACGGATATGAACGGGGAAGTCGCTTTGATATCCAATATGGATGTTCTCGTGACTATGGATTCATCAGCTATGCACATGGCATCCTTGACCGGTGCTCCGTTTGTCGCTCTTTGGGGAGGAACACATCCAGCCATAGGATATTCTGCATACGGGGCGGATCCGGAAAAGAATTATATCCAGCTTGATATGCCTTGCAGACCTTGTTCTACATACGGTGAGGGCAAATGCATATACGGGGATTACAGATGTCTCAGCGGAATATCACCTGAGACGGTTATGGAAAAGATTGACAGGGTGTTATGCTGAGGCGAGAGTGATTGTAAACGAAGTTTAAAATAAAAAATTATGAAGTCTAATCAGGATTATAAGAATTCAGCTTTGGCGGCTTTGAAAGGGAATTGGGCTGCCGCTGTTGTTACCGTAATCGTTCTGTTTGCGATTATGACTGTGCTTGTCGCTCCGGGGACGGTGTCCAATATGAGCAGAGTCAACGGTTTCCAGTGGGGAACTATGCTCTATGTAATGGAGGGGGCGTCTTTTCTGATTACAGTTTTTGTCCTTTATCCGTTGAGCGTCGGAGTGTCAAATTCATTCAGGCTGCTGTATGCAGAAAATGATACGGATCTGATACGCAATTTATTCAGATGCGGCTTCCGCAACTGGCTCCATATCGTTTGGGGAATGTTTCTGATGGTATTGTATGTTTTTCTCTGGAGTCTTCTTTTTGTGATACCTGGAATCGTAAAGGCTTATTCATACGCGATGACTCCATATATCATTGTGGAAAATCCGGAACTTTCGGCCAATCAGGCCATTGACAGAAGCCGTGAAATGATGAGAGGACGCAAATTTGACCTGTTTTATCTGCATCTCAGTTTTATAGGATGGGGAATTTTGTGCCTGCTGACATTCGGTATCGGGTTCCTGTGGCTTATTCCTTATATGGATACGGCTCAGGCCGCATTCTATGCTGATGTCAAAGCTGACCGTGAAGGCAGGCTCAGACAGTAAGAAGCCCGTCAGGGATGTCCATTACAATCTCTTGGGTTTCAGGATTCAGAGATATTATGAAATCTTCGTGGAGCGGAATCGTAACCGCTCCTTTTTTTGTGCTGACTTCTATGCATGGATTGTTCGGAATGTCAAGGAAATCAATGATTTCTCCGATGAATTCGGAATTTTCCGGATCCGATATGCCTTCTATATGGCTGTCTGAATAAAGTGACCATCCGACAAGCAGTGACATGTCGTCATCATCGTATATTTCCTCGGGAAGACTTGATCTGTCTGCAAATATTCCCTGTCCTGTCACTTCATCGGCATCTTCCGATGTCTCGATGTCTGTCAGATGCACAAGTGCTTTGTTTGTCCCTCTCGGGACGATGGATTCAATATAAAAAGGAACCGGCAGTCCATCAAAAAAGATGAATACCGGTTCCTTGAGATTGATATCACCAGGTGCGATGTCACGACAGCTGATTACAAGTTCCCCGTCGGTACCGTTTGATTTTAATACCTGGGCAATTTTAAGCAGATTGTGACTCGCCTGAGACATTACGCCTCCGGATTCTCAGCTGTAGCTTCTGCGGCAGCAGCTGCTTCCTGAGCCGCTTTCTCTGCTGCTGCAGCTTCTGCAGCGGCTTTGGCAGCTTCCTCAGCCTCAGCTTTTCTCTTGGCGATAGCTTCAGCTCTCTCCTGGTTTATCTTGGCCTCAGCTTCAGCGGCACTTTTAGCCTTGTCTGCTGCAGCCTTTGAAATTCCCTCTTTCTTCGCGTTTATCTTCGCGTCCTTCTCTGCCTTCCAAGCCTCGAATTTCTTGTCGGCCTGCTCCTGTGTGAGAGCTCCTTTTGCTACTCCTCCCTGGAGGTGCTTCTTGAGAAGTACACCTTCGTATGAAAGGATGCGGCGGCATACGAGTGTCGGCTGTGCTCCGACGTTAAGCCAAGAAAGTGCTCTTTCTGAGTCAAGGATGATAGTGGCAGGGTTTGTGTTAGGGTTGTATGAACCAACCTGCTCGATGAAACGACCATCGCGGGGTGCGCGTGAATCAGCCACAACAATGTGATAGAATGCGAAATTCTTTTTACCGTGGCGCTGTAGACGAATTTTAACAGCCATTGTGAATCTGTTTTAATATGTTATAAAATAAATTACCTGTGCTTTCCTACCCGAGGAAAAGCGCGCAAAGTTAGAAAATAATATCTATATTTGCAACTGCACACATAATCAAGTATAAAGTTTTATGAGAAGAATGATTTTATCTGCCGTTTATGCGGTATTGTGTATCGGCTCCATTGCCGCCCAGGAGAAACTTAATGAGAACGAGGACAATGTCATAGGGGAATACCTTGTGAGCCATCAGGGAGAGGAGAGCAAGGTACGTGTGATAAAAAATGATGACGGTACGTTTACCGGACAGGTGTTCTGGGTGAAAAACCGTCTTGACAAGAAAGGGAATGTCCGTCTTGACACCAAGAATCCTGACAAATCTCTCCGTGATGTTCCCTGTGACAGGATAGTCATACTGAAAGGTTTGAAATATAATGCGGAAAAGAACTGCTGGGACGGAGGCAAAGTCTATGATCCTATAAGAGGCATCAGGGCCAATGCAACCTGTGAATTTGTGGATGAAGGGAAATTGAAGCTGAAGGGGTCTCTGATGGGTATATCTCAGTCGATTATTTGGGAAAAGGAAATAAATTCTGCAAAAAAGTAAGAAAAATTTTGCAGAATAGTTTTTAATATCTATTTTTGCAGTCCCAAAATGCGAAAGCGGATGTGGCGAAATGGTAGACGCGCTACTTTGAGGGGGTAGTGGGAGTTTTCCTGTGCGAGTTCGAGTCTCGCCATCCGCACTCAATGACGGAAGCAGATTATTCTGCTTCCGTTTTTCTTTTGTGGGTGTCTGCCCTCTGTTCTTGTTCTCTTTGTCCTCTGCCCGATGGCCTCTGTCCACGGTGCATTCTTGCTCTGAGGCTGATTGTCAGTCGGTTGTCTTTTGCTTAGTGTGGCCATCAGTCCTTTTCCTGTCCGATGTCCACGGTGCATTCTTGCTCTGAGGCTGATTGTCAGTCGGTTGCCTTTTGGTCAGTGTGGCCATCGGCCCTTTTTCTGCCCGATGTCCACGGTATGTTCTTACTCTGTGCTTGATTATCAGTCAGTTGCCTTTTGGTCAGTGTGGCCATCAGCCCTTTTTCTGCCCGATGTCCACGGCATATTGTTGCTCTGTGGCTGATTACCAGTCATTTGCCTTTTGTCGGTGTGGCCATCAGCCCTTTTCTTGCCCGATGTCCACGGTATGTTTTTGCTCTGTGCTTGATTATCAGTCAGTTGTCTTTTGCTTAGTGTGCCCATCAGTCCTTTTCCTGTCCGATGTCCACGGTGCATTCTTGCTCTGAGGCTGATTGTCAGTCGGTTGCCTTTTGGTCAGTGTGGCCATCGGCCCTTTTTCTGCCCGATGTCCACGGTATGTTCTTACTCTGTGCTTGATTATCAGTCAGTTGCCTTTTGGTCAGTGTGGCCATCAGCCCTTTTTCTGCCCGATGTCCACGGCATATTGTTGCTCTGTGGCTGATTACCAGTCATTTGCCTTTTGTCGGTGTGGCCATCAGCCCTTTTCTTGCCCGATGTCCACGGTATGTTTTTGCTCTGTGCTTGATTATCAGTCAGTTGTCTTTTGCTTAGTGTGCCCATCAGCCCTTTTCCTGTCCGATGGCCACGGTGTATGGTTGCACGGTGTACATTTGTATTGTTTGTCAGGAGTGGAGCGCAGTGTGCTGCCTGATTTTATTAGCTGTTGTAATGATATGTCGGTATTGCCCGGTATAATATAATAGGTTTGATATGCTGTGTTTGACTGAGCTTGGCATAATTGATATGATACGGGCAGACTAAAGGTTTGTGCTGTATGACTGTATGCCCTGATGAAGTTTTTCCGGATGACATACAAATCACGAACAGGAATGTGTTTGGCAAATTATTGATAATCAATTGTATAGTGGAGTTGACCCTGCTTTGCCCCTATGTTTTTAAGAGGGCAAAGCAGAGCTGGTTTTCGTATGTTGTTGATAGTGTTGTGTTTACGAAAAGATGTCTTGCTCGTGATTTGTATGATTGACAAATGAGAAAACACTGACCGGCAATATGATACATTTATTAATATCGTAGTGATGCCTTTGTTAAAACAATTTTATATATTTGCAGAAATATTTGATAGCGTATGCTATTGTTTCGGGTAAAAGAAAACGACCAATTTATTTTTAGCCCCAAGAAGCAATAAGTTTTACGCTCACGTCTCGCGTGGGCATACTTATTTGGGGCAATGGTGCTTGGTCGTACCTCTTTTTCCGGTAAGCAAGCCCACGTCTTGTATATGGGTATAGCATCTTGGCTGTCTGATAAGACTAAGTACCGTATGCATTATCATTCAAATTTTTAATAATTATGAAAAAATTACTTTTATTCGGCATTATCGTGTCGATGTCTATCGGTGTTTTTGGCGTCCAGGCAGCTGCTCAGAGCAAAGCTTTGCAAAAGGCTATGAAGAAAGAGTATAAACTTAAGATGAAGGAGTATGAAAAAGGTGGATGGAAAATATTTGGAACATCCCACACTCTGGATGTAGCGTTGCTTACACATTATGATAACCTGACAAAGGATGGTGTGACTGAAGTTATGGGGACGGCTGTTTCTTCCAACAAGAATATCGGAAAGGACAAAGTGCTTATGAGTGCCTGTGTGACATACGCGCAGAAAATAGGAAGCAATATAAAAGGACGTATTGTGGAGGATATGGGTTCGGTGGTCTCTACTGAAGAGCTTGCTGAATTTGAACATTTCTATGAGGCGTATGAAAATAGTGTTCAGGCTGAGATTAAAGGTGAATTGAGGAATTCGTATTCCATATATAGACCTGTTGAAATTCAGGGCAAGGAAGCCTATGAGTTCCAGACATATTATATCGTTGATGAAAATGAGGCTTCCAGAGCACGGATACGCGCCTTCCAGAATGCTGCGAAAGAGTCGGCCGTAGCACAGAAATATGCTGAGCAGGTTTCTGAATTCATTAATGAGGCATTTTAGCGTCAGATGAAAAGGTTATTGTCATATCTTTTTTTCATTTCAGTATCCTTTACTGCATTGTGCCAGGGTCCTCCTGTATGGTATGATTCGGCGATGAGGGATATGAAATATCCGCGTGAAATGTTTTTTACCGGGTTTGCCATAGGGGAGAAGAATCCGGGAGAGTCGGCAGAGGATGCGATCAGGAGAATATCCGATGAGGCGAAGGTTGAAGCTGTGTCGGGCATACGGATGACTGTCAGCAAGGTGATGAACAGCACTTCATCCAGTTCCCTGACTACAGGAAGCCAGGGCGTGTCCGAAGTTTCCAAAGAAGATTTTGTCTCTTCAACAATGATGCGGACGGATATCAGGGATGTCCCGGGGCTGCTGTCTGAATTCTGGGCAGATCCGGACAAAGGTGTTGTCGCGGCTTTTGCCTATGTCAACAAGTCAGAACTGGCCCGTAAGGTTGACCGCAGGCTGACTGTAAATATTACAAAGCTTGAGATGGCCGTTGAAGAAATCGGTAAGCTTGCGGCTGAGAGCCGATTGAAGGATGCTTCCGATGCTTTGGAGGGTCTGAAGCCGATTCTCGATGATATTGATGAAGACCAGAAGCTGTTGGTTTCGGTCGATGCCTCTTTGTCTGATGAAGATCTGCAGATTCCGAGATTCAATGAATTGAAAAATGTCATTTCATCAATTGACGACAGCCTTAAGGACGGTGTTTCCATATATTTAAGCTGTTCTGCGGAAATCTTCGGAAACGCTTATCGTGATTTTGAAGAGGAGCTTAGGGCTGCATTGTCCGGATTCAGATGTCATTTTGTGGAATCAAGTGAAGATGCGGAGAGGACAATTGTCATCAATGCCTCTGCCGTGGAGCATAGCAAGTCAGAACTGTATAATTTGAGCAACTATTTCTGCTATGTCAATTTGGATATGACGTTGGAGAACAAGGTCAAAGGCGTATGTGTCTATGAGGGAAGGATATCCCAGAAAGGAGGTCATACCCAAAGCTATAGGGACGCTGCCGTTGACGGCTATAAGGATATCGTTGGAAAAGTTATGCTGATAATTGAAAATAACCTGTTATAAAATCTTAAAATATGAAATTGAAATTGATTATAGCGTGTCTGTTGGCTTCTGTGGCGATGTCAGGACAGGTCAAGAAAGTCGCTATACTTGAGACTGTTGACAAAAAGGGAGATCTTGACTATTCGGTGAAGCTTATGCTGCGCAGCAATCTTTCAAAGGCGATTACAAACACTTCCGGTTATGAAGCATACGACAGGACGGATGTCGATGCCATTATGGGGGAGCAGGATTTCCAGCGTACAGGTCTGGTGAGTGATGACCAGATAAGGCAGCTCGGGGAAATGACAGGTGCGGACTATATTCTTGTAGCTGAGGCTGTCAGAGCCGGGGACAGCAATATGTTCATTACCGCCAAGATTCTGAATGTCGAATCCGCGAAAACGGAAAAGACGGACAATGCGCTGATGGGAGTGTCCGCGGTAGATATACAGAATGGCTGTGTGAAACTTGCGGAATCTCTGTTTGGTGTAAAGATATCATCTTCAAATGTCCAGAGGGATGATGACCCGGAGCAGGACAATGCATCCCGTAAGAATGAATCAGCCGGTGTTGAAGATCTTTCTGATGGGAGCTCGAGGTATGGAAATCTTCCTGAAAGGAGGCCGGAATACGGGATGCCGTCAGCTGTTTCTGGTTGCTCCATAGGTTCATTGATACATTTTGACGACGGGACGGCCGGAATAGTGTTTTACCTTAATCCGTACGGAGAAGGAGGTCTTGCGGTGTCTTTGGACGAGACGACTCTGGAATGGGATAATTCAAGGAAAAAAGTTGACATATCAGGTGTCTTGAGCGAAAAGGACAAGTGCAGTCTTATGTGCAATCCCGGAATGGGGGCATTGAATACGGACAGGATTCTTGCACAGGTTTCTGCGAATGCTCCTGCTGCAGCGTGGTGCCGTGGACACGGCAAAGGATGGTATCTTCCAAGTGCCGGAGAATTTCTTCAGCTGGTAATGGCCAATAATTATAAAGGCAAAAGGGGACCGATAAACAATGCTATTGTAAATGCCGGAGGAGAGCCTTTCCAGAGGTCCTATTATTGGACAAGCAATGAATGCGACAAAAAAGAAGCCTACAATTTTCCGATAAGCGGAAAGAAGGCGGATACGGAAAATAAGAAGTCTGCCGAGGGTGTCCGTGCGATTCGTATGTTTTAGCTTCGATGCACTGGAATGCGGTTTTCAAAAGAACAGGTATGCTGAAGCCAAGCATACCTGTTCTTTTGTGTTATTCTTCGTAAGGTTCGTTGAACGGGAGAAGGAACGGGTTTTTCATCCTTTCATCGGAGATTGTGGTGTGCGGACCGTGTCCTGGGATTACCGTGATGTCTCCGTCGAGGACCATAAGCTTTTCAAATATGCCTTTCATAAGGGCGTCATAGTCCCCCCAACGGTTGTCTGTACGGCCTATCGCCCCGGCAAAGAGGGTGTCTCCGCTGAACAGGATCTTCTCTTCATCGAGAAGATAGCAGACTCCGCCTGGTGTGTGTCCCGGAGTTTCCAGAACCTTGATCCTGACACCGTTTCCGAATGTGATGATGTCACCGTCGGCAATGTCTTCTGTCGGGAAATTCCCGTCAGGGGTTTTCATCCCGAACATATCGCAGAATGTACCGTTGTTGTCAAGTATCACTCTGTCTTCCGGTGACATAAGCACAGGGATTCCGTATGCTGCCGCACATTCTGATACTCCGTACACGTGGTCGAAATGTGCGTGGGTAAGCAGGATTTTCACCGGCTTCAATCCGTTTCCGTCGATAAAGCCGTACAGTTCCTGTTTCTCCTGTTCCGTATAGAATCCCGGGTCGATTATGATGGCTTCAAGAGTACTGTCCCAGATGATGCTGCAGCACTCCTGGAAGCTGTTGAAATATAAATTTTTAACCTTTAACATTTTGAAATCGTTTTGGGATATGGCTCCTGAAGTGTCGCGGAGTCTGTCCTTTAATTTGTTATGATGAGGCAAAAATAAGAAACAGTTTTGGATTTTAAGGACAGGTCCTGCATTTTCTTGTCTGATGCTGCCGGTAAATTTTGAATGTATATTGCCGTTATTATGAAAAAGGTTATTATTTTTGTCCGATAAACATTTTTAGATTTTATGCATATTGCGATTGCCGGTAATATAGGTAGCGGAAAGACTACCCTTACAAAGATGCTGGCGGCCCATTATAATTGGACGCCACGATTCGAATCAGTGGATTTTAATCCTTATCTTGCTGATTTTTATGAAGATATGGAGCGTTGGTCATTTAATCTCCAGGTGTATTTTCTCAACAAAAGGTTCAAGGACGTAGTTGATATATCCAAAAGCAAGGATGTGATAATCCAGGACAGGACCATCTATGAGGATGCCCGCATCTTCGCCCCCAACCTTCACGGTATGGGACTGATGAGCACAAGGGATTTTGAGAACTACTCCGATCTTTTTGACCTGATGATGTCTCTTGTTAATCCGCCCGATCTGCTTATCTATCTCCGCTCTTCGATTCCTAACCTCGTGAGCCAGATACAGAAACGCGGACGTGACTATGAAAAGAGCATACGTATAGATTATATTACAGGATTGAATGAGCGTTATGAATCCTGGATCGCGGATTACAAGCACAAGCTTCTTGTCCTTGATGTGGACAACATCAAGTTTGAAAACCGTCCGGAGGATTTCCGCACTGTGACAGACAAGATTGACGCGGAACTTTTCGGACTGTTCAAATAGGCGGTCCGCAATCACATAACAGAAAACTAATAACACTATGACAGAGAGACTTACCATCATTGATTTTGTCGAGAAATATGTCGGCATATATTCATCCAATACTTTTTTGTGGGAGAAGACCGGAGGCGAATGGAAATCAACCTCATATTCTCAGACCAGGAAAGAGGCATACCGTATAGGTGCCGGACTTGTCGCCCTCGGTGTGCAGAAAGGTGAAAAGGTCGCTCTGTTGTCCGAAGGGCGCAACTTGTGGGTCCTCGGAGAGCTTGGTATCCTGTATGCCGGTGCTGTCAATGTGCCGCTCTCGATAAAACTTGAGGAAAGCAATGACCTGGTATTCAGAGTAAAGCACTCTGACGCCAAATATATAATGGTCTCGAAGTCTCAGCTGCCGAAGATAAGGACAATTCTTCCTGAGGTTCCTGCTGTGGAGAAGGTGATTGTCTTTGATGAGCTTGACGAATATCTTGAGAAGGAAATGCCGGTTTCAGAAATACAGAAGGCCGGTGATGAGTTTCTGGAGAAGAATATGGATATTTTCATTCAGAGATACCGCTCTGTGGGTCCGGATGACTATGCCAACATAAGCTACACTTCGGGAACTACGGCTGATCCGAAGGGTATTCTGCTGACTCACAGGAACTATACAGCCAATGTCGAGCAGGCCCAGTCGGTGATAGGCGTGACTCCGCAGGACAGGATGCTGATCATCCTGCCGCTTGACCATTGCTTCGCCCATGTTGCCGGATTCTATACTATGATGTCATACGGAGCTTCCATAGGTACTGTTCCGCAGGGAAGGACTCCGATGGAGGCGTTGAGGAATATCCCGATGAGTATCAAGGAGCTGAAACCTACTGTGATGCTCTCCGTGCCTGCTCTCGCAAAGAATTTCAAGAAAAATATAGAGTCCGGAATCAAGGCGAAAGGTCCGGGAGTGGAAAAACTTTATAATTTCGCTCTGGACAATGCGATAAAATACAACAGGGAAGGATATAACAAAGGAGGGTTCTGCAGCTGGTGGAGAAAGCCTCTGATGTGGCTGTTTGACAGTCTTATATTCAAGAATGTCCGTGAGGGCCTTGGAGGTCAGATGAGGTTCTTTGTCGGTGGAGGGGCTTTGCTTGATATCGACCTCCAGAGATATTATTATGCAATAGGCATCCCTATGTATCAGGGATACGGTCTTTCGGAGGCTACTCCGATAATTTCGGCCAATGCTCCGGCAAAGCATATTCTCGGGTCTTCCGGATGTGTTGTGGAGCCTATGGACATCAAGATATGCGATGCTGACGGGAATGAGCTTCCATACGGAGAGAAAGGCGAGATCGTCATCCGCGGGGAGAATGTGATGGCAGGCTATTGGAAAAATCCGAAATCCACTGCAGAGACCGTGGTTGACGGATGGCTTCATACAGGTGATATGGGCTATATGCGCGACAAGGATTTCCTTTATGTGGTGGGACGTTTCAAATCATTGCTTATCAGTGCGGACGGTGAGAAATACAGTCCGGAGGGAATCGAGGAGTCGCTTGTGGAGAATTCAAAATATATTGACCAGGTAGTGCTTCACAACAGTCAGGATCCTTATACGATAGCTTTGCTTGTACCTAACAAGGATGCGCTGAAGGCTTATCTGAAGGAGACGGCTCCGGATGCCGATCCTGCTTCAGAGGCCGGGAAGAAGATGATGCTGGAGAAGATTCAGGATGAATTGAATTCATACAGGAAAGGCGGAAAGAATTACGGGGCATTCCCGGAAAGGTGGCTTCCTGCGGCTGTATGCGTACTGCCGGAGCCTTTCACGGAGCAGAACCATATGGTCAACAGTACAATGAAGATTGTGAGGGGCAAGGTTGAGAAGGCATACGAGGACAGGATGAGGTTTGCATATACGCCTGAAGGCAAGGTCATCACTAATCCGATGAATCTTCAGAGTCTATAATATAAACGCCGGTCGGTCAAGGCCGGCGTTTTATTTCATTTGCACCAAGGTACATATAAACCTCGGCATAGTCGCAATGAATTTTGTCTCTGCTCTCGACTTTGGCTATATTTGCGCTAATGCGCATATATACGCCTGCGCCTCGGTATACATTCAAACAAGTTTGATGTATACTCTCGACTTTGGCTATATTTGCAGAAAAATTATGCAAGGAGACGTAATATGAAATTGTCGGAACTGAATACAGGTGAAAGGGCGGTCGTAGTAAAAGTATACGGCCACGGCGGCTTCCGCAAAAGGATTGTGGAGATGGGATTTGTGAAGGGGAAGGTCGTGACTGTCATATTGAATGCTCCTTTGAAGGATCCGATTGAATATGAAATCATCGGCTATAAGATATCCCTCCGCAGGGAAGAGGCGGACAAGATAGAGGTCATCAGCGAAAGTGAAGCGAAAAGGACTTTGTCCGGAACATCGGAAGACCTGTCTGCCATAGAGATTGAGGCCGATGCCTGTGAGGATTCATATTTTCTGGAGGACAGGATGAAGGATATGGCCGAGGAGCGCGGGCATATAATCCGTGTTGCCCTGGTCGGGAACCCCAACTGCGGAAAGACATCGCTGTTCAATATCGCTTCCGGGAGCCACGAGCACGTTGGCAATTACAGCGGAGTGACTGTGGATGCCAAAGAAGGTGAGTTCGTCTACGGCGGCTACAGATTTATTCTGGTCGATCTTCCCGGGACATATTCGCTTTCAGCCTACAGTCCGGAAGAATTGTATGTCAGAAAAAACCTTGTCGAGAATATTCCCGATGTGGTCGTAAATGTCGTGGATGCCTCCAATCTTGAGAGGAACCTGTATCTGACCACCCAGCTTATTGACATGAACCTCAGGATGGTTATGGCCCTGAATATGTTTGATGAACTCACGGCCCGTGGTGACGATCTCGACATAAAGACTCTCGGACATCTTCTCGGAATGCCGGTGGTCCCGACTGTAAGCCGCAGCGGGAAAGGGATCGGTGAACTGTTTGATACTGTCATAAGGGTATATGAGCACAACGACCCTCTGCTGGCCCGTCATATACATATCAACCACGGAGCCGATATGGAGGACAGCATCGAGAGGATAAAGGTCCTTCTGCAGAGAAACTCATCCTTGAGGTACAAATATTCTACACGTTATCTTGCGATAAAATATTTTGAAAACGACAGCGAGGTCGAGAAGATTGTAGATTCTCTGCCTGACAGGGATGAAATCATAGCGGCGCGCTATGATGAGCAGAAACGTATTGAATCGCTGCTGCAGACTTCTACCGAATCTGCAATCGTGGACGCCAAGTATGCTTTCATTTCAGGTGCGCTCAAAGAGACCTGGAAGCCGGCCGTGCACAGCAGGAAACGCCGCAGGAGGAGCGTCACGGACAGGATAGATGCTGTCGTGACGAACAGATGGGCCGCTTTCCCTATATTTTTCCTGATGCTGTTTGCCGTGTTCCAGTGCACTTTTGCATTGGGAGACTATCCTATGCGCTGGATAGAATGGTGCGTGGAGGCATTGGGAGACTTTGTCTCCGTGTATATGGCTCCCGGATGGTGGAAGGATCTGGTGATAGACGGTATCATCGGAGGTGTGGGCAGCGTCCTCGTTTTTCTCCCGAACATCCTGCTGCTGTACCTGTTCATCTCTCTGCTTGAGGATTCCGGCTATATGGCCAGGGCGGCGTTCATTATGGACCGTATGATGCACAAGATGGGGCTGCACGGAAAGTCTTTCATACCTATGATAATGGGATTCGGATGCAATGTGCCTGCGATTATGGCGACAAGGGCCATTGAAAGCCGCAAGAGCAGGATGATAACGATGCTGATAATCCCGCTGATGTCCTGTGCCGGAAGACTGCCTGTCTATATATTGCTTGCAGGGGCGTTCTTCCCGAAAAAGGCAGGCCTTGTGCTTGTGGGGCTGTACGCTCTCGGGATTATGCTTGCCGTGCTGTCCGCAAAGGTCATAAGCCGTTTCATAAAGGACGATGACCTTCCTTTTGTGATGGAGCTTCCTCCGTACCGTGTGCCGACGGCAAAATCGGTGTTCAGGCATACCTGGGAGAAAGGTAAGCAGTATCTGCAGAAAATGGCCGGGACAATCCTGATTTTCTCGATGGCTATATGGGCTTTGGGATATTTCCCTCACGATGAGAGCTACTCGACAGCGGCTGAGCAGCAGGAGCATTCTTATATAGGGTATGTCGGGAAGGCTATGGAACCGGTGCTTGAACCGCTCGGGTTCGACTGGAGGATGGGAGTCGGAATCATCGCCGGAGTCGGAGCCAAGGAGCTGGTGGTGAGCACTCTCGGTGTAATGTATTCCGGAGCGTCGGTGGATTTGCCTGCGGAAACTTTGTCAGGAGAAATTTCCGGTGATATGGATGTGCAGGCAATCTCTGGAGAGGAGGCCAGTGGTGAGGGTGTACCTTCAGGTGACGATGCCGGGACCACATTGCTTCAGAAGTCGCTTCTCAGGTCGATAACACCTGCCGCCGCGCTTGCGTATATGGTGTTTATCCTGCTTTATTTTCCTTGTATAGCGACTTTTGTGGCCATAAGGAATGAGTCCGGAAGCTGGAAATGGGCTGTGTTCTCGGCAGTCTACACAATCTGTCTTGCATGGGTTATGGCTTTTGCGGTCTACCGTCTCGCGCTCCTGTTCTGAGGCTGACCCGCTGACGTTCAAATGCTTATGGTTTAGGGAAGATGAAGAAAAAAGAGAAATATGAGGTTCCGGAGGGGGAGACGAAAGTGCTTCTCCACACCTGCTGTGCACCGTGCAGTTCGGCGATCATAGAAAATCTTATGCAGAACGGGATAACCCCCGTGATTTTCTACTGCAATCCCAACATCTATCCTTATGATGAATACCTGATACGTAAAAATGAATGTACACGCTATGCGGAAGCTCTCGGACTGGAGATTGTCGACGCTGACTATGACCATACGAGCTGGCTTGAAGCCGTAAAGGGGCTGGAAGGGGAGCCGGAACGCGGAGGACGTTGCAGCAGATGTTTCAGGCTCAGGCTTGAGAGGACTGCGCGCTATGCCCACGAGCACGGCTTCAGGGTCATTACGACTACGCTTGCCTCTTCCCGCTGGAAAAGCCTTGACCAGATCAATGAGGCCGGCTTATGGGCTGTGTCCGGATATCCTGATGTAGTATGGTGGGACAGGAACTGGCGCAAGGGAGGACTTCAGGAGAGAAGGCTCCGGATAATAGCTGAGTACGGGTTTTACAACCAGCTCTATTGCGGATGCGAATTCAGCATCCGTGACAAAGAATAAAACTTTCGGACAATGGGAATAATACCTGACGGATATATAAGTGAACTGGCCCGGAGATTCAAGTTCAGCCGCAACGGCAGCCGGACTGCTATGAACGGAAAACAGATGAACGGATGGCTTGCTCTGAGCCCTCTGCTTGTATTCCTTGTAGTATATCTTGCCTCATCGGTGGTCGCAGGCGATTTTTACCGTGTGCCTATCGCCTCGGCGTTTCTGATCGCTTCCTGCTATGCGCTAATCATTACCCCCGGAAGAAATATAGACAGCAAGATTGCCGTTTTCTCTGAGGGGGCAGGCAACAAGAATGTACTGCTGATGATATGGGTCTTCGTATTTGCAGGAGCTTTCGCCAGTACTGCCAAAGCGATAGGAGCCATAGACGCTACGGTCAATCTTACGCTTATGATTCTTCCGGGAAAACTGCTGTATGCCGGTATTTTCCTTGCCTCCTGCTTTATTTCAATGTCTATAGGTACGAGTGTCGGGACGATTGTGGCATTGGTCCCGGTAGCGTCCGGACTGGCATCTCAGAGCGGTACTGATCCTGCGTTTATGGCCGCCATTGTGACGGGAGGGGCATTTTTCGGGGATAACCTGTCCTTTATTTCGGATACTACCATAGCGGCGACGCGCACGCAGGAGTGTTCTATGAAGGACAAGTTCAGGGCCAACCTCTATGTCGCTGCTCCGGCCGCTATGGCAGTGGCCGCGGTATATATATTTCTCGGTAAGGGAGTGTCTGTTTCTGACGTCTCGGCTCCGGTGGACTGGATTAAGCTGGTGCCGTATCTGCTTGTGATCATACTTGCAGTGTCCGGAGTGAATGTTATAGCAGTTCTGGCGGCAGGCATCTGCGTGAATGCGGTCATAGGTTTCTGTGACGGCTCTCTGGGCTGGATCGACTGGCTGGGAGCGGTCGGGACCGGTATAGGAGGTATGGGTGAACTTATAATCGTGACTATGCTTGCCGGCGGAATGCTTGAACTTATCCGTTATAACGGAGGGATTGATTTCATAATCAGACTTATGACACGCGGCATAAAGGGAAGGAGGGGAGCGGAGTTCAGCATCGCCGCCCTTGTCAGCTTCGCCAATATATGCACGGCCAACAATACGGTTGCGATCATCACGACCGGAAGCATCGCCAGGGACATAACCCGTAAATTCGGACTGGACCCGAGGAAGACGGCAAGCATTCTTGATACTTTCTCATGTCTGGTGCAGGGGTTCATTCCATACGGTGCCCAGCTGCTGATGGCTTCAGGACTTGCCGGCGTGCCTGTCGCCGGAATCATAAGCCACCTTTATTACCCTTTTGTACTCGGAGTGGTGGCTGTGCTGTCCATTCTTTTCAGGTTTCCCCGCAAATATTCCTGATTAACAGATATATTAATCCGTTATATGCCTTCTGGACCGCTGGGAGGCGGGTTAATAAAATAATCTTATAATTTTTATCCGGTTAACCCGCAATTAACCCTTTTCTTATCCCGGTGCTGTTTATTTCGCATAGAAATAAATAACACTAATTATGAAAATTAAATCTGTTTTCAGAGCAATTCTGCTCGTTGCTGCTATGGCTGCCATAGCACTGTCGACTGCATCTTGCGGTGAAAAAGGTCCTGCCGGTGGAGACAATGCCGGAGGAACAATATCAGGTATCGTCAAAGATTCCCAGGGAAACCTCATTGAAGGAGTCACAGTTTCAGCAAAAGGTATTGAAAGTACAGCTAAAACCGATGCAAACGGTGAGTATGTTCTGACCGGAGTTGCAGTCGGTATGTATTCGGTTTCTTTCGAGAAGGCCGGATATCAGACTGCCAACGTGACAGTGCCTAAGAGCCGTTTCGACGCAAACGGAAATGCAAAGGTAAATGCTACCCTGAATTTCGCGAACGCGAAGATTACCGGAAAGGTACTTGACGGTATGAATGGCAATGCCCCTCTTGCAGGTGCGTCCGTAAAACTGAGCAATGCTGACGAGACTACTGTAGAGACTGACGACAAAGGAGTGTATGTGTTCGAGAACCTGACTATCCAGGATTACACGATCACTATTTCTGCCGATGAGTATGTGTCTATCACTATGGCTGTAACGGAGGCTATGTTTGACAATGAAGAGCAGGTGGCTGAAGTTGAGGATGTAGTTCTCACAAAGACACAGCTTCTTCCTGGACTTACCCTGAACGATCTTCAGAAAGCCGACAAATGGTATTACAATGAGTACCGTGGAGGTTCAAACGGTGAGCAGTATCCTCGTTGGGACTGGTCAACCTGCTTTATGGGTTCAATGAATTTCGTAGGCGACTGGTCTGAGCACGGTGAGGGAACCTGCATTGAAATCTCAGGTGACGAGAAGAAGCCGGCAAACCCTAATGAGTTCGAGTCATACGTATGGGGAAGCAAACGCATTACGGAAGACAACAAGATGATGACTGTCCGTGCAAGGACTTTCGGCGGCAGGGACGGTGAGACTGCATTCGGAGTGGTTGCAATCGACTTGAGCGCGGCTGAGCCTAACGCGGTTGTAGTAGGCGAGAAGGTCAAGACAGCTTCTGAGTCTTATGGTGACTATTATTTTGATTTCTCTGACTTTGTGGGCAAAGAGGTCGTTATCGGTCTCGGACTTTACAGGGAAGAGCAGAGCGGAAACGGCAAACACCTTGCTATCAGGCGTATCAACTTCACCGCTGACAAGATGAAGGATTGGGACTGGATCTCAGGAAAAGAAGTAGCCGGACTTGAGGGATGGCACATGACTGAAGAGATGGTAAGGTCCACTATGGTACAGACTGAAAAGGAATTCTCGGGTCTTACTCTTTCTGATGACGGGGACCGCAAGGTTAAATACCAGTCATGGAGAACCAACAACCATATCGGATGGCTTTGGAACTTCACTGTCGTGACAAAGGATACAGAGGCGTTCGCAGGTCAGGGCTTCATTATGAAGACCCGTGGCGGAAGCAGCTATGTAGTCAACACACAGGTGCCTGAGGCTTATTTCTATACCAAGTTCCCTATCGCGGCAGGAAGCAACCAGCTTACTTTCAAACTCCGCAACTTCGGTGACAACTTCACTTTTGCAAAACTGACTGTCATCACTGAAGATATGGAAGTTGAACACGTGCTTCCTAAGTCAAATACTGCTGTCGAGTATGCAGAGGCCGCTGATGGCTGCTTCAAATACAAGAACAACCGTGGCGAACCGAACGAGGAGCAGGTAGGCGAGTATGCAGACTTCGTATTCGACCTTTCAAAATACAACGGCAAGAACGTGGTAGTTACTATCGGTGTATTCAAAGGCGAGGAGAACGGTGACGAGAACAAGATCTGTTTCCACAGCGTTTCTTTGAAATAATCGGATATCGGCAATATCAGGGACAGGTGCCATTTATGGCACTTGCCCCTTTTTCTGCTTTTAATCACAAAGACATAGCATCTTGATGAAAAAAATATCACTTTTCATTATCTTCTTGTCGGTCTTCTGCTTCAATGCCGTTTCCTGTGACAAGGGTCCGGTATCAGGAGGGAACGGGGAAAAGCCTGTACAGACTGATGCGGCTACCAGGAATATCGAGAGGGCGATCGCGATAACAGATGCGGCTACGGCTGCATATATCAGCTCCGAGCTCGGTATGTACAAATATTACAACCCGTACACCGGCCAGGTGACTGACAGGGGCTACGAGAATGTCTGGGAGTATTCAAGCGCGTTCGAGGCTGTGACCAACATTCTGCACGCACTTGCCGTGCAGAAGGAATCAGGGGACTCGAGGCTGTATGACCTGCATTTTGACAGGTACAAGGCACTTCTTGACCGCCTGTACAAGGGTATGGCATATTTCGAGGGTTCATACTCCCTTACTTCATACACAAAGAACAACCATCCGTGGACTGTATATGGCGTTCCGAGAGCGTCTTCGCCGGGATCTAACAATGTGACCGGCATCCTCAATGTCTATGATGACCAGATGTGGATAATCAGGGATTTCATAGAGGTATGGTATGCTACAGGGGACAACTCCTATCTTGAGAAGGCTGAGTATCTTGCCGAGTACGTGATTGACGGATTCGACTGCTGCGTCGATGCCGACGGCAAAGAATACGGCGGAATCACATGGGGACCAGGATATGTGTCCAAGCATTCGTGCAGCAACGGTCCTTTCATAAGTCCTCTCGTATGGCTTTCCGATATCTACAAAGGAAAAGGCGAGAAGGCGACAAGATATTATATCGACCCTTCCGACAGGAAGACAAGAAAGACCGAACAGATGGACAAGAGTGAATATTTCCTCTCGTATGCCCGTAAGGTCTATGACTATCAGAAGTCTCATCTGCTCAGAAATGACGGCGTGTATGCAGATATGATGGGCGGTGACGATACTGGCGGAAAAGTCGTATATGAGACTGTCGACGGAGTCGAGTACAGGAGACATACCAATCTCAGAGATCAGGCGGGTCCTCCGTATTCATATAATACGGGTGCCATCCTTTCCGGTGCTGCAGACCTTTACAGGGTTACCGGCGATGCGGAATATCTGAAGGATGTCCAGTCCCTTACCGATGCGGGCTTTGCGTATTTCGCGAAATACGGTACGACTGTCAAGGATCTGTACACATACGATTTCAAAGGAAACAACAGCTGGTTCAATGCTGTGCTTCTCAGAGGTTTCATCGACGCATTCCCTGCATACAGCGGAGCGGCTCTTCCGGTCGACAGCTTCCAGCAGGTATATGATTACGCATACGACAATTTCCTTTACGAAGGACTGATGCCGAACAGCCTCTATCTCGGCTGGGCAAACGACAAGTCAAAAAGGACAGTAAGGGGACGTGACCAGTTCGCGTATGCTGCCCAGTTTGCATTGCTGGCCCTGTATGAATTGGAGAACTGATCTTTTGGATTAGAATCTGAAATACGAACTAAATAACCTTTATATGAAAAAATGCGATAATACGAAATCGTGCTTTTCACGCATTGTTTTGGCGCTCTTCATTATCTGCGCGCCAGTATTGATGTATGCCCAGAATACTGTTACGGTATCGGGTGTAGTGACGGACGACACTGACCAGTCCGTTATCGGAGCAAGCGTTATGGTCAAAGGCAGCACCACCGGTGTTCCTACTGACCTTGACGGTAAATATGTGATAGAAGTGCCTGCTGACGCGGTGCTTGAATTCTCTTCAGTCGGTCTCAAGACAGTGGAAATACCTGTAAACGGCCGCAGTGTTATAAATGTCAGAATGTCGGCGGACAATACTTTCCTTGAGAGTGTGGTCGTTGTCGGTTACGGTACACAGAAAAAGGGTTCCATCACAGGTGCCGTTTCTGCCGTAAACAGCGATGACATCATCAAGACGAAATCGGAAAACCCTCTGAATATGCTGACAGGACGTCTTCCTGGTCTTCGCGTATGGCAGAAGAGTGCCGAGCCGGGTTCATACAATGCCTCTATGGATATCCGTGGTATGGGCGGGGTGCTTGTCATCATCGACGGTGTTCCCCGTGAGTCGTCGGACTTCAACAGGCTCAACCCTGCCGACATCGACAACGTGTCAATCCTCAAGGATGCCGCAGCGGCAATCTATGGAGTACGTGGAGGTAACGGTGTAATCCTCGTTACGACCAAAAAAGGAACTGAAGGCAAGACCCAGGTGAACTACAACGGTTCGTTCACTTTCCAGACTCCTTCAAAATTCCCTGATGTAGTAGGTCCGGTGGATGCGATGCTCCTCTACAACGAGAAGGGTATGAATGCCGTGCACAACGGCAAGCTCGCGTTTACCGAGGAATATATCGACAGGTTCAGAAGCGGGGAACTGTCAGGTGCGGACTGGAACAGCCTCATGATATCCGAATGGGCTCCTCAGACCCAGCACGACCTCAGTGTCAGCGGAGGAAACGAGAAATTCCAGTACTATGCAAGTATGGGATATATCTACCAGGACAGCTTCTTCAAGTCCGGAGATCTCAACTACAGCAAATACAACCTCAGGGCGAATATCAGCGCGGAGATTGCAAAAGGCCTCAAGTTCGACCTCAACATTTCAGGTCTCCTTGACAAACAGAACAACCCTTATTTCAGTTCTGTGGACCTTATCAAGAACTATTGGGCACAGGGACCTATTTCCCCTGCATATATCGACGAGGCCCAGACTATGTTCAACGGTGACGGTCTCGATCTTATGAACAACCCTGTAGCCATGATGACTTCAGATGTTTCCGGACACAGGAAATATGACAAGAAGACATTCAACGGTGCAGCTACGCTCTCATACGATTTCGGTGCAGCTACGGACGTGCTGAAGGGTCTTGGCGCAAAGGCTATGTTCAGCTACGATTTCCGTCAGGACAGCAACGAGATATTCCGTAAGGAATTCTATCTGTACCAGAAGGATGCAGCTACAGGCGACTATGTTCCCAAGCAGTATCCTGACCATACCAACAGACTCCGTAAGGAGAACTACAGCAGACAGCAGACCCTTGCACAGGTTATGCTCAACTATGACAGGACTTTTGCCGAGAAGCATCACGTCGGTGCTCTCATCGGATATGAGACCCAGGTGCGCAAGGGAGACAACTACTATGCTGTCGGAGAGCTTGCTACAGGCTCGCCTTCATATACAGCCCTCAACGGACAGGGACAGATTGTCGGTATGAACACCGGACTCGGAAGTCTTTATGATATCGCTTACCAGTCTGTAATCGGTCGTGTGAACTATTCGTATGATGACCGTTATCTGATTGAGGGACAGTTCCGTTATGACGGTTCTACCAAATTCGCTCCAGGACACCAGTGGGGATTCTTCCCTTCAGTGTCGGTCGGTTGGAGAATTTCCGAGGAGCCGTTCTTCAAGAACAGCGGTGCCGCATCTGTAATCAATCAGCTCAAGCTGCGTGCAAGCTACGGTATGACCGGAGATGATGACGCAAGCGGATTCAACTACCAGTGGGTTGCCGGCTACCGTTACAAAGGCGGTGAGACCAACGACAAAGGATGGTATACCGGATATGCTCCGGGATATTATTTCGGCAACGAGTGGGTGTACAACGTGGAGCCTCAGCCGCTTCCTAACCTTGATATCACCTGGCTTGTGATGAAGACCTTCGATATCGGAGTGGATTTCCAGGCCTGGAACGGTATGCTCGGAATATCATTCGACTATTTCCAGCGTATAAGGACAGGTATGATGGCTTCAAGCAGCACGGAACTTCCTACTGTAGTAGGTGCAACCGCTCCTATGAGGAATGCGAACTCGGACAGCCATTTCGGACTTGAGCTTGAATTGAGCCACAGAAATAAAGTCGGCGATTTCACATACGAACTCAAAGGTATGGCTTCCGTGACCAGACAGAAGGTCATCAACAACGTGTCCATAAGGAAATTCGGAAACAGATATGACCAGTGGAGAAATGACAACCTTACTGACAGGTATCAGGGTGTGCAGTTCGGATATGAAAGTGCCGGACGCTATGAGAGCTGGGATGACATCTGGAACTATCCTGTCTTCAAGGACAACTACACTCTTCCGGGAGACTACAAATATCTTGACTGGAACGGTGACGGTGAGATCAACGGAGGCGATATGCACCCTTACGCATACGACCAGACACCGTGGCTGAACTACAGTCTCGACTTCAGAATGGCCTGGAAAGGTCTTGACTTCAGCCTTCTGTTTCAGGGAAGCGCACTTGGTTCATACAAATATGAAGAGGCTCTGTACAACATCTGGGGTAACGCCAATGGTGCAGGCGGAGTTCTTTCGCAGTATATGGACAGATGGCGTCCGGCAAACGGGTCTTATGACATCTATGACCCGTCTCTTGAATGGATCCCGGGATACTATGGATATACCGGACATTATCCTGACGGAAACTCGGAATTCAACAGGGTAAGCTCCGCTTTCCTCAGGCTCAAGAGCGTGGAGATCGGATACACGCTGCCTAAGTTCAAATCTCCTGAGTTCAGGGATTTTTCTCTCAGAGTATATTTCAACGCATACAACCCGTTGACTATTACAGGGCTTAAATTCGTCGATCCTGAGCATCCAGGCGATGATCTCGGACGTCTTTATCCTCTTAACAAGACATATACGCTGGGTCTGAATCTTACATTCTAAAACCAAACGAAATGAATATGAAAAAAAGAATATTGTATTCACTCATAGTTCTGATGTCTGCCGTTTCCTGCGTGGATATGGACAGGACACCTAAGAATATATGGACCGATGACGACCTGCTTTCCACAAATGCCGGTGTCAAGGTATATCTGGCCAGACTGTATGCCCAGATGCCATGGGAAGATTTCAAATATATGGGAGAATGGGGATTCAACCGTTCATCCTGGCTCGGAGCCCTCGGCATTGAGGGTACAGGTGAGGCCATCAACCGTGACGGTATCAGCCGTGCTTTTACCGGAGAGAGTACTGCATGGTGGGGAATGGCGTTCACTCTTATACGTGAGGCCAACCACCTTATCGAGACAATGCCTGAATATGCTTCGAACTTTGCTGAAGTGGAAGTCAACAACTTCATCGGACAGGCTTATTTCGTAAGGGCATATTCGTTCTATCAGATGGCACGCCGTTTCGGAGGAATTCCTCTTACATTGAAGGAAGCCCAGTACAACGGCAATGCCGCTGACTTTGAGATCAGGCGTTCTACAGAGGAAGAGACCTGGAATCAGATTCTTGCAGACTTTGATACTGCAGTCGGGCTGCTTCCTTCTCTTTCTACGATAGACGGTACAGCCAATAAATATGTGGCTCTCGCATTCAAGGCTGAGGCTATGCTTTATGCCGGTTCTGTCGCAAAGTACAACGAGACTGTACAGGGAAACCTTACCGGATTCGGAAGCAAGACAGGTGTGCGTGTAATGGGATTTGACCCGGACAAGTCGAAAGAACTTTCAAAAAAATATTTCGCGGAGGCATACAAGGCTGCTCGCGAAGTTATGAACAGCGGCCTTTTCTCTTTGCGCCAGGCGGCTTCTTCCGACCCTCAGGCAAAATACCAGAATATGGTAGATCTTTTCTCGGATCTCGGATGTTCTGAGAACATGCTTGCAAGGGAGTATGAATATCCTACTCTGACACACGGTCTCGACGCATACAGCTCTCCTTATCTCTGGCATCATCCTCTTTCCGGAGGAACCTGTCCTACGCTTGATTTCATCGAGCTTTATGACTGGCCTGAGACATTTGATAACGGATTGAGCAGAAGGTATGCTGACGGAAAACTCCGTGTTACTGACGGGAACAGCTGCGGAGAAGGCAAATATCTTATGTTTGACAATACATACGATTTCTTCGCTGATGCAGAACCGCGTCTCCGTGCGTATGTGATTTTCCCTGGCGACCGTTTCAGAAACACTGATCTAGAAGTGTATATGGGAATATACACTGGAAGTGCGTCAAACGGCATTTCTCCTTTCTTCAGCTCCTACTCATACAATAGCGGTGACAATTCCTACAACGGTCTTGACATTTATACTAAGAGTCCGAAGACTCTGTATCTGACAGGTAACCCTGCCCAGCCGGAAGTTGTTGAACTTCCGGACGGAAGAAAGATGAATGCAGCCGGAGCCAATGGTCCTTTCTTCAACTATCAGGAGGCGACCCTTACCGGACTCCACCTTCGCAAATATCTTGATCCGGACGCTACTGTCGAGACTATCGGTGAGGGTATGTCCGACCAGCCGTTTATCCTTATGCGTTATGCCGACGTTCTTCTGGCAGCCGCAGAGGCTGCTGTCGAGCTTTCGATTGCAGGCGCAGTGTCTCCTGTAGATGGAGATGATATGCTTCAGGTGGCTACGGATGCTATCAAGAGCCTTCAGGACAGGGCCGGTGCAAAGGTTATTGACACCAAACTTTCCGGTACTGACGAGTCCCGCGATATCGTCCGCAAGGAACGCCGCAAGGAGCTGGCTTTCGAGCACAAGACAAAATGGGATCTCAGACGCTGGAGGGTACAGAACTACGAGAACAGGGACGGCTTCTGGTGTGACGGCCGCAGCAAGGCTGATTTCAGCAATGATACCGAGTACCGTTTCCGCGGAATATATCCGTTCTATTCGGCAGATGCCGGCAAATGGTTCTTTGACACCCACTTCGACAATATCAACAGGAAGAAGTTCAGCTACAATATTGTGGACTACTATTTCGGAATCCCTGGCGATGAAGTGACAAAGAGTCCGGTGATTGACCAGCAGCCTAACAGATATTAATGGAGGACAATAGTATGAATAACATCAAAAGAATAGCATTCTATGCACTTGCCGCTGCGGGGCTGATGTCCGTGGCATCGTGCTCACTGTTTAAGATAGACAACTATGAGGCTCCGGATGAGACGATCAGAGGCCGTGTTGTCGATATGGACGGAAATCCTGTACTGACGGACCAGGGAAGCGAAGGCATCCGTGTACGTCTTCTGGACCTCGAGTGGGAAGCAGCAGGAAACGAAGTCACTCCTCAGGATTTCAACTGTATGCCTGACGGAACTTTCCAGAACACAAAACTCTTCCCTGGAAGATACAATGTGACTGTGGACGGTCCTTTCGTTCCTCTTGTAATGGATGACGCTCAGGGAGTGCCTGTCGCTGACAATTCCCAGAATATCGAGATCATCAAAGGCAAGCCTTGCGAAGTTGAGTTTATGGTTCAGCCTTTCCTCAATGTGGAATTCGTTGACTATCCTCAGGTTTCTGACGGAAAGATTGTCGCAAAAGTACGTGTTTCGCGCGCTATTTCGAAGAATGACCTCAAAGACGCCATCAGCCAGACAGGTGACTGGAAGGATGAATATGCGAATGTTACTGACATACAGCTGTATGTGGGATACAACTCAAGCATAGGATACCGTTCACACGATTCTGAGTGGTCAAGCTATGTCGAGTACAGCGGCTCTGCGTTCGAGTCCAAGCTCGGCAAGGAGATCGAGCTCAGGACCAACGGTGTGATTCCTTCAGGACGCAAGATGTATGTACGTGTCGCAGCCCGTATCAACTATCAGACGGCCAATGTGAGACGCTACAACTATACTGAGCCTCTGGAAGTGCTGATCCCGTAGTTTGCAGTAGAACTTTAATATAGGAAAACATAGGTTTTTCTGTTACATTCAGGGTGAATAAACAAGAGGTCTTTGATCCCGTGTTTATTTGCCCTTTTTAAAAGGATGATTATGAAAAAGATTATATTTATCATGTTGCTTGCCGTGGCTTCGATATGCTCCGGATGCGACAAAAACGGCGGCGGTAATGCCGGTAATTCTTACGGTTTTTCCTATCAGGACGCGCTGACGGCATACGATGCCTTCAATGCCGGACTGTTCGAGCAGGGAAGGGGCCTCTATGCCAGGGATACAGGACAGTCAGGAGCGGTGGCTGTGGGCTGGACTCAGGCGATGATGTTTGATATGACGATGAATGCCTACAAGCTTACAGGTGACCAGAAGTATCTCGACCTTATGAGGAAGCATTATGAGGGCGCAAGGGACTCCTTTACTTTTGATTGGTATGACTACAGCCACTGGGATCTGTATGACGATATGATGTGGTGGGTAGGTTCCCTCGCAAGGGCATATCTGCTTACAGGTGACGAGGAATATCTCAAAGTGTCCGAGGAGGGCTTCAAAAGAGTATGGGAAGGAAAGCCAGAGAGTATGAAGAATGACGGCAAAGGCTGGAATGAACTTGACTCAAAAGGCTCGTTCGGAGGTGATGACAATCCGCAATACGGTGACGGTATGTACTGGGACTGGAAATTCGGCCGCATAGGTAAGATGGCCTGCATCAACTATCCTACCATCATTGCCGCTATGGAGCTGTATAAGGGTACAAACAAGCCTGAATATCTGGAAAAAGCCAAGAAGGTGTACAAATGGGCTTCTGAAAACCTTTTCAACCCTCAGACCGGAGCGGTGGCCGATTCAAAGCACGACGGCAACATCAGTCCGGCTTGGACTATGCTTGTCTACAACCAGGCTACAGCTATGGGTTCGGCCGCTATGCTTTATCTTGAGACCGGCGATCAGAAATATCTCGACCACGCCTGTGCCGCTATGGACTATGTCGTGAAGGAGAAGAGTACGGCCAACAAGGTTATCAAGCCTGAAGGAAGTGTGGACCAGAGCAACTTGACGGATGAAATGGGAATATACAACTCGATTCTTGCACAGTATATCCCGATTCTGATTGTGGACTGCGGACAGGAGCAGTATCTGGATTTCATCGAGCGCAGTATTGAGACCGGATGGAAGAACAGGGACTCAAGGGGCCTTACGAACAAATTCCTTGAAAAAAGGCTCAATGCATCCGCTCCGGTATCTTCTTATACCGCATCCGGAGTACCGGCACTTATGCTGACCTTCCCTGGTCTTAAGGACCGCCGCTGATTTTTGGGAAGCAAAGATATGACTGATGGCAAGGGGGCTGACTAAAAAGTATTAGTAAAGCCCCTTTTTCTTGTTTTTCGGTGAGGTCAATCTCGACCTTGTTTCCAAATATTCAATTTTCAAAGTCGGTCATGGCTTTTCAACAAGCTCTTTTCCTTTTGCGCTGCTATATGAAGATATGCAGTCCCCGTTCCGGAATGAACATACGACCGGAATGGGGTTGGTTGCTGGAATGGGATTGGATGTGATGGTGACCGATATTAATAGACGAACACGACGGTTTGGCAGTCGAGGTGAACAGGCGATTGGAATGACACAAAAGACCGTCAGGCGTGTCTTGCGTTCCCAATGTCCTTTAAAAAGTGACATTGGGAACCTGGGTTATTTATATATTGTTGATAATCATCATAATGTAAAATGGCAAAGTTCCAAATGCATCCTTTTGTGGGACATTGGGAACTTTTGCAGCAGTCATCATTCAGGCTTTCTTGTGGATTGTCCCGTGGTTCTTTCGGGGAATCCTGAGCTTGGGGCCCTAAATTTCATTTATTCGGAATCCTGATTCCTGTCAGGAGGCCTTGGAAATCAGATGCTGTCGTAGGAGACGTCATAGTCGCTGTCGTAGACCCTGCGGTATTCCGCGGCGAATTTGGCGTATTGGACAAGTGCCTCGTCGTCCCTTTTGAGTTTGCGGAGCGACTTGATCAGGTAGACGAGGGTACTCTGCTCCAGAGGGTCCACATGGAAAATCATTTCAGCGATCTCTGTGACGGCCTGATATTCCTTTGCTTCATACCTGTCCTTGATTTCCTGTATCAGGATAGGAGAGAGCGTCTCTTCGACCTTCTCCTTGAATGTGTCGAACACCGGATCGTTCATAAATGCCATAAACTTTCCTTTTGAAACGATGTCCAGAATCGCGTCCTTGTCCGGATGCTTTTCTGAAAGCACTCTCATAAGCTCAAGGTAATCGCAGTGGAATGCCTTGTCGTACTCAAACTTGAAATGTCCGTCGGTGAATATAAGATTGATTCCGTCAATCTGCTTCAGGAGTTTTCTCAGATGGTTGATGGCCACTCCCCTGGAGTTCTTCACCTTGTCTTCCTCCTTGTCCGGCCAGAGGATGTTGCTCAGATGCTTGGACGAGATGCCGTTCTTTTCGCTGTATTTCAGAAGAAGACAGAACAGCTGACGCTGCTGTGCAGTAAACGTCAGGGTGGCGTCTTTGCCGTTGCGGTCGAATATCATGAAATCACCGAACAGATAGATGGAGTTGGCCTTGAGTTCATTGCGGAAAATCTTCTTTTCGGTCTTCTGCTCTTTCCCTTTGCTCTCTTCAAGTGCTTCCTGCTGTCTTTTCTTCTTGGCGGCTATTGCGTATGCTGCGTAGCCTCCTCCAAGCAGCAGCACGGCCACCGAGGCTATTATTATCCATAATATGCTCTTTTGTGGTTTGTCCGTGCCGAATACGGGAGGGAAGGAAAGCGAATAGATTTTCAGTTCAGACCTGATGTCATCGTCATATACCTGTGTTGATGCATACAGCTTTTCCAGATTTTCATCATACCACAGATTGGCGTTTGTCAGAATCTTGTCTGATGTGATCGGTATCGTGTCATCAAGAATCTGGTATGAGCCGTCCGCTATGGAGAACCTGTAGAGATGCAGCCTTGAGTAGCTGATATGTTCCGGATAGCACAGCACATAAAGGCTGTCGCCTTTGATGACCATATTTCTGACAGGTACGATGTTGTCTCCGTCCCTGTCCATTTCCCATAGCCTGGTCTGCTCTCCGGTAGCCATGTCTATCCTGTGCAGGTCGTAGTAGTAATGCCTTCCTACGATCTGCTCTCCGGACTCGTTGCCCATTCCTCCGAAGATATACAGGTATTTGCCGGCCTCATCAATGCCGCATGATGTGAAATATCTTGGAAATACTGTTGAACTCTCCTGTCTGTCAGACCAGATTTCTTCCCATTGCATATCAGGGGAGAGGGAGTAGAAGCTGCCGTTGTATTTCATTTCTCCGAAGCCTCCGAATATCGTATGGCGTCCGTCCCTTACAAATGAAGTATGGTGGTGCATCGGGGTGTTGAGCTGGTATCTGCTTCTGCGCGTCCACTGCATACTGTTCAGGTCGAGGGATGCTACCGTGCATCTTGTGGAGTCCCTGTCTTCATATTGGAGCTCGTATGCGTACAGCTGCGAGCCGTCATTGTCTATGAAGCAGTTTGCCAGAATAAGCTCGACAGGGCATGGAGAGGCGAACGTCTTTTCCTCCACCGTTTCCGTGAGCATATTTATGATATATATCTTTCCGCTGTTGAAATAATAGAATTCATTTCTGTGGGGATTGTAGACTGCTCCCGCATTGGTGGGGAAGTCCAATGTCGTTACAGGATGCCAGCGCATTGATTCTTCTGTCATCCAGGTGGGGTTTTCCACTTTTGCTTTAAGGCTTTTCTTTGTGTCGCGTGCCGTATTTCCGGCAACTTCGTCAAAAAGGAAAGTGTAGTTTTTGTGGCTGTCGCTGATTTTCAGTTCTCTCAATGCGACCGTTGGTACATCTATTATATAGTCACTTTTCCCGAAATATACTTCAGGGCGGAACTTGTCCGGCAGAGTCCCTGCTGCGGCACTGTGCCTGTGTCCTGCTATGTCGAGGTATATGGAATCCAGCTTGAGGTCAAATGTTATCTTGACCGGTGTCCAGTGTCTGTCCTGCATATCCTCTCGCGGGAATACCGCCTTTATCAGGCTGAAGCGTCCTTCTTCGTTGATACGGATTGAGACCTGGCCTGCACCGCGTCCGTCGTACGACAGATTCCATATCCTGTATGGGAATCCGCTTTCCTTTATCCTGCATATATAGCCGAAATCCGACTTCGGGTAGGTGGATATGAGGAAATCCATCTCAAAATAATCGCGGAATGTCTTCGGATGGCCTCCGAAGACGTCAAGTGATGTCCTTTCGTCAATCCTGCATTCCAGGCCTGAAAATTTTAACCCTTGTCCTGAAGCTGTGAAGGACAGGAGCCCCCAGCATATAATGTGCAATAAAATATAGGGGGGTATGCTTTAAATGAGTGTGAGTGACTTTCATAACAGTTCGGATTACATCACGGCAAATGTAATGGTTTTATTCCTAAGTAACAACAACGCATTTTACGGGGTTAATTAAAAAATATGAAATAACATTCTGTATTAACCCTTGCTTAATCTTATTCTTAACCGCAGGCATTTTAATTTGTGTAAACATACGCAGGTTCGTATATTTGTGCTGGTTTACATCACACATATACGTCTGCGTTCCGGCACACATTCAAGCACGCTTGATGTCTGCCATAACCCTTGACTATATTTGTAACACAAAACCAAACTGATTATGAGAAAAGCGATGTTTCTTCCGTTACTTTTGTCGCTTGTGTGCTCTTGCAGCGGAGCAAAAGGGCAAAAGACGGACAATGTGAAGACGACTTTCCAGTCTTCAAGAGAATGGAGGCCTACCATTGACAACAGGGCGGATGCCGTGATGGTCTATGGCGTAGGCGGAAATCCTTCTGACAGGTCCAGGCGTATTTCGTTTGAGGACAGGGTAAAGTCCTGGCGTGACAGGGGATATACGACCCATTTTATGACAGGTATAGCCTGGGGAGAATATCAGGAATATTTTACCGGCAAGTGGGACGGACAGTGGCATCTTGACGAAGGTCAGGTGACAGCCAAAGGCGATACTATCTGGCACGGTCATCTTGTCCCTTATATCGTGCCTTCCGACAATTATCTGAAATACATCAAGGAGAACCATGTCAAACGTGTCATAGATGCAGGTGTGGAAGCCATCTTTATGGAGGAGCCGGAGTTCTGGGCAAGAGGTGGCTACAGCGAGGCTTTCAAGCGTGAGTGGAAAAAATACTACGGGTTTGACTGGAGACCTCAGCACGAATCCCCTGAAAATACATATCTGTCCAACAAGCTCAAATACCATCTGTACTATAACGCTCTCAACGAGGTGTTTACATACGCCAAGGAGTATGGACGCAGCAAAGGTATGGATGTCAAATGCTATGTGCCTACGCATTCCCTTGTGAACTATTCGCAGTGGCAGATCGTCAGCCCTGAGGCAAGTCTTGCCTCGCTTCCTTGCGTTGACGGATATATAGCGCAGGTATGGACCGGTACTTCACGTGAGCCCAACTATTACAACGGAGTCCGTGCCGAGAGGGTTTTCGAGACGGCGTATCTGGAGTACGGATCTATGGAGTCTATGACCGCTCCTACCGGACGCAAGATGTTTTTCCTGACAGACCCTATCGAGGACTGGCCTCGTGACTGGGCTGACTACAAACGCAACTATCAGGCGACGTTCACCGCACAGCTGCTTTATCCGAATATTGCCGACTATGAGATTATGCCTTGGCCTGAGAGAATCTATGAAGGTCTGTACCGTGTCAGCGCGGACAGCGAGGAGAGGACTCATATCCCGAGACATTACTCCACTCAGATGCAGGTTATGGTCAATTCGCTCAACAAGATTCCGGAGTCGAAGAACAGGCTCTCAGGATCGGAGGGGCTTACGGTGCTGATGGCCAACTCGCTTATGTTCCAGAGATTTCCTACGCACGAGGGTTATGACGATCCCCAGCTTTCAAACTTCTACGGACAGGCCCTTCCTTTTATAAAGAAAGGAGTTCCTGTGAAGACTGCACATATTGAGAACCTCGGCTTCAAAGGGACTCTGGCTGATACGGAAATCCTTATGATGTCATATTCCAATATGAAACCGCTTGATCCGGAGGCTCATAAATATCTTGCCTCGTGGGTGAAAAAGGGCGGAGTTCTGGTGTTCAGCGGGCGTGACGATGATCCGTTCCAGAGTGTTCAGGAGTGGTGGAATACCGGTGACAACAATTTCTCATCCCCTTCAGACCATCTTATGGGGCTTATGGGAATCGCATCCGGTTCCCCTTCAGGAGAATACCGCTATGGCAAGGGTATCGTCTATATCCTGAGAAATGACCCTAAGGAATATATCCTTTCGGACGGGGGAGCGGACAACTTTGTTGCCGTGGTATCCTCTCTTTATGAGAAAAAGACCGGAAAGGGTCTTGTGTTCAAAAACAACTTTACTCTTGACAGGGGAGTGTATGAACTTGTGGCGGTGCTCAGCGAGAGCGTAAGCAGCGAGCCTTACAGGGTCGAGGGTACTCTTATAGACTTGTTCGACCACAGGCTTCCTGTCTACAAAAGCAAGGACGTGATGCCTGGAGAGCAGGGATATTTCCTCAATGTGGACAAGGTGAAGAAAGGAAAGCCTCAGGTGCTTGCCTCAGCGAGCCGTGAATATGATGAGAAGGTGGAGGGACACAGCTATTCATATATTGCGAAGAGCCCTATAAATACTACGAACATATCACGCGTACTGCTTCCGGCTGCCCCTGTCAGTGTGACTGTGGACGGAGCGGAAGTCGTTGACGGCTCGGCATGGGATGCGGACAGTATGACATATCTGCTGTCTTTCGAGAACAATCCTGACGGAGTCAAAGTGGAATTCAAATGGTAAAAAACATCAATACAATAATAATGAAGAACAGATTTATCTTATCCCTCATGCCGCTTGCCTGCCTTATGGCATCCTGCTGTGGCTCAGGACACAAGGTGGTGGAAAACGACCTTCGTGCACCGGCATATCCGCTGGTGACAATAGACCCTTACACAAGTGCGTGGTCGATGACGGACAATCTTTACGATGCTCCTGTAAAGCATTGGACAGGAAAGGATTTTCCTTTTGTCGGTGCAGTTAAGGTTGACGGCAAAGTGTATCGTTTTATGGGTACGGAAGAAGTTGAACTCAATCCGGTCGTGCCTACATCAAGCCAGGGTGCCTGGACAGGAAAATATACTGAAAGCAGGCCTTCGGGCAACTGGACGGCAATGGATTACAATGACAGATCCTGGAAGTCGGCTCCGGGTGCGTTCGGAACCACGATCAATGAGCCTACAGCTGTGACAGACTGGAGTTCCGAAAGGATATTTGTCCGCAGGATCGTTGACATTGACCAGACGCTTGAAGGAAGAAAGGTTTTCCTTGAGTACAGCAATGACGATGATGCCATATTCTATATAAATGGTGTGGAGGTATTCAACACCGGAGCGACCTGCAACAAGAATGCTATGGTACAGCTTCCGGAATCTGCCGTCAAGACTCTCAAGGCAGGAAAGAACATCATTGCCGCATCCTGCTGGAATCCTGTAGGCAACGGTCTTCTCGACTTCGGACTTCTTGTGCAGAAAGAACTGCATACTTCAATGGAGGATACCGCCGTGCAGAATTTTGTTGATGTACAGGCTACCCAGACACATTATGGCTTCACTTGCGGAGGTATCGACCTTGCTCTGACTTTCTCCGCTCCTCTGTTTCTTGAGGATCTTGATCTGGTGAGCCGTCCGGTAAACTATGTTACCTACAATGTGACTTCAAACGACGGTGCTGAACACGATGTGGAAGTCTATTTCGAGGCTTCTCCGAGATGGGCGTTGAACGAACCTTATCAGGAGTGTATGTCCGAGGTCGTAAGAGACGGTGGGCTTGTCATGCTCAAATCCGGAAGCAAGGCCCAGAATATTCTCGCAAAGAGTGGAGATGATCTCCGTATTGACTGGGGATATTTTTATCTTGCTGCCTCTGAGGCTGATACTGAAGTCGCAATCGGCAACACAGATATGCTCAAACGTGCTTTTGTGGATGGAAGATTCTCTTCTGAACTCGGTCTGGAAGGAACCAACGGTTCTGCCAAGATGGCTATGGTGCGTGATCTTGGTACGGTGTCAAAGGCTTCCGGCTATGTGATGGTCGGTTATGACGACATCTATTCAATACAGTATTTCGGTGAAAACCTCCGCCCTTATTGGAACAGGGACGGCAAAAGCTCCATCATAGAGCAGCTCCATAAGGCTGACAAGGAGTACAGGTCTCTGATTGACAGATGCTACGCTTTCGACTATAAGCTGATGAAAGATGCTGAGAAAGCTGGAGGAAAGAAATATGCGGATCTCTGCGCTCTTGCATACAGGCAGGCCATAGCTGCCCACAAACTCGTGGAATCCCCTTCAGGAGAGATTCTGTGGCTGTCAAAAGAGAACAACAGCAATGGTTCCATAGGAACTGTCGACGTGACTTATCCGTCAGCTCCGATGTTCCTGTATTACAATACCGAGCTTGCAAAAGGTCTGATGAACCAGATCTATGACTACAGCGAGAGCGGACGCTGGACCAAGCCTTTCCCTGCTCACGATGTCGGAACATATCCTCTTGCGAACGGTCAGACATACGGCGGTGATATGCCTGTAGAGGAGGCCGGCAATATGATTACCCTTACTGCTGCGGCTGTCTCGCTTGACAATGACCTTGATTATGTGAAAAAGCATTGGGATGTGCTTACCGTATGGACGGACTATCTTGTAGAGCACGGTCTTGATCCTGCCAACCAGCTTTGTACGGATGATTTCGCCGGACATTTCGCCCACAATGTGAACCTTTCCGTTAAGGCAATCGTTGCAATAGCGTCATACGGACGTATGGCTGACATGATCGGTAAGAAAGATGTCGCTGACAAATATACCGGTATCGCCCGCGAAATGGCTGCCGAGTGGGTAAGGATGGCTGATGACGGTGACCATTACAGGCTTACTTTTGACAAGCCGGGCACCTGGAGCCAGAAATATAATCTTGTATGGGACAAACTGCTGTCTCTCAATATATTCCCTGAATCGGTACGACAGAAGGAACTCGCATATTATCTGACAAAGCAGAATGAGTACGGTCTTCCTCTTGACAACAGGATGGCATATACCAAGACTGACTGGATTATGTGGACAGCCACTCTCGCGGACGACCAGGAGACTTTCGAGAAGTTCATAGAGCCTATACACCGTTTTGAGAACGAGACTGTGGACAGGGTTCCTATGTCTGACTGGATCTGGACTGACCGCCCTAACTGGAGAGGTTTCAAGGCCCGTTCCGTTGTCGGAGGATACTATATCAAGATGCTTGAGAGCAAATATTAGAATCCAAATCAATATGAAAAAGACATTATCATTTATTTTAGGCCTTGCGGTGCTTGCCGGCTTCTGCCGGCAGAAGCCTTCCGCAACGGTGCTTGAGCCTGTGGACTATGTGAGTACCCTTGTGGGCACAATGTCAAAGCACTCCCTTTCCACAGGAAATACATATCCTGCTACGGCACGTCCGTGGGGTATGAATTTCTGGACACCTCAGACCGGTGCCATGGGAGACGGGTGGACATACGTCTATACCGCTGACAAGATCAACGGACTAAAACAGACTCACCAGCCTTCCCCTTGGATCAATGACTATGGCCAGTTTGCAATCATGCCTGTTACCACAGGTGCCGTTTTCTCTCAGAATGAGAGGGCAAGCTGGTTCTCACACAAGGCTGAGGTCGCAAAACCTTATTACTACAGCGTATATCTTGCTGACCACGATGTGCTTGCCGAGCTTACCCCGACAGAGCGTGCTGCGGCATTCCGTCTCACATATCCTGAAAAGGAGATGTCCTACCTTGTTGTTGACGCATTCGACAGGGGATCCTATGTGGAAGTTATTCCTGAGCGCAATATGATTGTCGGATATACTACAAAGAACAGCGGCGGAGTTCCTGAGAATTTCCGCAACTGGTTCGTTGTATTGTCTGATACTCCGTTTGAATATGTCAGCACTGTATCTGACGGACAGATCAGCGGTTCTCAGGTGGCTGAAGCCGGCCACGCAGGTGCTCTCGTAGGTTTCCGTACAAAGAAAGGACAGCAGGTGCAGCTGAAAGTGGCTTCTTCATTCATCAGCCTCGAGCAGGCGGAGCTTAACCTCCGTGAGCTTGGAGACGGTGACTTCGACCGTCTTGTGGCTGAAGGACGCGACAGCTGGAACGATGTGCTCGGAAGGTTTGAAATCCAGGATGACAATCTTGACAACCTGCGCACATTCTATTCCTGCCTCTACAGGAGCGTGCTCTTCCCTCGTAACCTTTCTGAGGTAAATGCGGCCGGCGAGACTGTGCACTACAGTCCGTACAACGGCAAGGTGCTTCCTGGCTATATGTTTACGGACACCGGATTCTGGGATACGTTCCGCTGTCTGTTCCCTCTTCTGAACCTTGTATATCCTGATATGAACATCAAGATGCAGGAAGGTCTCGTGAACGCTTATCTTGAGAGCGGATTCCTTCCTGAGTGGGCAAGTCCTGGACACCGCGGATGTATGGTCGGCAACAACTCGGCATCCGTTGTCGCGGACGCATGGATGAAAGGCGTATGTGTGGATGACATCGAGACTCTTTGGGAGGCTGTGGTACACGGTGCCAACAGTGTCCATCCGACAGTTTCGTCTACAGGCCGTCGCGGATGGGAGCATTACAACGCTTTGGGATATGTTCCTTCGAATGTGGGAATCAATGAGAGCGCGGCACGTACTCTTGAATATGCGTACAACGACTGGTGCATCTATACTCTTGGAAAGGCTCTCGGAAAGCCTGAGGAGGAGATTGCTGTGTACAAGGAGCGTGCGATGAACTACCGCAACCTGTACAACAAGGAGTTCTCCCTTATGTGCGGACGCAATGCGGACGGCAGCTGGGCCCTTCCTTTCAGCCCTCTCAAATGGGGAGGAGACTTCACCGAGGGCAACAGCCTCCATTATACCTGGTCGGTATTCCACGATCCTGCCGGACTTATCGCGCTTATGGGCGGAGATGACGCTTTCAATGCGAATATGGACGAGGTGTTCTCCATACCTCCTATTTTCGATGACAGCTATTACGGCGGTACAATCCACGAGATCAGGGAGATGCAGATTATGAATATGGGCAACTACGCTCACGGCAACCAGCCTATCCAGCACATGCTCTATCTGTATGACTGGAGCGGACAGCCATGGAAGACACAGGCTCGTGTACGTGAGGTCATGGACAAGTTCTACAATTCAGCACCTGACGGATACTGCGGTGATGAGGACAACGGACAGACTTCAGCATGGTATGTGTTCTCGGCTATGGGATTCTATCCTGTATGCCCTGGTTCAAATGAATATGCTCTCGGAACTCCTCTTTTCAAGAAGATGACCGTACATCTTCCTAACGGCAGGGATATAAAGATTTCAGCCAAGAACAATTCTGCGGATAATTTCTATATCAAGTCTATGAGACTCGGATGCCGCAGCTGGGACAAGAACTATATTTCCCACTCTGACCTTGCGGACGGAGCCGACATCGTGTTCAAGATGTCATCTGAGCCTGCATTGGACAGAGGTACTGACAAGTCGGCAAGACCTTATTCGATGTCAAACGAATAACGCTGTCCTGACTTGTATGATAAAACAGACCGGCTAAAAATTATTTTTAGCCGGTCTGTTTTATGTTGTATACAGTGTATCGTAATACCCTTGCCTTGTAATGTATTGATTACCAAGAATATGTAAAACAGTATGCCGTTTAAACGGTATGCTGTTTTGCAAGTATTTGAAACTCATTGATTTGCAAAGGGAGAGTGTCGCCGCTTGGGTCTATAGGGTCTGCCCTCCTATGAATTCCCTCATAATGGAGGTCGGAGGAATGGCGGCGATCTCGTCAGGAGAAAGCGCGATGATATAGTCGAGGAATTTCAGCATTCTCACAGCTTCCGTATATGCCGGTGAATTCGGTGCGATACGTCTTAGAAGCGGCTCAGCGTAATATTTGAGCATAGGCAGCTCGAATATCAGGGCAGAGTTGAATTCTGTGTCCGCATTTTCCTGGAACGGGAATATATTGTGATTTTCTCCGCGCCTTACGCTATGCCATCTGAGGATTGTATCTTCAGGCGATATGCCCCTTGTGCGGTTGTCACGTACCATCCTGCGCAGCAGCCTGTTGTCGGAAGTTGATATGTTGTTGTTCTCATCGATGGAAAGAGACGTGAGTGCGGAAGCATATACCCTGAAAATACGCGAGTTGTCCACAGCTGAAGTCATATCAGGGTTGAGCGCGTGGATTCCTTCCATAATAAGTATATCCTTTTCCTCCAGTTTCATTGTCTTGCCGGAACTTTCACGTTGTCCCATCTTGAAATTGAACTTGGGGATTTCTATAGTCTTTCCCTCGAGCAAATCGTTCAGCTGTCTGTTGAGAAGCTGCAGATCCATAGCTTCAAGAGCCTCGAAGTCATATTCTCCGTTTTCATCTTTGGGAGTGTCCTCACGGTTTACGAAATAATTGTCAAGTTCAATTACTTTCGGGTTGAGTCCCAATACTTTGCACTGGTTGGCAAGACGGAGGGAAGTTGATGTCTTTCCGCTGCTTGACGGTCCGGCTATGAATACGATTTTCACCTTGTCGCGTTTGTTGTATATCATATCCGCGATTTCCGCATACCGTCTTTCGTGGCGGGCCTCAGCCAGGTTTATTATGTTTATGGCATTTCCTGTCCTTATTGCCTCGTTGAGTGTGCCGATGCCTCTTACTCCGATTATGGCGCACCAGTCGGAATGGCTTTTCAGAGTCGCGGCGATTTTTGCCTGCCGTTTCATCGGGGCCAGCTTGTGGTTGTCACCCTCCATCGGATATTGCAGGCAGAATCCTTCCTTGAATCCGGATATGGCGAAATTTTTCAGATAGCCTGTGGATGGCACAAGCGGACCATAGAATGTATCTGCCGTGTCATCAAGGAAATATACGCTTGAAGTGTATCTTCCAAGCGAGCGAAGAAGACGTGCCTTGTCCGGCTGTCCGTTGTCCTCAAAGATTTTGACGGCCTGTTCACTTGTGAGTTTCCTTTTGGTGAAAGGTATGTCCTGGCGTACCATTTCGCGTATCCTTTCCTTCAATATCTTGATTTCGGAATCCTCGATCTTGTGTACGATGTTTCTGCCGTCTTCGTATTTCTCTTTAAGCCTTATTTCGCAATAGAGACCGCTCGGAAGTGCGTAGTCTATGATGAGTGTTTCGTCAGGATACAGCTCCCTTACTGCTTTCTGCAATACGAAGCATAGCGAACGGATCCATGTACGTCGTCCGTCCGGGTGGCTGTAGCCGATGAATTCCACTTCTACGGGATTTATTATTTTGAATTCGAGCTCCTTCAGCTTGTGGTCGACAAGAGCGGCCAATATAGGATTCCCGGAATCCTTTGTGCTTGAAGGATATGCCTTTTTGGCGAAATCTTTAAGCCGTGTTCCCGCAGGGATGTCATAGCTCTTTCCGTCGTTTATGCAAAAAACATTTACCGTTTCCATTTCTGTTTTATCTCAACGTAATATATGTGCTTTAGCACAAATATAGCCAAAGCCGAGAGCAGAGGCAAAATTTATTTTGACTATGCCGAGACCAAGGCGTATATATGGGCGTAGCTCAAATATAGCAAAAAGCCTGCTATATGCGTCGGACCGAGAAAAAACATTGAAAAAATCCGTTTGTGTAAATCTCTGATTTACAGTATTTTATGGGGGGTAAAAGATGTGAAAATATATTGTTTTTTCGCGGAATTAATACGTATATTTGTTGCGTTCCCGTTGGTCTTCAGGACAGAAAAACAGGATGATTTAGTCTGAATGTGAGTGGGTTTTGTATGTAAGACTGATGGGATTTTAGAATATAAAAGCTGATTTTATTTTTTGTCGGGAGATAAATTTTAACCGTAACTTAATCTGTCTATAACAAAAGTTCTTGGGCTTCTGTGGTAAATAATTTTGTTACCTCACTTTTATATCGCTTTGCAGCAATAGAATATCAATATATAGAATAATGAAGTTTAAGACTTTTGTCACATTCCTTGTGGCAGTTCTTTTAGGCGGAACAATATCTGCCCAGGACGTTGGTCTGAAGACTAACGTCCTTTATGACGCGGCGGCCACCGTGAACCTTGGCGTCGAGGTCGGTCTTGCTCCCCGCTGGACTCTGGACCTTTCCGGCAACTACAACGGCTGGACGTTCTCCGGCGGCCGCAAATGGAAGCACTGGCTGCTTCAGCCAGAGGCCCGCTGGTGGTTCTGCGACCGTTTCGCGGGTCATTTCCTTGGTGTCCACGCTCTTGGCGGCCAGTGCAACGTTGGCGG
>VSOK01000060.1 GCA_009774765.1 Bacteroidales bacterium
GCATCATCCTGCAATCATCAGAAGCTGCTTCCTCCAATAAAGCTGCGGATCAGCGAAGTCGCAGGGACATCTTTGTCGGACACAGGAGAAAAATACCGGAGAAACTTCATGAGACGGTGCACGTCACTGTATTCCGGGCAGCTCTTTGGAACAGTCATAAGGACACGCTCCGCGTATGGGCGGATGACGGCAAATTCAACGATATACGATGAATTGAAGAGCACGTCAGCATTTTCCTGGAAAGGATATATCCACTCCACTTCCGCACGCCTGACATTGGGCCAGTTAGCTATGGATTCCCTTGCCGTATAAGCCCCTTTGTTGGAATCCCTAAGAATACGGCGGAGCAGACGGTTGTCGCTTGTAGGGATACAGTTATGGTCATCCAGCGAAATGCTTGTGATCGTATTTATGAAAATCCTGTATTTTGCAGAGTCAGGTACCATATCGGTCAGGCGCGGATTAAGCGCGTGTATTCCTTCTATCAGCAGAACCATACCGTCTTCCAGCTTGAGCTTCTTGCCGTTGAATTCCCTCAGTCCTGTAACAAAGTTATATTCAGGAACCTCCACGGTCTCTCCTGCGAGCAGTTTGAGTACATCCGACTGAAGATAATCGTGATCCACCGTTTCAAAATTGTCAAAATCAAACGATCCGTCAGGAAGAAGAGGAGTATCAAGACGATTGACAAAATAATCATCCGTTGAAAATGATATAGGATGCAGTCCACACGCTTTCAACTGAATGCTGAGACGTTTGCAGAATGTGGACTTGCCGCTGCTGCTCGGCCCGGTTATCAGGACAATGCGCACAGGATTCTCGGAATTGACTCTTCTCTCCACCTCCTCGGCAATCTGTACAATCTTTTTCTCCTGCAGGGCCTCAGCAATCTTGATAAGGTCACCAGCCTCCCCACGACCGCACGCAAGATTCACATCCCCGACATTGTCCAATCCCATTATCTTGTTCCATTTCAGGTTTTCAGCAAACACATCAAATGTCTTCGACTGTTCCATAAACGGAGCGAGTTCACCAGGATTGTGCCTGTTAGGCACACGGAGAAGCAGGCCGCCACGGTACATAAAAAGATCCCATACCTTCAGATATCCGGTACTGACCAGCAATGCATCATAATAATAGTCAGGAGTATCATCCAAAGTATAATAATTGACATATACCTCGCCCGACGTTTCCAGAAGCTTCACCTTGTCGTCATAGCCCATAGAGCGGAACAGCTCTATGGCTTCCTCCAGGCGCACCTCATACCTGCGGAAAGGAAGGTCCTCCTCAACAAGGGACTTCATCCTGTCTTTTATAAGTCTCAGGTCATCTTCCGTCAAAGGAGAGGAGTCCCCTTTATCGATGGCACAGAAATACCCTTTGGAAATCGGTCTCCGCAGCACAACCTTGCACTGCGGGAATACATCCCTGACAGCCTTGCACAGCAGGAAACACAGGGAGCGGCAGTATACGCCACGCCCCTCGTATGTCCTGTAGTCAATGAATTCCACCTGACGGCTGTTGAAAGCCCTGTATTTCAGACCCTGGCAGACATTGTTGACCATAGCGGCCAGAATAGGAGACCCGTCTCCGAATCCGAATTCCGGAAGCATATCCAGCAATGTCGTACCTTCAGGAAAGTTCCTGCTCGTCTTTGTATTGACACAATAAATCTTTACCATATCTATCATAAGCGGACGCCGCAATAGCGCCGCCGTGTTTTTTATGTAAAGGACTATAACTGTTCCGTATCAGCGGGAACCTCCTGTACTTCCTCTATGACAATGTCCGGAGTCTCAGCCTTCTTCCAGAAAGGACGCTTGTCGACAGGTATAATGAAATATACCCCCACAAGCAGGCAAAGCCCGATAACTATTCCGATAACAGTCCGTTTCCACACAGGCAGACCTTCCATTCCGTAAGGGTCCACATCCTTCACGTACGGAGTCCTGGCCATACTTGTAAGAGTCTGTCCGAAACGTACATTCACTATGGCCTTGGCATTGACTGCCCATCCGTTGGCATTGAGCAGAGGCGCAAGATCACGCTTACGGAGCTTCATATATGCCATGATCATTGAAGGACCGGAGATTATAAGCATCACCGCGAGCACCACAAGAGGCATCTGCCACCATGCAAGGCTGAAAAATCCGGTGAAAAGGGAAAGAAGGAATGAAAATATGGAACCCAACGCCATACCTATCACAGCGAAAAGTCCGAAGAACTTGGTCATATCGAACGAAGACTTCTTCGCTGCATCGGCAGCTGCGGCATCACCAAGTTTGCTTCCGCCTTCAGCCAGCTTCTTGGTCGCATCCGCTGTAACCTTTGAGTCCTGAGTCGAGGCGAACTTGGTTACCTGCTCCTCAAGGAAATTGCCTACTTTTCTGTACGGAGACCAGAATGCCTGACGTACACTTATAGGATTGTCGATTATTTTAGTGACGGTCGCGTCAAAGTCCTTTCCGTCCCTGTCATAGAACACGGCATGCTTTCCGACCTTTATATTATCTATGTCTCCGTCCGTCAGAACAGCCGCAATGGTCATTTTCTCACCTGTAGACTTGTATATGCAGTCACAATATATGATGAACATACCGCTAAGCCCTGAAAAATTATTATGGGCTGTCATATCGTTCACCTTGATACAAAGGTCGCAGCTGCGCTGGTCAATGAAAAGTGTTCCGGCCTGGAAAATCGCCTTTCTGCCGTTATGGCTGTAGAAGTCAGAAAAAGTGACATAATTCCTGACGAAAGTATAGAAATCACGGTACAGGTGCAGAAGTTTGTCAACTGACTCTATCGTACCGAACTGCTTTTCAAGCGACTTGTCCTGAGCGACAAGTTCAAGCAGGGAGTCTTTGGCGGAAGACACAAGGATTTCTTTTGCCCTGCCGTATCCCAAAGCTTCCGCAGATATTCCCTTTTTGGCGTCTTTCCAGGCCTTATAAGCGGCAAAACGTCCCTGGATACTCTCCCACTGGGATTTCGTAATCGAAGTAGCCTCAGGGAACTCCACATCAAAAACAAGCTTCTTCAAAGTTGAGAATGTACCCTGCCAAGCCGGATTTATCCCCCCGTCAAGAGGAAGTTCAGCTTTTGCATTCACTTTTGCCAAAGGATATTGGGCAATCTCGTCAATGCTGGCTGCAAGGTTCTTGTCGCTTATGGCACCTATCTTTTCCGCTGTAACGTCAAGGTTGCCTGCGGAACTGAATGAAGCAAGGGAGCACCTTACAAAGAAATCATCTACTTTTGCCTTTATGGATTCGTATGCGGCAAGAGCCGCTTCAGTATTGTCCCCGTACGGGAAGACATCAGCCTTATCGGCATCCCCAGCCTCTTTCCAGGCAGTAAAATCCGAAAGGTCAGCAAAGAATTTCTCTATGATCTCGGCATTCACGCCTTTGTCTCCGCTCCTGTCAACCACAGAACCTGACGACGCTATGATTTCTTCTATAACCTTTTTGAGAGTATCATCCTCCGCCGAGTTTACTGTTATGACACCATCCCCATTGAAACGTGTCTTGGCAAAAATGGCAAGACTGTCAGAGACATCTCCCAATGAAATCGAGTCCTTTTCAAGACCGAGACCTGCAAGTATATGCTGAGCAGACTCATAGAGACTCCGTCCTTCTTCATTTTCGAGGTTGAACGCGCTCAACGGAATGGACGAATCCCTTTTTGTAAGCAGACTGAGATCACTGATTACTGAAGTAAGCCATTTTGAAGCGGCGATCACTTCATCCACGTGAATCTTCCCGTCTTTATTTGCATCAAGTATGTCCAAAGTTCTCTGGTCAAACTCAAGCCCCTGGGTCGGACAGCTGAGGACTGTCCATAATTTCTTGTCAAGCTCATCAAGATGCGCAAGGTCTTCACCGCTGTGGATGCTTACTCTTGTCATTCCACCGACCGTACTGAACTTCCAGTCGTATTCTCCGTTAGATTTCATATTATATAATGATTGTTTGTATCTTTTCCTTTTAGTACAAATATAGCTAAAGTCGAGAGCAGAGGCAAAATTTATTTTGACTATGCCGAGACCAAGACGTTTATATGAGCCAACGGCTCAAATATAGCAACTTCTATTATCACAAATTCAGCCAAAGATATAAATTTAGAATATATTCTGAAAAATCAGATTAAATTTGCAGCCCTCATAAAACCGGATTATGAAAGATATTCTAAAAAGACTGTTCAGAAAATACATTGTGGACGCCCTGAGCTCAATGGCCCTTGGACTGTTCTGCTCGCTGATATTGGGGCTCATAATAGGACAGCTGGCAAAGCTGGAATTCCTGTCCTTCCTCGGATTCATATCCGAAGCCTTGTCGGCAAGCTCTCCCCTTGTAGGTGCCTGCATCGGTCTCGCCATCGCCATAGGAATGGGATGCCCTATGCTTGTAAACATATCGTCAGCAATCACAGGGGCGCTCGGCTACCAGTTCGGAGGACCGGTAGGCTCATACCTCGCGGTCATAATAGGGGCCGAGCTCGGATCACTTGTATCAAAGAAAACACCGGTGGACATTATAATAACACCGCTGGTGACGATTGTCGCAGGAGGACTTTTCGCAAAATACTGCTGCTCTCCCATCAATGCGATGATGCTACAGCTCGGTGCCCTGATCAACAACGCCACGACATTGAGTCCGTTTTTTATGGGCATCGCCATAGCCGTGCTCGTGGGGTGCGCACTTACCCTCCCCATCAGCTCTGCGGCAATCTGCGTCATGCTCAACATTGACGGACTTGCCGCAGGCGCGGCCACTGCCGGATGCTGCGCCCAGATGATCGGGTTCGCGGTCATAAGCTATTCCGACAACGGTCCCGGAGGCCTGATATCGCAGGGGCTCGGGACATCGATGCTGCAGATAGGCAACATAGCCCGCAAGCCTCTGATCTGGCTTGCTCCGACGCTGACCGCAGCGATTCTTGGACCCGTATCAACAATGTGGCTTGAGATGACAAACAATGCGCTGGGGGCTGGTATGGGCACAGCCGGGCTTGTCGGGCCTCTCGCGGCGTACGCTACAATGAGTCCGACGGCAGACACTGCCATACTGACAATAAAGATTGCTGGACTTTATTTCATCGCCCCGGCGGCAATCAGCCTTGCAATACACACTGTCATGAAACGCCTCGGATGGATAAGGCCCGGAGATATGAAAATCCAATGACACCTCTACTTACGAGGCGAGAGTGATTGTAAAATGCAAGTTTTAAAATAAAAAACAATATGGAAGAAAAAGAATATTTTGACAGCTACGAAGAAGGGCTTATGCAGGATATGCTCAAATTATGCACTTCATTCGGCAAACTGGACGGAACACTCCTGTCCAGCGAAGACATAGACGCCAAATGGAAAGAATTCGCACCTGAATATATGGTTGAAGCAGTAAAGCAGATCAATTCATATCCAGAGTTCACGATAGGATGCGCAGGCTACATCGGAGCAGCCGTAGCCAAATGGTGGGACACGGACTGGGGACGATACCACAATTCAAAATTCTCCTCCCTTCTCGGTCCGAGAGGATTTGACGACATTGACGACCATATAGTAAAGGAAATACTCGGATATGAACTTGACTCGACAGAAGCCGGAGTCCTGGCAAAGATACTGCTGTCCTGCTCACAGGTCGCGATGAACAAGATCAGGCACGAGCACATTGAGGCACAGACTACGAAATCATTCCATATACTTGCAAGGACATTGAGGGTAATGTTCCGTATCGGTGCTTCACTGATGCTTTTTTCTGAAGGTTACAGGTTTCAGAAGATATAAAAACACACGTCTTGGTCTCGGCAGAGCCCAAATAAATTTGGTATCTTCTCTCGACTTTGACTATATTTGTACTGTATTTCCATCCCCTTACCGGAAATGCGAGAATCAATAACTTAACAAATTAATTTTCATACTATGAAACTGAATGCACAAAAGTATGCTGATGCCTTTATGGCAGACCTCATCGCGAGAAACCCTAGAGAGAATGAATTTCATCAGGCCGTAAAAGAAGTCCTTGAAAGCGTTGCACCGTATATCGTGGAGCATCCGTATCTCATCGACCTCAAAGTGCTTGAACGTATTGCAGAGCCTGAACGCGTGATTATTTTCAGGGTACCATGGCTCAACGACGAAGGAGAAGTCCAGGTCAACAGAGGTTATAGAGTACAGATGAACAGCGCAATCGGACCATATAAAGGAGGACTGCGTTTCCATCCGAGCGTAAACCTCAGCATCATGAAATTCCTTGCCTTTGAACAGACATTCAAAAACAGCCTGACAACTCTCCCTATGGGAGCCGGCAAAGGAGGTTCCGATTTCAATCCAAAAGGAAAGTCAGACAACGAAGTGATGAGATTCTGCCAGAGCTTTATGACCGAGCTGAGCAAGCATATCGGACAGGACACCGACGTGCCTGCAGGTGATATAGGAGTCGGAGGACGCGAAATCGGCTATATGTTCGGACAGTACAAACGCCTTCGCAACGAATTTACCGGTACATTGACAGGAAAAGGGCTCAACTGGGGAGGAAGTCCTCTTCGCCCTGAGGCGACAGGATACGGAACCTGCTATTTTGCGGAAGCTATGCTTGCGACCAGAGAAGACAGTTTCCAAGGAAAGACAGTGGCGATTTCAGGATCGGGAAATGTGGCACAGTATGCGGCCAGGAAAGCTCTTCAGCTCGGTGCCAAGGTTGTCACAATGTCTGATTCCAACGGCTATATATACGATCCGGACGGAATAGATGAAGACAAGCTGAAATACGTTATGGATCTGAAAAACATCTATCGCGGACGCATCAGGGAATACGCGGAGAAATATCCTTCAGCACAATATTTTGAAAGGCAGCGTCCGTGGGGTGTAAAATGCGACATAGCAATGCCTTGCGCGACACAAAATGAGCTTGACGGCAATGATGCAGCAAAACTCCTCGCAAACGGATGCATCTGCGTGGCAGAGGGCGCGAATATGCCGTCCACACCCGAAGCAATCACTCTTTTCCAGAAAGCCAAGATACTATATTCTCCAGGCAAGGCGTCAAATGCAGGAGGAGTAGCTACTTCAGGTCTTGAAATGACCCAGAATTCAATCCGTCTGAAATGGACTCCGGAGGAAGTGGACAGACATCTTCACAGGATAATGGCAGACATCCACGAAGCATGCAGAAAATACGGAACGGAAGAAGACGGATATGTCAACTATGTAAAAGGAGCGAATATCGCGGCATTCATAAAAGTGGCTGACGCGATGATGGCTCAGGGACTCGTCTGATGGTCTTCTGGAATCCCTGGCACGGATGCACAAAAATAAGTCCCGGCTGTAAATACTGCTATGTTTACAGGCAGGACAAAATGTACGGTTCATCCAAAAGCAGCAGCGAGGCAGTCAAGAACAGGGATTTCGGACTTCCGATGAGGCGTTCGCGCAACGGGAGCTACAAAATACCGGCCGGTTCGCTGGTCTTGACTTGCCTGACTTCTGATTTTCTTCTCAAGGAAGCTGATGAATGGAGAGAAGAAGCCTGGGAAATGATACGCAACAGGCCGGATTGCACCTTTCTTTTCTTCACGAAAAGGATAGACAGATTCAGCGAAATCATGCCTGACGACTGGGGAGACGGATATGAAAATGTAATGATCGCCTGCTCGGTCGAAAACCAGGCGATGGCGGATTACAGGCTTCCGATTTTCAAAAGCCTGCCGATAAGGCACAGGATTATCGCTGCCGCGCCTCTCATTGAGAAGATTGACATATCGGCATACCTCGACAAGGATATTGCGGAAGTCGATGCAAGCGGAGAATCCGGGGATGATGCAAGAATCTGCGACTATGAATGGATTGTCGATATACGCAGACAATGCGTGGAAAAAGACGTCCCGTTCTTTTTCCATTCCACAGGCGCCAAGCTCCTCAAAGACGGGAAATTATACAGGATAAAACGAAAACACCAGCTTAGCCAGGCAGAAAAGGCTGGAATAAACTTCAAAACGAACTATTATGAGCAGACTCCAAATCCCTGAAGAATACAGGCCCGTATTGGACCTTAAACAGACTGAACTGGCAATCAAAAAGATAAAGGACTTTTTTCTGGACAGCCTTTCCACTGAACTAAGGCTCAGGAGAGTCACCGCCCCGCTCTTTGTACTGCAGGGGCTGGGAATGAATGATGACCTGAGCGGGACCGAACGTGCCGTGACCTTTCCTGTCCGCGATATGGATGAAGCAAAGGCGGAAGTAGTACATTCGCTGGCGAAATGGAAACGTGTAACATTGGCGGATTACCGGATCGCTCCGGGATACGGAATAGTCACCGATATGAATGCAATCAGGGCGGACGAGGAGCTCGACAACCTCCACTCCCTGTATGTCGACCAGTGGGACTGGGAAAGGGTCATCCGGAACGAAGAACGTACCATATTGTTTCTCAAAAGGATAGTCGGCAAAATATATTCGGCAATCCTAAGGACAGAATTCCATATCTGCGAGACTTATCCGGGACTTGAGCCGTTCCTTCCTGAGGAAATACACTACATACACGCGGAAGAGCTGAGAAGAATGTACCCCTGCCTGACGCCCAAGCAGCGTGAAGACACGATATGCAGGCAATACGGGGCCGTGTTCATTTTCGGAATCGGAGGCGAACTTGAAGACGGAATGCCGCACGACCAGAGGGCGGCGGACTATGACGACTGGTCTTCGGAAAATGAAGACGGCTTCAAAGGTCTCAACGGAGATCTTCTGATATGGTATCCTGTCCTTGAAAGATCCATAGAACTCTCTTCTATGGGAATAAGGGTTGATGAGGAAGCATTGCTCAGACAGCTCAAAATCAAAGGCAAAGAAGGCAATGCGCAATTATATTTCCACAGCAGGCTTCTCGAAGGGTCTCTTCCGCTCTCCATAGGAGGAGGTATCGGACAGAGCAGACTATGTATGATACTGCTGCACAAAGCGCATATAGGCGAGGTCCAGAGCAGTATATGGCCTGATGCTATGCGCAAGGAATGTTCCGGATACGGAATTCATCTTATCTGACAGACGTGCTGCTCCAGTTTCTGAAGCGGCACGTTACATAATCTATTCATCCGTATTGTTCTCCGAAGCTTTTCTTATCCTTTCGGGAATCTTATACAATGAGTCTATCTCAGACTGAAGCCTCATACGGCGCCTCCTGCTTTCCATACGCTCATTCCGTATGCTTTCGCGGACAAGCCTTATGGAATCCTGCTCCTTGAGCCAGTCGTCACCGTTCTTTTTGATTTTCCCGACAAGACAGGACAATGTATCATCTCTTCTGGAAGGTTCCAGTTCGCATTCCCACACGGTAATGACTTTCCATCCCAACGCCTCAAGCCTGATGCATACCGCAGAATCACGTCTTATATTCCGCTGTATCTTGTCACTCCAGAACGCTGTGTTTGTCTTCGGGATGACATAATGGCGGCAGTCCTTATGCCCGTGCCAGAAACACCCGTTCACAAATATCACTGTATGATATTTTGCAAGCACTATATCCGGAGATCCAGGCAGATACCTGACGTTAAGCCGATAGCGGAAACCCTCGGAGAAAAGATGCCTGCGCACAGTCTTTTCGGGCTTCGTGTCACGGCTGCGTATATGAGACATACATTTATGCCTCTGTTCTGCTGTCATCTTGTCTGCCATAAGCCGATAGTCCATAGCCGGCACCATACATCATTTCTGAAGCAGGCCCGGAGAATATGAAAAATTAAAGAAGACAGGTCAATTCACTTATTTCTTTAAGTCTCATAAGCCTGTGATGATCGAATTCCTCAACTTTTTCGTGAAGCCAGGTGACGTGGAAAGGTATATGTATACCATATCCGCCTATTTCAAGCACAGGCTGGATATCGGACTTGAACGAATTCCCCACCATAACCATACGGTCAGGAGTTATATTCAGATCCGAGCAGAGGTCATTGTATTCTTTCACAGTCTTGTCTGCAACTATGCTGACGTACTCGAACATATCTGCAAGCCCGGAACGTTTCAGCTTGTTTTCCTGGTCAAGAGGGTCGCCCTTGGTCAGAAGAGCCAATCTGTATCTGCCTGCCCCTCTTAATTTTTCAAGTGTCTCACGGACTCCGTCCAATGGCGTGGCCGGTATCATGAGCAGGGACTTCCCTATCCCGACAATGCTGCTCTGTACAGACGCCGGCAATGTATCCCCACCAAGACGCAATGCGGTCTCCATCAATGAAATGGTAAATGCCTTTGCCCCGTATCCGAGAATGCACATATTTTCGGATTCCGTCCGGTACAGCTCCTCCGACACATATTTCGCATCACCATATCCGGACATAAGTTCACAGAACTTCTTCTCCGCATCCTCATAATAGCTCTGATTGTCCCAAAGGGTGTCATCAGCATCAAAAACAACGACACTTACTGTCTTGAAATCATTAATTGTATTCATAAGCTCTTCTTCTGCCAACTTTTTCTTATACGCATCCATCCGTTTTTTCCAGGCAAGCCTCTTGGCCTTTTCTGCAGCGGCCTTCCGCTGAAGATATGCCTCATATTTGTTTTCAAGATAATTGTCAGCCATATTTTATAGCAAAATCAAATAAAAAAGATAAAAAGCGCAAAAACTTGCAACAAATATGAGAAAAAATTTGCGGAGTTAAAAATTTTGTCTACCTTTGCATTCCCAAACGAAAAGAATGGGAAGTTCTTTAAGAGAAAAATAAAATGGTGTCATAGCTCAGTTGGTAGAGCAAAGGACTGAAAATCCTTGTGTCCCTGGTTCGATTCC
>VSOK01000061.1 GCA_009774765.1 Bacteroidales bacterium
TCTCAGAAGAGAGAAATATATTCCCAAAGGAGGCCCTGACGGAGGAGACGGCGGACGCGGAGGCCATATCATACTGAGAGCCAATCCGCAGTTCTGGACCCTTATACACCTGAAATACCGCAAACACATACGCGCTGAACACGGAGGCGCAGGAAGCGGACAGCTGTGCAAAGGAAAAAACGGCGAGGACATCTATCTGGACGTACCTCTCGGAACTGTAGTCAAGGATGCGGAGACAAATGAAATACTTTTTGAGCTGGTGGAGGCCGGAGAAGAGAGAATCCTTGTAAAAGGAGGCCGCGGAGGACTCGGCAACAACAACTTCAAATCAGCCACCAACCAGACTCCAAGATATTCACAGCCCGGAGAACCGGGAATCGAAGGATGGTTCATCCTTGAATTGAAAATTCTTGCGGACGTCGGTCTTGTAGGCTTCCCTAACGCAGGCAAGTCAACCCTGCTCGCAGCAATAACGGCAGCAAAGCCTAAAATCGCCAATTATGCCTTCACTACACTCGAACCGAATCTCGGAATAGTAAGCTATTATGACGACAAATCATTCGTGATGGCCGATATTCCCGGCATAATCGAAGGAGCACACGAAGGCAAGGGCATAGGACTGCGCTTCCTCAGGCATATCGAAAGAAACTCGATACTTCTGTTTATGATTCCGGCAGATACGGACGACATAAGAAAGGAATATGGTATTCTTCTGAATGAACTCAAGGAATACAACCCTGAACTTCTTGTAAAGGGGCGTGTACTTGCCATATCAAAGTCGGACATGCTTGACGAACAGATGAAAAACGATATGAGCAAACAGCTTCCTGAAGGGGTCAGAAGCCTGTTCATATCATCTATGACAGGTGAAGGGCTCAAAGAGCTCAAAGATATTCTCTGGACAACTCTGAACGAATAACAGAAGCGATATGGACTGGCAGGCAATCCACATACTGGACCAGCAATGCACATTGGCACTCAATGGCATATATTCCGGATTTACAGATCCTATAATGAGGTTTTTCTCAAATATACCTATATGGGTGCCTATGTATATTATCGTGGCTGCAGCACTTTTCCTGAGACTCGGATGGAAAAAGGCCCTGATTGTCATAGCATCGATAGCATTGACATTCCTCTGCTGCGACCAGCTGTCCAACCTTGTAAAGGTTTCCGTGGCAAGACTGCGTCCCTGCCACGATCCTTATATGATTGAAAACGGAGTAAGGCTTCTGGAGAAAGCAGGCGGTGCATACGGCTTTTTCTCAGGTCACGCAGCCAATTCGTTCGGATTTGCAGTATCGTCATATATGGGATTCCGCAACGACAGAAGACTGAAATACAGAGGATACTCATACTGGATATTCTTCTGGTGCACGATGGTCAGCATCAGCAGGGTATTTGTCGGCAAGCACTATATCGGGGATGTCATCAGCGGAGCCTGCATAGGCGCAGCAGTCGGTTTTCTGTTCTCGTTGGCCGCACGGTATCTGATTTCAAAAATGAAGGCTCCCTACTAAGGAGCCTTCACCAACCAACAATGAAAAACATTTTATATATTTTATTCAGACGGAAGAGTCTGGATGATTTCATTTAAGTACTGCGCTGTAGAAGGGCTGTACGCCATCATATTCTCTACAACTTCTTCCTTGTTCATATCAGTGATGATTTTGCTGTCATCAGTTTCGGAAAAGAAGCAATAACGTCCGTTTTCCATTCCTACGCCAACAATAAAATAAACCAGCGCCTGTCCCTTAAATGTATCTTTCATAATATCACAAAATTTAAATTAATAATAAAACCTGTGAGACATCAAGACTCTATGTTCTTCGTCTGCACGCAACCGAACTGCATTAGTATACACTTATATGTCAGTTAGTTACAGCTACATAAATTCTATTTTTACACAGCCGGATTTCATATTTTCAAACAGTGTGCCAAAGTTTTTAAGAGCGTATTAAGGGATTATGATTACAGCACAGGTACAACCGTTTCCATACGGGATCCCCTTGACCCTTTGACAAGAATGCTGAATCCTTCAAGAGGAGTTTTCTTAAGATGCTCTGCAGCAGAAGAAGAATCAGGGAACCATCTTATCTCCATATCACCGGCAGAATAAACGCCGTCACCGCGTCCCACGACTCCATCCGTCGCTTCAAGAGCTTTACGGAACTCATCTCCGACCAATACGGAATATTCAAGCCCGTCCACCTCCGTAAGAATTTCTATAATCCTTATATGTTCACAGACGGAATCCTCCCCGAGTTCAAGCATATTGCCGAGCATCACAGACTTCTTGGAAGCCTTGACCGAACTGAAGTTCCTCAATGCCGCCTCCATACTTGTCGGATTGGCATTATAAGCATCTACAATCAAAGAATTTGAAGAAGTCACAACCATCTGGGAACGGTTGTTTGAAGGCACATACCTTGAGACAGCATCTATGGCATCCTCAAGTCCGATACCGAATTCCATTCCGACGGCAATCGCCGCCATAACATTGTCAGCATTGTATGCTCCGATAAGGCGGGTATTTATAATATGCTCCGGACCGGAATCTTTCAGCGCAATCCTCAGATAAGGATTGTCCTCAGATGAAGGAAGCACAACCGCTCCCTGATACTCAAGCCCGTATGGGATTTTAAGCAGGTCAGGCCTCTGGGCAGCCATCCCGCAAAGATGGGGATTGTCCACATTAAGGAAGACTCTGTCTGCAGTCCTCTGTATATAATCATAAAGTTCACCTTTGGTCTGTTTGACTCCCTCGAAGCTGCCGAACCCGAGCAGATGGGCCTTGCCCACATTAGTAATCAGCCCGTAGTTGGGCAGCGCCACGGAAACAAGCTCCTTTATGTCACCGGGATGGCTCGCACCCATCTCTACCACCGCTATCTGAGTCCATGAATTTATTTTCAGCAGGGTAAGAGGCACTCCTATGCTGTTGTTAAGATTGCCTTCCGTTGCCGTCACATTGTATTTTACCGAAAGTACGGCTTTTATCAGTTCCTTGGTCGTAGTCTTGCCGTTTGTTCCGGTCAATCCTATCACCGTCAGAGGCTTTCCATCGACAAATGTCATAGACCGGTGCCAACGGGCAAGTTCCTGAAGAGTCTTCAATGTATCGTCCACAGGTATGATCCTGCTTCTGCCTTCATTGTCGCGCGTCCGTGCATCTTCAACAGATCCGGCCTTGAAACAGGCCGCTGAGGAAGTCCTGTCCACCACGGCATAGGCAGCTCCGGCTTCAAGAGCCTTTACAGCATATTCATTTCCGTCAAAATTTTCACCTTTAAGAGCAAAGAAGAGCTCTCCCCCGGCAATTGCGCGGCTGTCTGTCGTCACCCTGCCGCCACAATCCAAATAAATCTTATATAATTCAGCTATAGACATCACAAAACACTTTTATCTTCCTGTACTGCCGAATCCGCCTTCCCCTCTGACTGTTTCATCAAGGACTTCAACCTCATCCCACTCTACCTGTTCAAATTTCGCCACGACCATCTGGGCAATCCTTTCACCGGGATTTACAACAAAATCCTGATTTGAAAGGTTGACAAGAATAACCTTGATCTCTCCGCGGTAGTCCGCATCTATTGTCCCCGGAGTGTTCAATACCGTCACCCCGAACTTCGCCGCAAGTCCGCTGCGGGGCCTCACCTGGGCTTCAGTCCCCTCCGGAAGAGCTATGAACAGCCCTGTCGGCACCATTGCACGCTCCAAAGGCTTCAATATTACAGGAGTTTCAATATCCGCTTTCAGATCAAGCCCTGCGGACAATTCCGTCGCATATTCTGGGGTCGGGAAAGCCGACTTGTTTATAATCTTCACTTTCATAATAAAATATTTAACTGCTGTTATCCTATCTATAAAATTGCATATCAATTATTTTGCAGCTCTGGCACGTGCCCACGGAATGATATTGGCCGGGGCTTTTTTCTCCACCAGAAACTCTTTCATCTTCTCCATATAAGGCTCAACGTGCGAATAGAATTTATAATACCCGTCACATAACGCATTGAGCCCCGTCTCCCCTGATTCCATTCTGTTGAACCTGTGCTTAGGACATTCCCCGTGGCAGGCGAAAGCATACCTGCATCTTATGCACTTTTTTGGAAGACCGTTGCGTTTGCTTATGCCGAACTTAGTCTGCACGGGGGAGTTCATCATCTCCCTCAAATCAGTCCCGGCAATATTTCCGAGCTTATATTCCGGATATACGAAATGGTCGCAGCAATACACGTCACCGTTGTGCTCTATAATGGAATTGCCTCCGCATGTTTCCGCGTAGACGCAGGTCCCTGGCTGGGCCCCGCACCAGCAGGCAAGAGCCGCATCAAACTGGTTGACGAAATACTGCCCCACATCATTTCTTACCCAATAGTCAAAAATATCGCACATAAATTTGCCGAAGGCCATAGAAGACACCGACCACATCGCTATTTCAGCACCTTCCGTGGACGGTTCCACTATATAAGGCCTGGCTCCCTTGCGAGGTTTTCCGTTGCTGCCGACAGGATACTTTATATGCTCAAGCACAGGCATGAACTGCATATAACGGCTTCCGACCGATTTGAGGAAATTGTAGACCTCCATTCCCCTTCCCTCACTGGCCTTGTTGACAGTCGTCATCGTATTGAACTGGGTTCCGGTGCGGTACAGGGTCTCTATACCGCGCAGGACTTTGTCAAAAGTCGGTGCACCGCCTTTGTCCTTACGATATTTGTCGTGTATATCCCGAGGGCCGTCTATCGATACACCCACAAGAAAATCATTGTCCCTGAAAAAGGACGCGATATCGTAATTAAGCAATGTTCCGTTGGTCTGAAGAGTATTGTGTATGATTTTGTCTCCGGCATATTTCCGCTCCAGCTCCACGGCTTTCCTGTAGAAGTCAAGACCCATCACCAAAGGTTCTCCGCCGTGCCAGTTGAAAGTGACTTCCGGGACATCATTTGCAGCGATATATTCCCTGATACAGGTTTCAAGCATATCAAGACTCATCCTCGACTCATATCCTCCGTAGATTTCAGCCTTGTCAAGATAATAGCAGTAATGGCAGTCAAGGTTGCACAGTGAACCTGCCGGTTTTATCATAATATTGAATGCCATCGGACCAGAAATCCTCAATGCGTCATCCAAAGTCAAAGTATCCTTATATGACATCAGATCAAATGTTTAGTGATTTTTTAATTGCAGACACCTGTTTCCTGATTCCAGGTCGAGCAGATATTTCTTGACGTCCAGTCCCCCGCCATATCCGGTCAGCGAGCCGTTGGCACCTATGACTCTGTGACACGGTGCAAAAACGGAAATCGGATTGTTCGCATTGGCATTGGCTACGGCACGTACCGACGACGGACGCCCTATCCGTTCCGCAAGACCGGCGTATGAAACCGTATTGCCGAATCCGATATCCATAAGGGCTCTCCATACTTTCTTCTGGAAATCAGTACCTACGAACAGCAACGGTATGTCAAATTCCCTCCTTTTTCCGGAAAAGAACTCATCCAGCTGCCCGGCTGCCCTGACAATGACATCCGAAGGCTGATTTACGAAGATTGAATCCAAAGATTTCATCAGTTTCATACCTGTCGACTGCCTTTTACGTCCGTGCATCCAGTCACACAGACATAGCTTCCCGTCAAACGAACCGAGAAGCATTATTCCGCAGGGAGACTCATAATGCTGAAACGAAATGATACTTTTTTCTTGCATATTCAAAATGGCAGCCGAACTTTTACGTATTTGCACAAAGATAGCAAAAAACCTGTACGGACAGAAATACGAACAGATGCTTTTTATAGCGTATGTACTTGTATTATTCCGCCGTCTCCCTGAGCGCACTGCCGTTACGGAACTCCATCGGCGAACAACCGGTCTTGCGCCGAAAAAAACGGCACAGATACGATGCGTCCTCGAAATTCAGCCGGTCGGCGATTTCGGAGACGGACAGCCGCGTATCGATAAGGTAACTTTTCATTTCGACAAGCAGTTGCTGTTCAATCAGTGTTTTCGGCGACATGCCGTAAGCACGGCGGCACACCTTATTCAGATAATCCGGGGTTATATTCAACGCTTTCGCATAGAAAGAGACCGACCTTTCCCGGAACGTATGCTTCGTCAGCAGCGACCACAGCCGCGTGGTAATATCCCACGCCCGATCCTTATGCGTATGGATTTTCGTTTCGACAGCCTTGCCGAGTTCGGCATCGATGGCGATAAAAAGGTTGTAAACGTTGTTGTTGAGCAGAACCGAACGGTCGTGGCCGTCAAGATGCGTCAGTATCCACTCCATCTGTTCCAACCACCCCGACACGAGGCCGCGTTGCTCCCGCGACAACCTCAGGATAGGAACATGATGGAGGTAATCCCACAAGGATACGCTGGTAATCCGGTAATAGGCAGCTTCGAGCATAGGCTCGGACAAAGCAACATAACGGGCCGAAAATCCGGCAGACACCTCCGATACTGAAAAATAGACATCGGAGGTCAGAACGGCAAGGTCATCCTTGCGGAAAACCATTTTCTGCATATTCGCCGACACGGTCGCTCTGCCGCCCGTACAGAGCAGGAACACGCACCCGTCGGTTCTGATGACACGTCCGATGCTTTTCTTCCAGTCGGTTATGCCGCTCGATTCACTCTGATATGTCGATGTATTCATACCGCAAAATTAGGCAAAATCTTACTGTCGGCAAGTCAGATGTATTGAAAAGTACCATAATCCACCGAAAAAACACCCCTTCCGTCCCGGGGAGAATATCTAAATTCGCAGCCTGTATTCAATGACATATCAGCAGATGAAAAAAGATAGAAACTTAAATAGAGACAGGCTCGATTTTGCTAACGACAATATCGGTCCTATGTTCCGTTCGCTGTTTTTCCCGACGCTCATAGGAATGATTTTCAATTCGGCATTGACGGTCATCGACGGCATCTTCGTCGGTCGGGGCGTGGGAACCGAAGGCATCGCGGCGGTGAATATCGTCGCCCCGGTTTTTATGGTCATCACCGGCATCGGACTGATGTTCGGAATCGGAGCATCGGTCATAGCGAGCATCCGGCTGTCGGAAAACAAAGTGAAAGCTGCCCGTATCATCATGACGCAGGCTTTCATCGTCGGATTATTGATTGTCGGGGTTATCGGTCTCGGCAGTTTTGTTTGCCCCCGTGGCGTCGTTCACGCACTGGGATGCAGCCCTCTGCTCGAAGAGAATGCCGTGAGCTATCTGCTCTGGCTGTTGCCCGGCTTGTTTTTCCTGTTCGTCGAGTGCGTTGGCATGATGCTTATCCGTCTGGACGGTGCGCCGAAGTATGCCATGACGATTCAGATTGTGGCTGCGGTCGTCAATATCGTACTCGACTGGTATATGGTGTTCCCGCTGGGATGGGGAGTTATGGGTGCGGCATTGGCCACATCGATAGCCTGTGCTGTGGGAGGAGCAATGGTCTTTGCCTATTTCTTCCGGTTTGCGGACAAACTGCGGTTCTACCCGCTGAAACTGCCCCTGACCTCTCTGTTGCTGACTCTGCGCAACACCGGGTATATAGTCCGTATCGGATTTGCCACTTTCCTGACCGAACTGGCTATGAGCGTCATGATGCTCACGGGAAACTATATGTTCATCTCCATGCTCGGCGAAGAGGGTGTCGCAGCTTTCGCCATCGCCTGCTATCTCTTTCCGGTTGTTTTCTCCATCAGCAATGCCGTTGCCCAGTCGGCGCAACCGATTATCAGCTTCAACTACGGGGCGCATCTGCTCCACCGCGTCAGCCGGACGCTGCGCATATCGGTTCTTACCGCTGTGATATGCGGGGTATCGGTAACGGTCGGACTGTGGGCGGGAGCGGCGCAGGTCGCCCGCCTGTTTCTCAGTCCGCAGGAGATTGCATATATGCTGGCGGTCGATGGTTTGCCGCTATTTGCCTTTGTGCGCCGTATTCTTCGCGATCAACATCGCCTTTATCGGTTACTATCAGAGCATCGAGAAAGCTATGGTTTCCACCGTATATACGCTGTTGCGGGGCATATTGTTCCTTGTGCCGTGCTTCGTCCTGTTACCCCGGGCATTCGGTGTCCCCGGTCTATGGCTTGCCATTCCGGCAGCGGAACTGCTGACCTGTGCCGTCATTTACATCCGATACGTCCGGCAGAAATTCCGTCAACGTGCACTTGCTGTGCGATGAACAACCCTCAAGCCGTGTTCTAATTGTGTGCTGCTCATAGATTAAGTAATTTCTATGAGTATTTTGCTCAGCCTAATAAGCAATTTTATATATTTTGAATATGAATCCCATAATTCGGGAATTACCTTCTGTTTTTCCTGATTATTTTCCTTCATTCGTTGGATTTTCCCGAAGAGAATAAATATCTTTGTTTTCTGTTGTAAAAATTGAAGACAATGAGATTGAAATTATTTCTGTCAGGCATACTTTCCCTGACAATCGCCGCAGGCGCATTCGCACAGACTGAAGACCAACCGAAACAGTCAGGTACGATATACCTGACAACACAGGATTTCAAAGAAAAGGTATATGACTATGTAAAATATCCGGACGAATTCAAATATAAGGGAGACAAACCGGCCATCGTTGATTTCTATGCAGTATGGTGCGGCCCGTGCAAGAAACTGAGTCCGGTACTGGATGAACTCGCGAAAGAATATGCCGGCAGAATCTACATATACAAAGCAGACGTAGACAAAGAGCCGGAGCTGGCACGCAAATTCAGCATAAGGTCAATTCCGACACTTCTGTTCATTCCGGAAGGTTCTGAGCCGTCAATGTCCGTAGGTGCCCCATCCAAGGCCGAACTGAAGAAAATAATCGACAAGATGCTTGACACCGCATCAGGACAATAGCCATTTTCAGATGAGCAGATATACGGACAGGGAAAGATATTTCACTGAACTTGCCGGCACGTCAAGGGAATATTACATCAATTACATAAGGCGATACAAAGCAGTCGACTGCAGCTGCCGCATTCTGGAAATAGGATGCGGCGAAGGAGGCAATCTGCTTCCTTTTGCCGAACTCGGCTGCTATGTGGCCGGATTGGACCTGCTCGGCAACAAGATAGAAAATGCCAGGCGTTTCTTTGAAAAAGCCGGAGCCAAGGGAGATTTCATCTGCGGCAATTTCCTTGAAGACGATTGCCTCAAGGACAAAGAGAAATTCGATGTAATCCTTATCCACGACGTGATCGAGCATATAGAACCTGAATACAAGTCCCTGTTCTTCTCACGCCTTAAACCGTTGCTGAAAACCGGCGGCATCATATTTTTCGGATTTCCTGCCTGGAATATGCCGTTCGGAGGACATCAGCAGATATGCAGAAGCAGATGGTCAAGGATGCCTTTCATACATCTTCTGCCAAAGAGGCTTTACAGGTCATATCTGAATCTGTTCAAGGAAAACCATCTGCAGGTAGATGAACTTATGAGCATAAGCAGGTCAAGGATGACTACAGAAAGGTTCGAACAGCTGTGCCGCGACAACGGCTACAGGATCCTTGACAGGACGCTATGGTTTATCAGCCCACACTACAAAGCCAAATTCAACCTGCGTCCTGCCGGACTATTCAGTCCCCTTTGCCGGATCCCATATCTGAGAAATTATCTTTCCACCGCCTGTTTCTACATAATCAATGTCGGATAACAGCAGAGCCTGCCCTACATATCCGTAAAAGCCACATCAAAGCCCGGACAGCTTGAAATCCGTCCGAAAACGGTATCCTGAAAATAACGGAATGACAAGACAATGGGCTTGACCGACGCTTGTTAGTCAAGCCCATTTTTCTTGTTTTTCGGCGAAAGCAACTTAAACATTGTTTCCCAGTATTCAATTCTCAGAAGTTGTTCTGGCTTTTAGTCAACTTCTTGTCCTCAAAATATTTCTCAATAAACAATTACATTGTACAGCCTATTCTCCGTTGCCACCTTCAGTATATTTACGTTGATTCTCAGACTCTTGCCACTGAAGGTAGGCACCAGTTTTTTCCACCTTCAGTTGTCATCCTTGATCTGAATGCGTATACGATGGATTTGTCACTGAAAGGTGGGTCCCCGTAATACGGTAAGTATCAACGTGTTACAAAACAGTATATCTTATATCAACCATACTGTTTTGCAATTAATTGACAGACAGCACGTTGCAAGGACCCACCTGTTTCATACTACCCGCTTACCACCTTCAGTCAATTTACATTGATTGTCACCCCATTGCAACTGAAGGTGGCAGATATGTGCGGGAGAGTCATTCTATCCAGTTCTGCCGACCGGAATGAAAAAACACAAAACAACAGGGATTTCACGTTTGGCCGGCGAATACGCCGGCTGCTCAAAGTATGCCGTGCAGGCTAAGCCCGAGGGCTTGATCCGAACGTTTTGTGACGGGACGCGGAAAATGAAAAACAACCCGAATTTCACATTGGACCATCATTGTATTTATATGCCCAAGTAATAAGGTCCACCAACCCAAAATAGCAATTATACCGGAATTTTTGGCCACTTTGGCCACCTGAACAAAAAGTATGATAAAAGTAATTGCATATATCAATGGGGCAAAGCGTTACAGATGGTTTCACCAACTGAAAATGTCCAGGTGACTGAAAATGTCCACATTACCACATTATACGGTATAATTGACATTTTTGGTTGGTGATCATGACAAAAGTGGTTGGTGGAAGTGTGCCGTACTGCACACTTCCACCAACACCACTTTAACCCGAAAACTACCGGCCACCTCACCCCACATAGGTTGATCTGGGTAAA
>VSOK01000062.1 GCA_009774765.1 Bacteroidales bacterium
TCTCGATCCTGAGTATCTCGCTTATATGCTCAAGTACGATTCAGTACACGGCAAATTCAATCACGAGATCGCTGTAGAGGGCAACTACCTTATCGTAGACGGCAACAAGATCCGCCTTACTGCAGAGATGGATCCTGCAAACCTCAAATGGAACGAGGTTGAGGCTGAGGTTGTAGTAGAGTCAACCGGTCTTTTCCTTGAGGACGCAAAAGCTCGCAAACACATCGAGGCAGGCGCAAAGAAAGTGATCATGTCAGCTCCTTCAAAGGATGCTACTCCAATGTTCGTATACGGTGTCAATGACAAGACTTACGCTGGTCAGGACATCATTTCAAACGCTTCTTGTACAACTAACTGTCTTGCTCCTATCTCAAAGGTGCTCAACGACAAGTTCGGTATCAAGAGAGGTCTTATGACAACAGTTCACGCTGCAACAGCTACTCAGAAGACTGTTGACGGTCCTTCAAAGAAAGACTGGAGAGGCGGACGCGGTATCCTTGAGAACATCATCCCTTCATCAACAGGTGCTGCAAAAGCTGTAGGTAAAGTTCTTCCTGAGCTCAACGGCAAACTTACAGGTATGTCAATGCGTGTACCTACCTCTGACGTATCAGTTGTTGACCTTACTGTAGAGCTTGAGAAAGCTGCTACTTACGAGGAGATCTGCGCTGCTATGAAGGCTGCTTCTGAGGGAGAGCTCAAAGGTATCCTCGGATACACTGAGGAGGCTGTCGTTTCAACTGACTTCCGTGATGATTCACGCACTTCAATCTTCGACGCAAAAGCTGGTATCCAGCTCGATCCTACTTTCGTTAAAGTTGTATCTTGGTATGACAACGAGTGGGGTTACTCAAACAAAGTGCTCGAGATGGCTCGCGTAATTGCAAAATAATTTTCCCCTTCGGGATTTTTATAATGGCAGGTGGCCTTTGGGTCACCTGTTTTTCGTTATTCTTATAAGGTGTTTTAGATAGCAGTTATGAAGTCGCTTAAATGTTCGGAAAGACCGTCATGGATAGTCTCTGTGGTGCCGTTTGCAGTCCTTGTCGCAGTTCTTGTGGTAGTGGTGCGCGTGTTCGGAGCAGATGCCCTGGCTGGAGGAAGCCAGGTCGCATTGCTTTTTGCCGCAGGTGTTACTGTGGCGATATCTATGATTTTTTATAAGGCGCAATGGGAAGATCTGGAAAATGCCATACTGGACAATATACGTGCTGTCGGATCGGCTGTGCTGATTCTGCTGCTTATAGGAGCCATTGCTGGATCGTGGATGATCAGCGGCATTGTACCGTCTATGATCTATTATGGGATGAAAATAATCATCCCTGAAATATTCCTTTTTGCAGCCTGTCTTATAAGCGCTCTGATCGCGATTATGACCGGCAGCTCGTGGACGACAATAGCTACGATAGGAGTCGCTTTGATCGGAATCGGGACTGCCCAGGGGTATGATGCAGGATGGACTGCAGGGGCGATAATCTCCGGTGCATATTTCGGGGACAAAGTGTCTCCTCTGTCGGATACTACAGTCCTTGCGTCTTCTTCTTCAGGCACACCCATCTTCACACATATAAGATATATGCTGATAACGACGGTTCCATCCATCGTGATCGCTATGATTGTCTTCTTTGTTGCAAGTCTGCTGCATAATCATACGGACGCGTCCAGGATATCTGACTTTTCCTCTTCTTTGAAGGAGGCGTTCAATATTACTCCCTGGCTTCTTGTCGTACCGGTGCTTACAGGACTGCTTATCGTGAAGAAAGTGCCTGCAATGCTGACGTTGTTCATCGCTGCTTTTATGGCAGGTATCGCCGCGCTTGTGTTCCAGCCTGAAGTCATAAGGGAAGTGGCAGGTATGGATACATTTTCATTTACCTGCGGCTTCAAAGGCATTATGCAGACATACTATGGCTCTACAGCCATACATACCGGAAATGAAATCCTGGATGGGCTTGTCGTGACCAGGGGTATGACAGGTATGCTCAATACGGTATTTCTTATCGTTTCCGCCGTGGCTTTCGGAGGAGCTCTGACAGGAAGCGGTATGCTTCAGAGCCTGACGGAAATGCTGACAAGATTCGTTTCAAGACGTGTCAGCCTTGTCTCCTCGACTGTCGGGACCGGAATATTCTGCAATATGGTCACAGGTGACCAGTACCTTTCCATTATTCTGACAAGCAGCCTGTACCGTAAGCTCTATGAAAGCAAAGGTTATGAAAAGCGTCTTCTCAGCCGTTCGGTAGAGGATTCCGCGACGGTGGTATCCGTGCTCATACCGTGGAATTCTTGCGGTATGACCCAGGCTACGGTGCTGAAAGTTCCTACAATAGATTATCTTCCTTATTGCCTGTTCAATATAATATCTCCGCTGATGTCCATATTCATATCGGTCACAGGTTACAGGATATATAAGAAATGTGCAAAATAAACGATTAAGCCGAGTGCAGAAGCGAACTTGTTCGAGTTATGCCGAGGCGGAGTGATTGTAAACGAAGTTTAAAATAATTTTTTCCAGGATCTCGAACGGTATGCAATTTGCAAAAGCTGTCTCCGGAAAATTTAAATTGATATGATATGAAAAATCTTAAAGGAACTAAGACCGAAGCCAATCTTTGGGAGGCATTTGCTGGTGAGTCAAAGGCTCGCAACAAATATACTTACTATGCATCAAAAGCCAGGAAAGACGGCTATGAACAGATCGCAAGCCTCTTTGAGGATACTGCAAACAACGAAAAAGAGCACGCTGAAATCTGGTTCAAGCTCCTTGTAGGGGGAGAGATTCCTGATACTGCTGCAAACCTTGAAGATGCAGCTCTCGGTGAGAACTATGAGTGGACTGATATGTACAGAAATTTTGCAAAGACAGCTCACGAAGAGGGATTCACCAAGATCGCAAAGCTGTTTGAAAAAGTCGCTGATATCGAGAAGACACACGAGGACCGTTACCGCAAGCTTCTTGAGAATGTCAAAGAAGGTCTCGTGTTCTCAAGGGACGAAGATATGATCTGGGAGTGCCGTAACTGCGGACACATTGTAATCGGCAAGAAGGCACCTGATATCTGTCCTGTATGCGACCACGCTAAAGCATATTTCCAGATTCATCCTACAAACTATTGATGAATGCTGATAAACTGATAACAGAAGCGGTCATCCGAAATCATTTCAGATGACCGCTTCTGCATTTCTGTCTTCCGCTGTCTATTGTTGTCTGCCACGGACAAAATAATTTATGATATTCATAATGATGTATATTATTGTGGCAAGAATAAACACGATTGAGAATTTCTGCCCGAACAGGAAGACTATAATCGCGGTAGCAATGCATAGTCCTATGAAACATACCCTTTGCTTGTACACGATACTGTCTTTCTGCTGTCCCTTCTTGAATTTCAGGGAGAACATGCTGATTTCGCTGACAAGGAGCGCAGAAAGGCATACGGAGAGTACAGGAATGAATATTTTGCCTGATGCCCAAGCCGTAAGAAAGCTGTCCGGGGTGCAATAAATGTAATGTGCAAGTGCACCGCACAGAATTGCACAGGACGGTGTAGCGAGCCCTATGAAGTTTTCGCTCTGGCGTTCATCTATATTGAATTTGGCCAGTCTCAGCCCGGAGAATACCGCTATGCCCAGCGGAATGAAGTTCAACAGGCTCTCACCTGACAGTTCTGCCATCAGCCTGTATAGAATCATGGCCGGCAGGACTCCGAAGCTGACCATATCCGACAGTGAATCCAGCTGTTTGCCCAATTCCGAATAGGCGTTAAGGGCTCTTGCTGAGAGTCCGTCGCAGAAATCAAATACGGCAGCTCCGAGAATCATATAGAATGCGATGTCAAATCTGCCGCCAAAAGTACAAATCACACCTATGACACCGCATAGCAAGTTCATAGATGTGATTGTGTTGGGAATATGCTTTACTATATTCATACCGAATAGAGCAAGACTATTTTATACCGAGCTTCTTCTTTATGTCTTTAGGGAGAGCGTCTTTGTGTACGACTATATTGAGAGTCTTATATCGTACAAAAGCGTCTGAGGCATACCATATTCCGTTGTATTTGCCGGCATCTCCCCAGGAGTTCTTGACAATGAAGAATTTGTTGCCGTCCTGGTCCTGTGCAAGTCCGTAGATGTGCATTCCGTGGTCGTCGGTGGTCTGCTTGTTGTCGTATGCGATCTGGCGCATTTCCTGGGTGATTGTCTTCTCTGATGAAGATGTGACAACCTGAGGCTTCGCGCTTTCGTCTTTTCCGAGCCAGTGCTCCTGGTCTGAGCCTGCTCCGGGTTTCTGGTCAACGTCAGGTACTGTAGCAAGACCGTTTCTTGTAAATCCAGCTTCGCTGACATCCGAACCCCAGGCAATCGTAAAGCCTTTGTCGATAGCGTTGTACATAACTTCCATAAACTCGTCTATAGGAAGGTTGTATGCTGAATCCCAACGCCAGTTGTCGCGGACCTCTATTATGAACGGCTCGTAGAACGGATGGTGTGTGAATGAAGTCAGGTTTACATAGTCGTCAGCATTGATTCCGAGCCAGTCTCTGAATGATTCAGGGGTATATGATGCTCCATTGTATTCAAACTGGGTCGGATATTCTCCGAGATATGCGTTTATGATTCCGTCATATCCTTTGAGCCAGGCTGTAGTAAGCTTGCGGTTAGGGTTTTCCGTAACAGCTTTTATATATGCTTCGAGTACGGCGTCAAGTTCAGACTGCTCCGGTTTGTCTGTGCCGTAGTTCATACCGCTCATTGCTGACTGAGGGACGATGCCGTAGTCGTCGACTACGTGGAGCACATCCCCGAATGAACTTCCTGCACTGAATCCGAGTGCTCCGTCCAGTCTGACGTATTTGATTCCTCTGTCGTGGTATGACTTGCCTACAACGAACATTTCAGAAAGGTCGATGTCATTGCAGCCTTTCATCCTGATTATCTCTGACTCGAGGAATGAAAGAGCGGAGAAACACCAGCAGGTACCTGAACGGTACTGGTTTTTGATGCTTGTTACGGGTGCTTCCTTGATTACCGTGAATTCATACTCGGCAGGCTTGCTGTCGCCTGCTTTTTCCTGTGCAAAAGCATAGGTCGCAGATACAGCGACCGTCAATGCCAAAATGATTTTTTTGATATCCATATCTTATTATAATTTTGTTGCGACACAAATCATACAAAGTTAGCAATTATTCGTAAATTAGCGGCCTCAAAAATGAGAAATATGCCATCAGATATAAATATATTGTACATACACGGTATGGGAGGAGGGGGAGACAGCCGTATTCCCGCCATATTGAAGCAAAATATAAATGATTTTATTCCAAAGGATTCCGGCATATATATAAATGTAGTCGTGAGGACATACGACTTCGATCCCGAGGTGGCACGTACTCAGATTGCCGGATGGGTTGAAGAGCTCCGTCCGGCACTTATAGCGGGGGAGTCCCTCGGTGCCTTGAATGCGATAAGGATAGAAGGACTGCCGCATATACTTGTGTCCCCGTCGCTGAATGCTCCTCTTTATTTGGGGTACCTTGCATTCCTTGCCCTGATTCCTGGTATGACCTGGATTCTTGATATGATATACCGTCCTAAGCCTGGCGACCGCCAAAGGCTTCATTTTACATTCCGTACATTGCGCCATTACAGGGAACACAGGAGGAAGGCCCTTTCCTGCTCGCCTGCAAATGGAGGAAAGGATTATTTCTATGCTTTTTTCGGGGAGTACGACCATTATTGCAAAAGCAGGATCGTGTGCAGGGATACGTGGTGCAGATACTTCGGCAAGGATTCATTCGAGACATATCCGGGAACGCATTTTATGGAAGAGGAATATGTGCTGTCGAGGCTTGTCCCGAAGATTCTGTCTGTCCTGGGCATTGACTGTATAGACAAGGGAGGAGTATGAGTTCCGGGTTTCTGATATTTGTGGTTTCCGTACTCGGCATTCTGACTGCGGAGCTGTTTTATCTGGCGGCGGACGCTCTTGTCGCCTTTGTCGCGATGCTTTTCGGAGCTTCATTCAAATCTTTTTTCCGCAAGGGGCTTTGGGGGCTTGCTGCCGTGCCTTTGATTTTTGCATACGGGAGCCTGGTCGAACGCAATCTGTATAAAGTAAAAGAAGTTGAAATAGTCAGCGGCAAAGTTCCCGGATCATTCGACGGATACCGTATCGTGCATATTTCAGATATTCATCTCAGCTCATTCGCTGTCAGGCACAAGTCTTTGGCGCGTGCTGTCGCAAAGATAAATTCTCTTGAACCTGACGTCGTGCTTTTTACCGGTGACCTGATCACATTCACTCCGGCGGAGATGGACGGTCTGGAGAATATTCTGGCAGGGATCAAGGCTGTGGACGGAGTGTATTCTGTCCTGGGCAACCACGATTATTGTCTGCATCATAATTGGGGCAGTGACAGCCTGAGGCTTGCTGCTGTGGATGAAATTGTTGAAAGGGAGAGGAATATGGGATGGATTCCGCTTATGAATGGAAATGTGAATATATCAAGAGGTTCTTCTGACGGTCTTTTCTCCGATATGATTTCTGTAATCGGTGTGGAAAATACTTCCGCATTGCCTCAATTCCCGTCATACGGGGATTTGCTTAAAGCCAAAGCCGGTGCAGAAGGCTCTTTCAAGGTGCTTATGAGCCACGATCCTACTCATTGGAGGAATGAGGTTGTCCGGGACGGAGATATAGACCTGATGCTTTCGGGGCATACGCATGCAATGCAGATATCGTTTCTCGGCTGGTCTCCGAGCTCTCTGATATTTGAGGAATACGGCGGTCTTTATGAGAGGACTCTTGGAAAGGTCTGGACAGGAAAGAGTTGCCTGTCCGATGCTCCTCAATATCTGTATGTCAATACCGGGCTTGGAGAGACCGGCTTTCCAGCAAGGATAGGTGTGCGTCCGGAAATAACATTGATAACCCTCCGCAGCGGAAAAATGTGATATTGCACTGACAAAAAAAGAGCGGCTGTCTTGCCGCTCTCATTGTATTGTTCTGCAGTACGTCAGATTGTGCGTCCCGGATATGCTTTGAGACCTTCTTCGAGGATTCTCAATGCCTTTTTCATTTCCGGTATTTCAAGTACGTATGCTATACGCGCGTGGTTGATTCCTTTCCCGGGAGTCTTGTAGAATGACGCTGCAGGTGTCACCATAGTGGTCTCGCCGTCTATTCTGAAATTCTCAAGCATCCATTTGGCGAATTTTTCCGTGTCGTCCACAGGCAGTTCTGCTATGGTATAGAATGCTCCCATAGGCAGCGGGGTATACACTCCGGGGATGCTGTTAAGGTATTCTATCATATAGTCACGCCTTTTGATGTATTCCTCTTTTACTGCAACGAAGTATTCCTCAGGCGTATCCAATGCTCCTACAGATGCAATCTGGCCTATCACCGGAGGGCAGAGGCGTGCCTGTGCGAATTTCATCGCGGCTGCCATCACTTCCTTGTTGTGTGAGACGATACATCCTACACGTGCGCCACAGAGATTGTATCTTTTTGATACAGAGTCTACGAGAATCACGTTCTGGTCAAGGTCCGGAATGTTCATCGCGCTGAAGTGCGGTTCGTCCGTGTAGCAGAACTCCCTGTAGACCTCGTCAGAAATAAGGAACAGGTCGTGCCTGCGTGCGATCTCTCCGATGGCGAGCATACTTTCTCTGCTGTAAAGCGTACCTGTAGGATTGCCCGGGTTGCAGACAAGGATAGCCTTTGTCTTCGGAGTTATAGCTTTTTCAAACTCCTCTATTGCCGGTACCTGGAAACCGTTGCGTATGTCGGTCTGTATGGCTTTGATCGTAATCCCGTTAAGGAAAGCGAATGTGTTGTAGTTTGTGTAGAACGGCTCGAGGACGATCACTTCATCGCCTTCGTTGCACGATATCTCAAGGGCCAGGTTTACGCTCTCGCTGCCTGCGACTGTTACTATAAGCTCAGAAGGGTCAATATTGATTCCTATGTTTTTATAGTATCTGTTTGCGAGTCCGTCCCTCAGTTCGGCAAGACCAGCGGAGTGTGAATATGAAATGTGTGTCAGCTTGTTTTCTCTGATGGCTTTAAGTGCACATTCAGGTGACTTTATGTCAGGCTGTCCGATGTTCAGGTGATATACTTTTATGCCCTGTTTCTTTGCCGCATCGGCATAAGGGACAAGTTTTCTGATTGCCGAAGCCGGCATCTCCTGCGCTTTTCTTGAGATAGTAGCCATATCTATTTTTATTGATAAATTTATATGTCAATCACGCAAAGATACTATAATTTTTTTACCTTTGCCGACGTTCTTAACAAATTAATTATAATGTTTTATGGCAACTTTTAGGCAAAGAGCTCTTAATGAGGCGGCTACTCATCCTGCCGAGCGTTTTTCAGTTGAAGACAGACCTGTATCAAAGTATTTTGGACAGAATGTGCTTACTTTGGACAAGATGCGCGCATATATGTCAAAGCAGGCTTATGAGGCTGTTCTTGCCGCTGTCAGATTCGGTGCGAAACTGGATCGCAGCGTTTCCAATGAAATCGCTACCGGTATGAAAGCCTGGGCTATGGAGATGGGCGCGACGCATTATACGCACCTTTTCCAGCCGTTGACTGATTCTACCGCGGAGAAGCACGAGGCTTTCATTATGGTGAAGGACGGTCAGGCTTTTGAACGTTTCAGCGGAAGTGCGCTTGTTCAGCAGGAGCCTGACGCGTCGAGTTTTCCGAACGGAGGTCTTAGGAACACTTTTGAAGCCCGTGGCTATTCGGCCTGGGACCCGTCTTCGCCTGTATTCATTATGGACGGGACTCTCTGTATACCTTCTGTGTTTGTGTCCTACACAGGAGAGGCACTGGATACGAAGGTGCCTAATCTGAAATCAATACAGGCTCTCAGCGATGCCGCTACGTCTGTAGCGAATCTTTTTGACGACAATGTGACCTCGGTCGGCGTCAATCTCGGTATCGAACAGGAGTATTTCCTTGTTGACGAGTCATTGTACAACGCACGTCCGGACCTTGTTCTCTGCAACAGGACTGTGATTGGCCATACTTCCGCCAAAGACCAGCAGCTTGAGGACCATTATTTCGGGGCGATACCTTCGAAGGTGAGCGCGTTTATGAAGGATTTTGAGACGGAAGCCTACAAGCTGGGCATCCTTCTCCAGACACGTCACAACGAGGTCGCTCCAAACCAGTTTGAGTGTGCACCGCTTTTCTGTGAGGCCACAAATGCCATCGACCAGAATATGATGCTTATGATAATTATGCAGAAGATTGCGGAGAAGCATCATCTGAAAGTGATTTTCCATGAGAAGCCTTTTGACGGTGTCAACGGCTCTGGAAAGCACTGCAACTGGTCTATGATGACAAATACTGGAGTAAACCTTCTTTCTCCGGGTAAGACACCTACAAAGAACCTCCAGTTCCTGTCTTTCTTCTCGGCGGTTGTGAATGCGGTATATAAGCATCATTATCTTCTGATGGCAGGTGTTTCGAACCTCAGCAATTCATACAGGCTGGGAGGCAACGAGGCTCCTCCTGCGGTTATGTCGGTCTTTGCAGGTTCCACGCTTTCAAACATTTTTGAAGCCATCGGCAATATGCAGGCTTTGAAGGAGGAGAACAACCTTGAGTCAATCAAGATCGTGAATTCGCTTCCTGAGATTTTCCCGGACAATACGGACAGGAACAGGACCTCTCCTTTTGCCTTTACAGGAAACAGATTTGAATTCAGAGCCGTGGGCTCTTCGATCAATGTCGCTTCCGCGATCTATATTCTCAACAGCGTGGTGGCTGAGAGCCTCAATCGTTTCCGTGCCGAGGTTGATGCGCTTGTCGCGGCCGGCGAAGACAAGTCGCAGGCGATAATGAGCGTGATACGCAAATTCACGGTCGAGTCCAAGGATATTATGTTTGAGGGCAACGGATACAGCAAGGAATGGGAAGCCGAGTCCGAGAGACGCGGTCTCCGTGCTGTGAAGAATGTGCCTGAATCATACGAGGTATACCACGAGAAGCAGACTGTGGACCTTTTTGTCAATCTGGGAGTCCTTACTGCCGATGAGGTGGAAGCACGCTTTGAGATTCTGAACGAGACGTATGTGAAGAAGCTTCAGATAGAGGCGAGGGTGATAGGGGATATATGTCTCAATCACGTGATTCCGGCAGCCGTTAAATATCAGAATATCCTTATTGAGAATGTCAAGGGATTCAAAGAGATATTCGGTGATGAATACAAGAGTCTGTGCGCTTCGGAGTTTGCCGCATTGAAGAAGATATCCACATATATCAACAATATCTCAAAGGATGTGGAAGAGCTTGTGGAGGCGCGCAAAAGAGCCAACAAGATAGAGGATATAGCTTTGAGGGCCAAGATCTATTCAAAGGAAGTCAAGGATTATATGGACAAGGTGCGCTACAGCGCCGACCATCTTGAGATGATAATTGATGATGAAATGTGGCCTCTTCCTAAGTATAGGGAGCTTTTGTTCTTTTAATTGATTGAATGTGGGAAGAAAAGCGATAATAATATTATTGTCTGTATCGTCGGTCCTTGCCGTTTCCTGCGGACGCGGAAGGACCGTCGACGCTGATATTATCTCGTATGTCGGATACATCCTGGCCGATAC
>VSOK01000063.1 GCA_009774765.1 Bacteroidales bacterium
GTCTTTCATACTGCCGAAAGGCTCATGGGCAAACAACGCTTCCGCAGCGGTTGCCGCATCGGCATAGAAAAGTTCCATCTCCCCCTCCGTATAGCCTTCCGCAACAATGGCCACATCAATGCAGTCTTCAGGAGTTCCGCCCTTAAAAATATATCTGTGCGGCTCCGGAGACGGCTTTGCCCTATTTATCAATATATCGTCAGGATTCACTGTATGTGTCATAGAAGCACTCACATTACCCTTGAAATCATAAAGTTCCACAGTAATTCCAGCCTTTGATGAAGGCATAGGAAGCAAAAAGACATTTTCAAACGCCCTGCGTACATTTACAGCCTCCTCAGTAGCCTGCCACTCCTGGAAAAGCGTTGAGAATGACATCCTGTAAAGCACTTCGGAAGTCAATGCGTCTTTCATGCAGATCTGCCCGTTTCCTTTGACCGGAACCTTGTCAAGATTGTGCCTTCGTCCGTACCATCCGTCGGACGCGCTCATGGCGTCAAGATAAATTTCCTGTGTCCTGTCCGTTCCGGCAAAAATATAATCGACACGCAGAGTACCCGTCTGAGCAGAAGCCATCATCACCGCAGACAGAGCGAAAAAAGCAGAAAAGAAAACGCGAAACATAATCTATATTTTTGATGCACAATTGATCCCGTCAAGAGCAGACGACACGATGCCTCCGGCATATCCGGCACCCTCACCGCAAGGATAAAGTCCGGAGACCTGAATATGCTCAAGCGTATCCGGATCGCGCGGGATACGTACCGGAGAAGACGTCCTCGACTCCACACCGAGAAGCAGAGCATCGTTGGTATAATATCCGCGCATTTTCTTGTTTCCTATTTCAGGAAAGGCATATTTCAGTCTCAATGAGACATTTTCCGGCAGCAGCTCGTGCAGAGGAGCGTTTGCGACTCCAGGATGATACGAAGAAGCAGGAAGGTTCGCAGAGACGTTACGGCGGCAGAAATCCATCATCCTCTGTGCAGGGGCTTTCAATGAGCCTGTAAAACCGAACATAGCGCGTTCTACATCCTTCTGGAAATTCAGCAAAGACAATGCTCCATATTTTGAATATTCAGGCACGTCTTCAGGCTCGACACTTACCACTACCCCGGAATTCGCCCATTTTGAATTACGTGCGGAATTTGACATGCCGTTCAAGACAAGCTCGCCAGGAGCAGTAGCGGACGGCACGAGGATACCTCCCGGGCACATACAGAACGAAAAGACTCCCCTCCCTTCTATCTGCGTAACGAAAGAATACTCCGCCGCTGGCATAAACGGCTGATATTTGCCATGATACTGTATTTTATTGATAAGGGACTGAGGGTGTTCGACACGCACTCCCAAAGCGAATCCTTTTGCCTGAATCTCCCATCCCTTGTTCTGGAACATCTCATATATGTCCCTTGCGGAATGGCCTGTAGCCAATATGACTTTCTTTGAACGGAAGACCGTCCCGCCGGTGCCTGGCTGTCCGGAAACGCTTACGGAAAAACTGCCGTCACCATTTTTCACAATATCCGTAACACGGGAGTCAAAATGGTACTCCCCGCCGTGCTCCGTTATACATTTACGGATATTTTCAACAATGACTGGAAGGCGGTCGCTTCCTATATGCGGATGGGCATCTATCAGAATCGAAGGATCGGCTCCGAAAAGCACAAGCTGATGAAGGACTTCCCTTATATCTCCGCGTTTTGAAGACCTCGTGAAGAGTTTTCCGTCGGAAAAAGTACCCGCTCCCCCTTCTCCGAAACAATAGTTCGAATCAGGATTGACTTCACCTCCCTTTGAAAGGACAGCCATATCGAATTTGCGGGCGTGCACATCCTTGCCGCGCTCCAGAATGACCGGACGGAATCCTCTCATCAGAAGCTTGAGGGCGGCGAACATACCGGCAGGGCCGGCTCCTACAATGATGACAGGCTCAGCAGAAGACACATCGGCATATTCATCCAGACGGTACTCCTCCATATCTTCACCAGCCTTGTAGGCATCTATCTTATATCTGTACAATATGTCATTGCGGGCATCCACGGACCTTCTTACAACCTTGCATTCCGCAACAGCCTTCGGAGCGACTCCAAGTGCCTTGGCGGCGGCAGCCACCATCTCTTCATACGTAAGTTCCTTGCCTATCGGCTTTGCTATTTCAATCGATTTCATAGATCTTCATTCAGGTCATCCGCGGATGACGGTCAACATTAAAAATCAGCGATACGGGACACAGGAGCGACGGAAAGGTCTGTCCTTCCCCCGTTGAGATAATGGAAATATCCCGCTATCGCAATCATAGCGGCATTGTCAGTAGTGAATTTGAATTCAGGAAGCCAGGTGTTCCATCCACGTTTCCTTCCCTCTTCAGTTATGGCCGTCCTCAGACCGCTGTTGGCGGACACTCCGCCTCCGATTGTTATCTCCTTGATGCCGGTATGCCTGGAAGCCTTTACAAGCTTGTCCATAAGTATCTCGATAAGAGTCCTCTGGAAACTTGCGCATATATCCTCCTTGTTTTTTTCCATAAAGTCAGGGTCAAGGGCAATCTGGTCCCTTACAAAATAGAGAAGAGACGTCTTGACACCGCTGAAGCTGTAGTCGAATCCAGGGATATGCGGTTTGGAGAAACTGAATCTGTACGGGTCGCCTGATTTTGCAAGACGGTCAACCACAGGCCCTCCAGGATAGCCCAGCCCCATCATCTTCGAGCATTTGTCAAAAGCCTCACCTACGGCATCGTCTATTGTCTGGCCGAGTATTTCAAAATCCAGCGGGCTGTTGACCTTCACTATCTGTGAATTTCCTCCTGATACCAGCAGGCACAGATAAGGGAATGAAGGCTGCCTGTTGTCACTGTCATACTGCTTTATGAAATTGGCAAGGACGTGTCCCTGCAGATGGTTGACTTCGACAAGAGGCTTGCCGAGAGCCACAGAAAGCCCTTTTGCGAAAGAGGTGCCGACAAGCAGCGATCCAAGAAGCCCCGGACCGCGAGTGAACGCGATCGCGGTGATGTCTGAAGCTTTGATCCCGGCCCTGTCTATGGCCTGGCTGACCACAGGCACGATATTGAGCTGATGGGCGCGTGAAGCAAGTTCAGGTATCACTCCGCCGTATGCCTTATGCACATCCTGGCTCGCGAGTACATTTGAAAGCAGGTACCCGTCCTTTATGACCGCAGCCGATGTGTCATCACAAGAAGACTCTATTCCTAATATTATATCCGCCATAGCAATTATTGTAAATCCCGTCAAAAACACAGGATAAGGCATATTGTTTGAATAAACCCGTCATCCTGAAGCGGGACCGCAAAATTACGATTTTTATCGGATATTTTTATTATTTTTGCGAGTTGGCTTGGAATCAGTTTGATTTTTGTCATTAGCGGGATAGAAAGTCTTGGTAAAGAAGATACTTAAAATATTCTGGTTTACGGCACTGGCTATAGCGGTGCTTATATATGCAGGGATTCTGCTGATGCAGACCCCGCGGGTACAGACATTCATGACAAGACTTGCGGCGGAATTCGTATCAAACAATTTCATAGATGCAGACATCCGGCTCGGAAAGATTCTCATCAAGCCTTTCAATACCATAATCCTTAGAAACGTCACGGTAGTGGACAGGAATCCCTACCTTGTGGACACCGATACCCTCAGCATAAAGGAGGACATAGAAAAATTCCGGAAAATAGGGAACACTCCTGTAGACACCCTTTTCAGCGCAAGAGACATAGTGGTAGGCTTTTCACTGCGCGGACTGCTTGGAGGAAGTATGGAGTTCGACAGGGCATATATAAGCAATGCCGTATTCAATCTTGTCCTCGAGGACGGAAAATCATCCACGAATCTGACAAGAATGTTCCGTATCAGCAAAAAGAACAAGGAGAGTTCAGGAAAAGAAATCTTCCATCTGAAAAGCGTAGAGCTGGACAGCATACGGTTCACAATGAAGAACTATACCAGCGGCGGTCCGGAATCCCCGGAGAGCGGCATTGACTGGAACGACCTTGACGTCAGCGATATATCAATCCGTGGACGCCACCTCAGGATGGTGGGCAAAGTAATGAGCGGAGAGCTTGACAGGCTGTCGTTCAAAGAAAAAAGCGGATATGTCTGCCATTCAATATCGGGAAGAACAAAGACAGGAGCCGGCCAGTCAATCATCGAGGACCTGAGGCTGTCCGACCCGTGGAGCAACATATACATACGTGAATTCGATATGCTATATGAAAGCGAGGAGGATTTCTCCGAATACGTGGACAAGGTCACAATGGCCGGTGAAATAGATTCCGCGAGAGTAAGCTTCAAGACCCTTTCGTATTTCGTCCCGTCCCTTTCCGGCAACAGCCTTACGCTTGACATAGAAGGCTCTGTAAGGGGAACCGTCAATGACTTTGATGTAAGGCATATACATTTTTCCACTCCGAACGGCAACCTCTCAGGAAACATAAAAGGACATATTTCAGATATGATAGAGCCTGAGAGAATGGATATGGACCTGGATATGACTGGATTCCGTTTCACTACAAGGGAAATGGAAAAGTTCATAGAGAGTTTCGCCCCGGGAACGGACACCGGTCTCGGGAAATATGCCTCAGGAAAGATGTTCAATATGGACGCTACTATGAAAGGGCAGCTGAATTCACTCAATGTCAAAGCGGACATCGGCTCACGCATCGGAGCAGTCAATACGGACATAAACCTGTACAACCTTATAGCATCAGGCAAACCTGTGGGAATCAGAGGAGTCCTGCAGACTGATGACCTTGTTCTTCAGGGCTTTCTTCCTGGGATTCCGGTCAGAGAGTGTTCTCTTGTCACCGGGGTCAACGCTGAACTCGGAACCAATATCAATGTGTCTATCGATTCCCTTAAAATAAGCAGACTCAATTTCAACGGCTATGACTACAAAGGAATAGCCGCGGCAGGCGTGCTTTCAGGGAACAGGTTTGACGGGAAGGTAATCTGCAATGACCCGAACCTCAATTTCCTCTTCCAGGGAATTTTCTCATTCCCTTCAAAGGAGAGCAACGCATTGTACCGGTTCTATGCAAATATCGGATATGCGGACCTGTATGCATTGAACATAGACAAAAGAGGACGTTCAAAGATACGTCTGCAGACAAGCGCGAACTTTACCGGAAAGCCATCAGGTGACATTCTCGGAGACATAGACGTCGCCAACATCATATTGGAGCACAACTCGTCGAAATATGATATCGGCAACATAAAGATTTCATCATATACAGGCAACGGGCAATACAGGATCAGACTGGCATCGGGATTTGCGGAAGGCCAGTACACAGGCACGGCACCTATAACCTCATTCATCAGGGACGTGCAGGACATCACTGTCAAGAAGGAGATTCCGGCATTGTTTGAAAATCCAGTATTCCAGTGGAAAGGAGAAAGCTACAACCTTTCTTTCAGGACTCTGAAGACCATGGACCTCCTGTCTTTCCTTGCTCCAGGCATGTATATAGCGGAAAACTCCACAATCGACATCTCCGTCAACCCTCAGGGAGAGCTCACGGGAAAGATGAAGTCACAGAGAGTCGCATATAACGAGCACTACATAAAGGATGCGGAACTGGATATGGACAACAAGAACGGCAACATCTCCGGAAGACTGTCCAGCGGAAGCATAAATGCGGCATCATTCATACTTCAGAACAACATAATCGACATATTCGCGGACGAGAACCACGTCGGTATCGGATTTTCGTACGAGAATGACGGTGACCTTGAGAACAAAGGGGAAATCATCAGCATCTGCGACATTTCAAGGGAAGAGGACGGACAGCTCCTGTACAGGATCGAAGTGCTCCCTTCCAGCATATATCTGAATTCGGATGAATGGAATATCTATCAGTCCGAAGCCGCTGTCAAAGGAAAGGATATAAGCATCAGGAACATAGAGCTGAGAAGCGGAGAGCAGTCGATAACCGCAACAGGAGGAATGTCCCAGGAAAAGAGTGACACCCTGACCGTAAATATGAACAGCTTTGACCTGTCGATATTCAACAATCTGATCAAGAAGAATCTCGACCTGAAAGGCAAAGCCACAGGCCAGGCGATGATAACCTCCCCTGCCTCCCAAAGAGGACTGCTCGTAGACTTCATCTGCGACTCCACCAGCATCGGAGGGACAAAAGTCGGCAACATATCGATAGCAAGCCGCTGGAACCAGAATTACAAACGGTTCGACATCCTGCTTTCCAACGATGTCTACGGCAAGAAGACGATAAATCTCAGCGGAAACTACTCCCCATCCCTCAACCGTCTGGAAATGACCGCCGGGCTGGACAGCATAGACATCGGATTCGTCAGACCTTTCCTTGAAGATATTTTCACTGATATCAGCGGACATATATCGGGAAATATCACAGCCGAGGGACCTTTGGACAACCTTGACATCAGCAGCAGCAACACCAGCATCGATGACGCATACCTGAAAATAGGATACACGAATGTCGGATATTCCGTAAAAGGACCTTTCCATATAGACAATCTCGGAGTATATTTTGATGACATAGTGCTGTCGGACAGGCACGGCAACACAGGAAAAGTAACCGGTAAAATCGGCTATGACCATTTCAGGAACATAAATTTCGACACAAGGATAGATGTCAACAGGATCGAAGCCATAGATCTTACAGAAAAGGAAAGCGACATATTCTACGGCCATCTTTTCGCCACAGGAAACGTGTCGATTACCGGACCGTTGAGTTCAATCCTCCTCTCCGCCGACGCATCCACGTCAAGGGCAGGCAACATACATATCCCGATACCGTCATCCCTCAATGCCGGTTCGACCGACCTTCTCAAATTCAAGGAGGAGGAGAAGTTCGAGGAGATAGACCCGTACGAGGAGATGATGAACAGGATGAAAAAGCAGAAGGCACTTTCAAGCGACTTCGCACTCAAGCTGAGAGTCTCGACAAATCCTGAAGTTGAAGCACACGTGGAAATAGACAAGGCCAGCGGCAATACCCTTTCCGGACGCGGAACCGGAACCATAGAGCTTGACCTGAGGCCGAGCACGGAGACATTCGACATCAAGGGAGACTACACCATAAGCAGCGGAAACGTCCATTTCGTAGCGTTGGGCATCGCAGCAAGGGATTTCATCATAGATGAAGGCAGCTCGATAAGGTTCAACGGGGACATAATGGAAAGTACCCTGAACATCGGGGCTACCTACAGGACAAAGGCATCGCTGTCGACACTGATAGCAGACACGGCATCAGTAGCCAACAGACGTGTGGTGGAATGCGGAATACGCATAACTGAAAAGATAAGCAACCCGCGCCTGAGCTTCTCCATCAATATACCGGACATAGACCCGATGGTAAAGGCAAGGGTGGAAAGCGCGCTCAGCACGGAGGACAAGGTGCAGAAACAGTTCCTGTCGCTTCTGCTCACCAACAGCTTCCTTCCTGATGAACAGTCCGGAATTGTGAACAACTCGTCGATGCTGTATTCGAATATGACCGAAATAATGGCAAGCCAGCTGAACAACATCTTCCAGAAGCTGAACATTCCTCTCGATTTGGGGCTGAGCTACCAGCAGAACAACAGAGGATACAACATATTCGATGTCGCCGTGTCCACCCAACTGTTCAACAACAGGGTGGTCGTCAACGGCAACATAGGCAACAGGCAATACCGGACAAGCGGCTCTGGCAGCGATGTGGTAGGAGACATTGACATAGAGATCAAGCTGGACCGTCCGGGAGCATTGAGACTCAACCTGTTCTCGCATTCGGCAGACCAGTATTCCAATTATCTGGACAACTCCCAGCGCAATGGAGTCGGTCTTACCTATCAGCAGGAATTCAACAAGTTCAGCCAATTTGTGAAGCTGCTGTTCGCCAGCAGGAAAAAGAAGGAGGAAGCTGAATTCGAAGCTGTGAAAGCGGCACAAAATGAAGAAAAGGTCAGAATACAAATTGAGGCCAAGGACAAAAACAGAAAAAGATAAGGAAATGTCGAAAGGAAAATTATACCTTATACCATCTCCCCTCGGAGAAAACGACCCGGCGGAGGTCATTCCAGCCCCTGTACTTGACAAGCTGCAGGAGATCAGGACATTTGTCGTGGAAGAGACCAGGACCGTCAGACGATACCTGTCGAAAGCCGGACTGAAAGGACATATCGGAGAACTTGAATTCCACCTGCTGAACGAGCATACTTCACAGGCGGAAATAGAGAGCTATATATCATTGTTTGAAGACGGCAACGATGTAGGACTGATATCGGAAGCCGGTCTGCCGGCCGTAGCCGACCCGGGCGCACAGCTTGTTGCGCTCGCGCATAAGCACGGGATAGAAGTAGTGCCCTTTGTCGGTCCTTCATCACTTATGATGGCTCTTATGTCATCCGGGTTGAACGGACAGTCGTTCGCGTTCTGCGGCTATCTCCCGGCAAAGACAGACGAGAGGAGATCAAGACTCCGTGCAATAGAAAAGATTTCGGCGGCACACAGCCAGACACAGATATTCATTGAGACTCCATACCGCAACGACCAGCTGTTCAGCGACATCCTGTCATCCTGTCTTCCCGGGACCAGGATTTGTGCGGCCATAAACATCACGATGCCTGACGCATTCATAAAGACGATGACCGTTGCACAATGGAAACAGAACAAGATAACCATAGGAAAACGTCCATGCGTTTTCTGCCTGTTGGCATAAACGGTAAAGGATGGGAACAATAGAACTCGAAGGAATGGAATTCACGGCATACCACGGATGCCTTGAATCAGAACGCCGCGACGGCAACCTGTTCATCGTGGATTTCAGTGCAGAATATGACATCAGGGATGCAGTCGTGACGGACTGTCTTGAAGACACTCTCGACTACGGTGCCGTATATGAAATAATCGCAAAGGAAATGGCAGTCCCGTCAAATCTCCTGGAACATGTAGCCGGGCGGATCGTAAAGTCCTTGGACATCGCATTCCCCTGCCTCGGCTCCTTCTCCGTGCGCGTGTCAAAACGCAATCCTCCTGTCTCCGGACCAGTACAATGGTCAAGAGTCACCATATCACACAGAAAACAGAAATGAAAAAGATATCATTTACGACCCTTGGATGCAAGCTGAACTATGCCGAGACGTCCACCTACGAAAGAAAATTCATTGAAGCCGGGTTTGAAGCCGTGCCCTGGACAGAAAAGGCGGACATCTGCCTTGTGAATACCTGCAGCGTGACAGAACATTCCGACAAGAAATGCCGGAACATAATCCGCAAGCTCCACCGTCTGTATCCTGATGCGGCGATTGTCGTCACAGGATGCTACGCCCAGCTGAAAAAAGCTGAAATAGAAGCCATAGAAGGGGTTGAATTCGTGTTCGGAGCCAATGAAAAGTCTTCCGTAGTACCGTCCGTAATCAATTACATCAATGAAAATGAAGGATATGCCGAATGCAAAGGAGCGTTTTTCCCTGCATATTCAAGCGGAGAACGCACACGTTCTTTCCTGAAAGTCCAGGACGGATGCGACTTCAAATGCGCATACTGTACAGTTCCATACGCAAGGGGCGAAAGCAGAAACACACCGATAGCGGAAATTGTCGCCCAGGCAGGTGAAATAGCAGCGGCGGGAATAAAGGAGATTGTCATAACCGGAGTAAACACTGGAGATTTCGGAAAGACGACTGGAGAGACATTCTTTGAGCTGATAAGGAAGCTGGACGAAGTGGAAGGCATTGAGCGATACAGGATCTCATCTATAGAGCCGAATCTTCTCACAAAGGAGATGGTGGACTGGATCGCTTCCGGAAGCAAGTTCCTTCCGCATTTCCATATACCTCTCCAGTCCGGAAGCGATACCGTACTGAAAGAGATGGGAAGAAGGTACGACACGGCGGCATTTGAAGACAAGATCAATTACATCAGGCAGAAAATGGAGGTTCCTGGAGGACCGAAAGTGTTTTTCGGCATAGATGTAATCGTGGGATTCCCCGGAGAAACGGAGGAGCTGTTTATGGAGACATATAATTTTCTGAAGGACAGGATAAGACCGGCCTTCATCCATATATTTCCATATTCGCGCAGAGC
>VSOK01000064.1 GCA_009774765.1 Bacteroidales bacterium
GGTCTCTATCTGATGAAGGCGGCGTATGTCGCTGCTGTTCCACAGCAGCACGGCAAACGAACGTCTGCCGTCGCGGCCGGCCCTGCCGGCCTCCTGGAAATACGCCTCTGGAGAATCCGGAACATCAAAATGCACCACAAACCTCACGTCAGCTTTGTCAATGCCCATACCGAAGGCGTTGGTGCATACCATTATCCTGATTTCACCGGACTTCCATTTCTCCTGACGCAGGGAACGTGTCTCAGGTCCCAGACCGGCGTGATAAAAAGATGAGGATATCCCCTGGCCTGACAGAAAAGCCGCGAGTTCCTCTGTCTTTTTACGGCTCCTGACATAGACCACACCTGTACCGTCGACCGAAGCGCATATCTTCAGCAGCTGCCCGAGCTTGTCTTCGCACTTTCTTACTATATAAGACAGGTTCGGCCTCTCGAATCCGCTTTTCAGAAGCAGCCTCCCTTCAAAATCCAGCCGTTCCATAATGTCATCAGCCACAGACGGGGTAGCCGTAGCGGTAAGAGCAATGACAGGAGCATCCACCACCTTGCGCAATTCACTGATGTTCAGATAATCAGGTCTGAAATCATATCCCCACTGGGAGATGCAGTGCGCCTCATCGATGACTATATAGCTGACATTCATCTGCCCGATGAAACTCTTGAAAAGAGGCGTATTGAGCCGTTCGGGAGACAGGTAAAGGAATTTGAAGTCCCCGTATGCCGCATTGTTGAGCACAAGCTCCACTTCCCTCCGTGACATACCGGTATGCACTGCCAAAGCCTTGACTCCCCTGGCGGCAAGATTCTGCACCTGGTCCTTCATAAGCGCGATAAGAGGAGTGACTACCAGCGCGATCCCTTCCTTCATAAGAGCCGGGACCTGAAAACAGACGGACTTTCCGCCTCCGGTGGGAAGAATGGCAAGCACGTCCTTGCCGCTGCCGGCAGCATCTATGATTTCACGCTGCATAGGCCGGAAAGAATCATAACCCCAATATTCCTTGAGTATATTTAAGGCTCTATCATCTGACATCTCAATTGGCATATTTTATGCAGGAAAATGCGCCCGCAACACGATTGCCATTTGCAAAAATAGAAAATAATTCAGACGAAAATTTGAGCTATACCAAAAATATTTTTATTTTTGCACCGCTCCTTGAGCACAAGGAGAAAATAAAGAAATTAATTACCAACATTAAATAAATTTCAGATTTATGAGTAAAATTGATTTGGCTAAGTACGGTATCACAGGCGCGACAGAGATTGTCTACAACCCTGACTATGATACATTGTACAAAGATGAACTCAACCCTGAACTTTCAGGTTTTGACAAAGGCCAGCTTACAGAGCTTGGAGCTGTAAACGTTATGACTGGCGTTTATACAGGACGTTCTCCTAAGGACAAATTCTTTGTAATGGACGAGACCAGCAAAGACACTGTATGGTGGACTTCAGAGGAGTACAAAAACGACAACAAGCCTGTTTCAGAGGCCACATGGAAAACCCTCAGGGACCTTGCCGTCAAAGAGCTTTCAAACAAGAAACTATACGTAGTAGATACATTCTGCGGTGCAAACCCTGCAACCCGTCTTAAAGTACGTTTCATCGTTGAGGTTGCATGGCAGGCACATTTCGTAAAGAATATGTTCATCCGCCCTACAGAGGAGGAGATTGCAGCATACGGCGAGCCTGATTTCGTTGTATTCAACGCTTCAAAGGCAAAAGTTGAGAACTATCAGGAACTCGGACTCAACTCCGAGACTGCAGTAGTGTTCAACCTTACTTCAAAAGAGCAGGTTATCATCAACACATGGTACGGCGGTGAGATGAAGAAAGGTATGTTCTCAATCATGAACTACCTCAACCCTCTCCGCGGCATCGCTTCAATGCACTGTTCAGCAAATACCGACAAAGAAGGAACAAGCTCAGCTATCTTCTTCGGACTTTCAGGTACAGGTAAGACTACCCTTTCTACAGACCCTAAACGTCTCCTTATCGGTGACGACGAGCACGGCTGGGATGACGAAGGCGTATTCAACTATGAAGGCGGATGCTACGCAAAGGTTATCAACCTTGACAAGGAAAGCGAGCCGGATATCTACAAAGCTATCAAGAAAGACGCTCTTCTTGAGAACGTAACAGTTGCAGAAGACGGCAAGATCAATTTCGCTGACAAGAGCGTGACTGAGAACACACGTGTGTCATACCCTATCTACCACATCGAGAACATCGTAAAACCGGTTTCAAAGGGTCCTCACGCAAAACAGGTAATCTTCCTTTCAGCTGACGCATTCGGAGTTCTTCCTCCAGTTTCCATCCTTACTCCAGAGCAGACACAGTACTACTTCCTTTCAGGATTTACTGCTAAACTTGCAGGTACAGAGCGTGGAATCACAGAGCCTACTCCAACATTCTCAGCTTGTTTCGGAGCAGCGTTCCTTTCACTCCACCCTACAAAATACGGTGAGGAGCTTGTAAAGAGAATGCAGGCTACAGGTGCAAAGGCATACCTCGTAAATACAGGATGGAACGGTACAGGCAAACGTATCTCCATCAAGGATACCAGAGGAATCATTGACGCTATCCTCGACGGTTCAATCGAGAAGGCTCCAACCAAGAAGATCCCTTATTTCGACTTCGAGGTTCCTACAGAGCTTCCAGGTGTTGACACCAATATCCTCGACCCTCGCGATACATACAAATGCGCTTGCGAGTGGGAAGAGAAGGCAAAAGACCTCGCAGGACGTTTCATCAAGAACTTCACCAAGTTCACAGGAAACGACCTCGGAAAGGCTCTTGTAGAGGCTGGTCCAAAACTCTAAATCTTACTAAGATTCAATATCCGAAGGGGATGAACAAAAGTATTTTGTTCATCCCCTTTTTTCGTACCCATCCGTGACATTTATCAGCCAAGCCCCCTCTCCTGCATTGGATTGGCACTGACCTATTGACACAAAGCAGGAGCTCCCGATTGGACAAACAGAAAGTTCCCAACGTGCTGATATCTGGTACATTGGGAACCAACCATTCTCATAACACACTATCCACCAACTAATTACAGAAACGGAACGTTCCCAACGTGATGAAACCTTGCACATTGGGAACCATTTGTATGCCATCAGGAAAAAAGCATCGTCGGAATACAAGGGACATACAGGACAGCACATCAGCCGGCCCCCACCCAGTAACACACTGATTATAAAACATTTGCAAAACAGTATCCCATCAAAACCGCATACTGTTCTATAAACACCTGGCACTCAATTCATTACAAAGGTAGGGTATTTACATCCACCTCCGACGCAGAGAGGCTCCAGATGGAGCAGTATTGCAAACGTTTATGATATGCCCACTTCTTGCATTAAGCAGATTCTCTGAGCCGGATGAGAAATCGGCATATCCCGGTTCTTTCTCTGACAGAGACGAAAACAGGATGACAGCATTCAAGTGCATAGATAGAAGCCCCCCTAAAAAAACACCTCCGATCGGGATATTAAACGTCAAAGGTTGCCAGTCTTGGGTAATGCATTCCTGTTTATTGATTTCAGGACATCATACAAATCACGAGCAGGGACACGCCTAACAACATACTGATAATCAAACATATACAAAAACCACCTTGCTTTGCCCCTCCATTATTACGGGGGCAAAGCAGACGCATTTTATCTAAGTGCTTGATTTTATGCAATTTACAAAATGGCATCCTGCTCGTGATTTGTATGCGATCCTGTTTCATACCCCAAAATCGTCAAGGAAACAATATTCAGCAAAATATCTGAGCATCAATCAAAAAATTACAAATTATTTTTACATTTGCACAAAAGACCCAAGAAATATGAAGCATCTGAAACGACTCTTTTCAATGGTTATTACACTGATGATAATCATTCCGGCAACTGCCCAGACAGAAAAAACGATCAAAAGAAAAGTTGCCATCGGACGCTTCTCCAATGAGACACAATATGCAAAAGGAGTGTTTTATGACAAGGAGAACGATCCTATGAGAAAACAGGCACTGGACATACTGTCAACAAAACTCGCATCCAGCGGGAAATTCATCCTATTGGAAAGAGAAGACCTGGACATCATCGTATCAGAGGCAGGAGATGCTATGAACAAGATAGGGGCAGACTACATCATTCTCGGCTCCATTACGGAATTCGGCCGTAAGACAGAAGGACAGCAGAAAGTCTTTTCCTCCACAAAGACACAGACTGTGGAAGCCGGTGTCAGCATACGCCTGGTGGAAACCGCAACCGGTCTGATAATCTATTCCGATGAAGCCAAAGGATTCGCGGAAACCACCTCAAAACAGACAATGGGAATAGGAGGTTCAGCAGGATATGATGCGACTCTGAGCGACAAGGCGATATCAGCGGCATTGTCACAACTGGTAGAAAACATCATCAACAAATGTATGGACAAGCCATGGCGTTCCTATATACTGTCCGAAGAGGATGGAACCTATATAATTTCAGGCGGCGCGTCGCAAGGATTGTCACAAGGTGACACATTCACCGTATACAGAAAAGGCAAGACTGTGACAAATCCGCAGACAGGCCTGAAAGTGGAACTTCCGGGGACGATAACAGGCACGATAGAAGTTATAAGTTCTTTTGGAGACACTCCAGAAACCGAGCTGTCTTTCTGCTCATATAAAGGCGAGGAACTGGATACCGACAATCTTACAAACTATTATATTTTGGAGGAATAAGATATGACAAGATACATTGTTTTGCTTATCTCAGCTTTTATGCTGGCCAGCTGCGGAGTCGGAAGCTACTCTGTCTCTTCAGGACGTGCCGATGAGGCGTTTCTTGTTTTCGTGGATTCAGACCGGTACGGAATAACCGTAATTGTCGACAGCACGGAATACACTCTGGAAACAGTGAAATACAAACGTTACAGAAAAGACAGGAACATCAGAAAAACAACAGAAAACACGATACGGACCACTCCGGGACAACACGAAATAACAGTACTGCAGGGAAAAGACAAGGTATACAGCAAAAAGCTGTTCATCTCCGCTGCAGAAACCAAAATCATTGAGCTATGAAAAAAATAATTCTGGTCACCATTTCAGCCTTTCTCATCATGTCATGCGGAACGACCACATCACTATACTATTGGGGAGGCAACAAGAAAGGGACCACAGCCTATGAAAATTCCGCATACAAGAATTACGACAAGCAGACTCCTGAAAGTCTGTGCCAACTTATATGCATCTATGAAGATATGGTCAAAAATCCTGGAGGAACACGCAAGATGCCTCCTCCAGGCATCTGTGCCGAATACGGGTATATACTGCTGATACCGGAAACAGCCCATATTTTCAGTGAATATGCGACAAGTGCACAAAAAAAGATGCTTGAAGGAACGGATTTCACCCAAAAAGGCAAGGAACTCCTGGAAATGGAAATAAGATTATATCCCGAATCCATAAAATTTGTCAAACCTCTTATGGAAAAACTCTGCGACCGATGAAAAGAATATTGTACTTTATAACTATCACAATGGTTGTCTCCGCCTGCGGAACAAGCAGGAACGCAGCAACCAGAGCATCACAATATGCACCGATATACGAGGAGAAACCTATAACACTGCTGGTGATGCCTCCTATAAACAATTCCGCAAACGTTGAAGCGAAGGATCTTCTTTACACATCAATAAGCCGCCCGTTGATTGAAGCCGGATATTATGTCATTTCTCCTATGCTGTCAATGGACATACTGAAAGCCGAAAGCGCGTATGACTCGGAAATTTTCTTTGACCAGAACCTGGAGCCATTCAACAGATATTTCGGTGCAGACGCTGTTGTATTCTCTGTAATTGACTCGTGGACAAAAAAAGGATTCGGTATAGAGACAAAGATACGCTATGTAATAAAATCAGCCTACACAAACGAAATCATGTTTGACAGAAGCTGTGACCTGTATCTCGACCTGTCAATCAATTCAGGAAGCGGAGGCATTCTCGGAGCAGTGGTGGACCTGGCCGCTTCAGCAATTACAACAGCGGCGACGGATCATATAGTAGCCGCAAGAAAAGCCAACTACTTCATTCTATCCGATATGCCAAGAGGGAAATACAGCCCTGAATATATGCAGGACCAGGATGTCAAAGCTATGCAGAAAGAAATGTCAGCAGTTGTAAAATAAGGTATAACAGATCTATTTCTTTTTCTCCTCGATATCTTTCAGATGGATTTCAAGGGCTTTGACAGATATAAGGATCTCAGCTATGGAAACCCCGAGCGAAGCTATCAGAAGCAGCAGTGAAAAGCCGAAGATATAGACAGAAGCCGTACGGAAACCGATATATACAAGGAACATAGAGACTACACAGAAGAACAGGCTGGAGATACCGAGCACCTGCATATTGCGCGTAAGATAAAGCCGTTTCTTAAGATTCTTGATCTGGGCCGCCGTAACTTCCGAGCGGTTCTGGATATATTGTTCCTTAAGCGTCCGCACAAGCTGGGCGTATGAAATAAAACGGTTGGTGTATGCCAGCATTATAAGCGAAATGGCAGAAAACAGGAACGTAGGCGTAATAAGTGAAAATTCTTCCATAATACATAGATTTCAATACAGCGCTGCAGTATCGCAATTATCACACCGTACACAGATTCCCCTACAACATAAACAGCTGCGAAGGGCATTTGCGCGGAAGGCACCTTAACGACGGCATATTCGAGCCGTCACGGTCAAGCACATCGGAACAAGCAGCTATGGCGGAAGCCGAAGCTTCATAAGCGAGCTTGGGAGTATTGTTGTTCTCGCTCAGATGGCACAGGAAAATATTGCGCAGCCCCGGATGGATAAAACGCCTTATCGCACCGGCGCAGTCGTCATTGCACAGATGTCCGTTCCCCTGCACTATCCTCATCTTCAGCTCATAGGTATAAGGGCCTCCCATCAGCATATCTATGTCATAATTTGATTCGATCACGACGGTATCGGCCTCTTTCGCAAAAGATATCGCTTCATCAGTCACACGTCCGATATCGGTCATTATCACAAACTTGCGCCCTTCTATCTCCACAGCGTAGCCTACGGTCTGCGTCGCATCGTGAGGCACGACGAAATACCTGACCCTGATTCCGCCTATTTCCTCCCAGTCCTCTGAAAGCACCCTGCGGCAGTCCGCTATATAGGATGCAGTAAAAGTATGTCTTGCAAGTGCAGAATGGATGGTACGGGAAGTATAGACAGGCTTCTTCAGGCGTTTGCAATATGAACCGAGATGCCTTATATGGTCAAGATGGTCGTGAGTCACAAGAACTGCGCTGAAAGAGTCAAAGGACAGTCCGTTCTCAGACAGATATGTCCTGAGACGTTTGACACTGACACCTGCATCGATTAGAATCCCCTCCTTTTCTGACCCGAGATAATAACAATTCCCACAGCTTCCGCTGGAAAAGCTCATAAACCTGACCATTACCTGTCTCCCTCCTGTTCACAGTATTTCTTGATGACCCCGTACGCTTCCTTGACTCCAAGTTCACCTGCACGGGAGAGATCAATACAACCTTTTTCCTTGTCTTTAAGATAAATAAGAACCAGTCCCCTGTTGTAGTAGGCATCTCCCATATATGGATAAAGACGGATCGCCTCACTATAGCTGTCTATCGACAAGATATGCTCAGAAGACAGACAATAGAGGTTGCCGAGATTGAAGTGAATATACGGAAGGTCAGGCAGTATCTCCTCCGCCTGTTTCATATCGGCAAGAGCCTCCGAATAGTCATACTGCCGGTTTACCCTGTCATTCACCCTTGCACGCGCAGTCTTGGTGTCATCCATAGTGAGCACCTGCACATTGTTGCTGATGGATGATATGAAATCTATCATCTCAGCTCTCAGGACTCCCCTGTTCATAAGGTAAAACGCCCTGTACATCCGCTGCAGCTCCCCTTGAGGCTCCGCCTCAACGGCTTTGTCATAATATGCCAAAGCCGAATTGAACTTCCTCCCCTCAGCCTCGTACAAAGCTTTAAGGAAACTGTTTCTGGCATCGGTCAGATTATCACCGTAGAGGATGTTTTCAGCCTCAGAGACCGTACCGGAAGACAATGCAGGTTCGGAATTGGCAATATCCAAAGCAACAGGAGATTCCGCTGCAAACCTGTCAACAAGAGGATTTTCATATTCCCTGGCAAGCGCGTAACGCACATCATTCCTGGAATCCGTGAGAGAGAACTTGTAAAGAGGCTTGAGCCTTATGTCAATATCCCTATGCTGAAGAAGCTCATCATTGAAATCCTTCTTGGCGAACTCCGCGTCAAGAGCCAGCAGAGAGCTGTATCTTTTTGTAGTGTCGGCAAACGAAGCCTCTCCGTCACCGGTTTTTGCCCTGTATTCCGCGACCTTTTTCTGCGCGGTCTCATAATCCTCCTTTGAAGACTTCCTGTCCCCGAGCATATTCTTCACATACGAACGGTTCATATACGCCTTGGCAAAATCAGGATAAAGGCTGATGGCCATATCATAGTCTTCAAGCGCATCCTCATAGCGTCCCATCTCAATGAAAATAGACGCCCTGTTGAAATAGGCAAGCACATTCTGAGGATTGATGTTCAGCACCCGGTCCATATCCGACAGGGCGGATTCATAATCCCCCACCTGTGCGCTTATAAGCCCCCTGTTGTAAAGGGTAAGGGCATTTCCGGGCTCTTCTTTGAGGACTTTGTTCAAATCCGACATCGCAGCGATATAATTATGCTGCTCATACAGCATCAGTGCCCTGTTGAAATAGGCGAACGTATTAGTAGAATCCAGTTCTATCGCCTTGTCCATATCCGAGACCGCATTGTCATAATCCCCTGCGGAAGCATAAAGCCTGCCCCTGCGCACATACCCCTCGGAGTCAAAACGGTCCAGCCTGATCGCCTTGTTGTAGTCATTCAGAGCTTTTGTCGTATCACCCAGAAAAAGCCAGCTCGCACCCCTGTTGAGATAGGCAGCCGGATCCTTTGGCTCTTTCCTTATGTACCTGTCAAAATCCTTTACAGCATTCTCAAACTGCTGCGAAAGGAAATATGTCACTCCACGGCTGAAATAAAGTCCGATAAATCCCGGACGAAGGTTTATGGCCGTCTGGAGATCGTCAAGAGCCTCATCATATCTGCCGAACCGGCTCAATGTGATGGCCCTGTAATGATAGCCCGAAGTAAACACAGGATTGAGGCGGACTGAAGTATTGAAATCAGTCTGGGCGCCACGGAGGTCTCCGAGATTGTATTTCGCGATTCCACGGAAGAAAAAAGTCCAATAGTCAGTGGTATCCAGACGTGCCAGCACATTGAAATTCTCTATGGCCTGGGAATATTTCCCGTCGGCAAGAGCCATCCTGCCACGCGAGAAGAACACGTCCTTGTCATACTGCGCAGACAGCTGGTGCACCGCCATCAACAGCAGCACATTCATCACGGCAAATCTGAGCAGAAGGTTTCTCATCTGAATAATCTGTAAAATTTCCTATTGTGGTTCTATTTTTATAATTTTGCACGCCCGCTTTAGGACGAACTTACAAAGATAATCATTTATTATGCCCCTTCTGACAAAAAAATACTTTTTTTTACTTCTCACAGCTCTTACGGCAACCATATCATCCCTATCGGCAGACAAGGCTGATGCGCAGAACACCTGGAACTATGACTGGAGTCCGGCCCACAACATTGTCTGGGAAGGTAAGCTCCGCAGACAGGTTGAATTCCTTTCCGACACGATATGCAGCGGACGTGCGACCGGCACAAAAGGGAGTGCAGAAGCGGCATTTTCCATCATAAGAAATTTCAAGAAAGCAGGACTCCTGCCTTTTGACGGATGCTTCGGGAAACACATATATGCAGGCAACGGGATTGTCGGGCATAATATAATAGGTATGATGCCCGGCTCGAAGAAATACAAGATTGACAGCTATGTAATCGTGGGGGCGCATTATGACCACATCGGCACGATAGACGGAAGGATGTACCCCGGAGCCGACAGCAATGCCTCCGGTACAGT
>VSOK01000065.1 GCA_009774765.1 Bacteroidales bacterium
CGGCAGCGTGAGATGTGTTTTATAGACTCATAATATAATGCAAAAAATAGAATTGAATAGAATAAGAGTAATACTTGAAGAAAAAGGAATATCCCAAACATGGTTAGCTAATAAGCTCGGAAAAAGCTTTAGTATGGTAAATGCTTATACTTGTAATCGAAGGCAACCTAATTTGGAAACACTTTATCAGATAGCTAATATATTAAATGTAAATGTGAAGGATTTGCTGAACAGCAATGAATAATATCTAAAAGAATGCTTATGAGTAATCCTGCCTACCAAACAGATTTTTCAGCCAAAGAGCCATCTTTGGGATACTATTATCAGATTAGATATAGTTTGTATTTGCTTTTACGAGAGAAAGCAAAGGATAATCCGTCTATAAGGTTGGAGGATTTGGATGACATTGTGCTAAATGATATTGATGGGACAAATCTTTATCAAACAAAATTACATATTAATTCTGTTGCTAATTTATCAGAAAGAAGTTCGGATTTTTGGAAAACAATACGTGTTTGGAGTGAAGCGATTTTAAATAATCTTGTAGATGTAGACAATACTATTTTTACCCTTATCACTACGGCAAAAGCGACCCCAGACTCTTTTATTTCTAAACTAACAATAAATAGTGTTCAAACTCGAATTGGAATATTGGAGAGTATGCAAAACATCTGCAAGGAACAAAATAATCAGACAAATCAAAAAGGGTATTCTGCTTTTCTTAATTTATCTTCCGAACAACAAATCAAATTGATAAATAATATCTATATAATTGATGCTTCTCTTTCAATAGAGGAAACACTAAAAGTAATAAAAGAGGAATTGAAATATTCTGCACCTGTAGGAAAAATAAATTCATTTATTGAAAAAATAGAAGGATGGTGGTTTCAACAATGTATATTATTGTTAACTAGAAAAAAAGATTGTATTTCTAGTAAAGAACTTCAGATGAAGATATCAGATACCAGAGATCTTTTTATGTTAGATAATCTTCCGGATGATTTTCCTGATCCCTTAGCTATCGATGAAAGTGAAATTGTTAATTATGAGGAAAAGATATTTATAAAACAACTAAAGTTAATTGCAATAAAAAGCAATAGCTTACGTAATGCAATCAGTGATTTTAGACGAGCTTTTGAGCAACGCTCTAAGTGGTTGCGTGATAATTTAATTGGGATAGATGAATACGATAGATTTGATAAACAATTATATGATTATTGGAATAATATTTTTGCCTTGATGAAAGATGATTGCGATGGGTTAACTGAACAAGAATTAGAAAAAGCAGGTAAAGCTTTTTATGAAGAGTATTACATAAAAAAAACTCCAGCGTATAAGATTCGCAACAACTTTCAGCCACAATATTTAACAAGAGGCAGTTGTCATATGTTGGCAGATGAGAAAAGAATAGGTTGGCATCCAAACTTTCAAGAAAAATTACAAGAACAATAATGGAGAATTGGGAAGACAGATCGAAGATTGTAGCAAATTTGCTGAATCCAGCATTTTGTGGAGAGATATTACGTAGAGCTATCGTTTCTTATAATGAGAACGAAGAAAACATGTTATTTCCTTTTTCATTGCTTTATTTAATATTACCTATCATATTACATAAAAAAACAAGAGATAATATGCCACAACGTTCAAGCACATATTTTCACCATTGGGTAAATGAAAACGAATATCTCTTCATTGATTTTGCGGGTAGAGTTAAGGAACTACTTCCTTACACAAAAGAAAGTCTAATGTTTCTTCTACTACATAATGCAGTTGAAATTTCTGATAATGGAGAAATTCAAGTAAATAAATTCTCAAAAAAACTTCCAGTAGGTGAAAATGTTGAAGAAATTAGAACGATATATAAAAAAGCCGAGCTTTTAGGGAAGTGGCTTCGTTTGACAGGTAATGAACAAACTATTTATATGTTCCTAAAAATAAGACCATAATATGCAAATCAAAAATATAATTCTTTATAAAGATGCAGAACATCAGAGAGTCCTTTCTTTTGAATTAGGTAAAGTTAATATCATAACAGGAGAGTCAAAATCTGGTAAAACTGCATTAATTAATATAGTTGATTATTGTCTGGGAAGCAGAGAATGTAAAATAGCAGATGGCGTAATACGAGATAATGTTCATTGGTTTGCTATTACTATTGTTTTTGAGGATCAAGAGCAATATATTGTAGCTCGACTAAATCCTAATGTAAAAAGTGCAAGCACCATATCTGAAATATTTTTGCTTAAAGTTAATGATGACGAAATACCAGATTTTGCATCCCTTCATAATAACAGTAATATATCTGCATTGAAATTATTTCTCACACGGAAATTAGGCATTGCTGAAAATTTGCAAATTCCAGATAATAATACAAGAGAACCATTAGAAGTTAATTTTGGGCATTCAAGACTATTTTGTTTTCAGCCTCAAACATTAATTGCACAACAAGACTATTTATTTTACAAACAGACAGAGCCATTTGTACCTCAAGCTATAAAAGATTCGCTCCCTTATTTTTTAGGAGCAATTAGAGAAGATTGTCTAAAAATAGAACAAGAAATAACCCAAAAAAAGAAAGAGCTGAATCGACTCGTTCGAGAAAAAAATGAAGCGGAGAAGGTTCATGCAGAAGGGGTTAGTATGGCTTTTTCGTTAATAGAAGAAGCTAAGCAAATTGGTATTTTAGACAAAGCTTTTAAATCAGAACAGATTAAAGATGCTCTGAAAACTCTCGATTCTATAAAGGATTGGGAATATCAAGAAAATAAGATAAGTATAGAAGGTGAAAATTCCACACTAAAAAAACTTGTGAATGAAAGGAATGAATATAAAATTGAATTGGGACGTTTAGAAGATACTATTTCTGCTACTAAAACATTTTTAAAGAACAATTTTCAATATTCTGGTGAAGTTGAACAACAAAAAGTTCGTCTCGAAAGTATTGGGCTATTCTCTGATTCTGAAAATAATGAATATATATGCCCATTATGTAATAGCACTTTAAGCGTTCCCATTCCTTCAATTACGGCCATCCAAACTTCTTTATCTAATTTGAAAAAGAGTTTAGAAGAAACTACTAGAGAAAAACCTCGTCTTAATAAGTATTTACAAGAATTAATAAATAAGGCAGATGTTATAAAAGAAAACATACAAAATATAGAAAATGCCATTACTGCCTTATATACAGAACAAGAGAATGCCAGAAGATTGCGCGATTTAAATTTACGTAGAGGTAAGGTTATTGGTAGAATAAGTTTATTTTTAGAAAGTATTGATTTTACAGAAGATAAAAGTATTGATGATAAAATCAATACTTTGAAACAAGATATTGCTCGTTTATCAGATATGATTGATAAAGAGACAAAGGAAGAAAAACTCTTCTCTATTATTAATAAAATAAATCTGCACATGAGCAATTGGGTTAATGACTTAGATGTTGAATATGAAAATGCTCTTATTCGATTTGATTTGTCTAAATTGACTCTTATAGCCGATACTGTTAATAAATCAATTCCATTATCTCAATTAGGAAGTGGAGCAAATTGGGTTAGTTACCATCTACTCATACATTTTGGATTACATGAGCATTTTATTCAATTGAATAGACCTGTTCCTCGATTTCTTATGATAGATCAACCAACTCAAGTATATTTCCCTCCAGAAAAGGATATTCAAAATAATGGACAGATACAAGAAAGTTCTGATGAAATAGCCGTAAAGAAAATGTTTGATTTCATTATCAATAAAACTGATAGTTTTGATTCGAAGTTCCAAGTGATAATAACAGATCATGCCTATCTAAATGATGAAAAATTCAAAGCCTGTGTACGAGAAATATGGCGAAATGGAGACAAATTAATCCCTCAAAGTTGGTTGGAACTTTAACCTGAATAGTATCGTAAAATAAATAACAACAGGTAGGTCATGTACCTCTTACACAATGACGCTGACTGGAAAACGGTTAAGTCTGAAAGAAATGGAAGCTAAGAAAATATTGCAAAAAGAGAAAAAGAGGCAACGGAGGATGGTGTAACCTCTTTTTCGATTCCGCTGAAAAGTAAACAGCATTCACCATGAAGCGAAGTCTGAAAGCCACCTGGTTTTCAGACTTCGCTTCTTATCTTAAAATCACATTTATGCGTTTATCAACTATTGGATTCTAAACCTATAATAGAAAGTGCTGTAGAGATTCCAGCTAAAAGAGCTGAAGCTGTTTTACCCCAAATGTTAATTTGGGCTTCATAAGGAACTTTCCCAAAACAGAGTCCATCCTTGTCTAATAACTCAAAACAAAATTTGACAAACTCTTTTTGTCTACAAACCGGAGAAGTTGATAAACGAATTTCATTTGAATTTACAGTTCGTCCACAATAGAATAAATTATCTAAAAGAATAAGCAAATCAGGGTCACATTCATTGAGAAACTTAGATCTATTGGATGGCTCATGACTTTTTAAATTATCAATAAAGTCATGAATATTGAATGTTTTTATGGCTTCTTCTTTTGATTCAGTTTTCAATATTGACAAAAAACTATCTATCTGAGGACGATACTTTTCAATCATATCAAGATAGGTATTTAGTTCTTCCAATGATGCCGTTTCTAACATTTGGTTTGACAAATCATAATCAAGTTGTCTAAAAGAAACACACAATTCATTCATTCGTTCCCCAAAATTGACAAAATCGAAACGATATTCATGTTCTTTGTTTGCTTTTAAATCCTTTTCAATAGAATAACGCATCATCATTGAATCAGGATCAAATCCATTTATTGATTTTATATAATGCTCCATTGCATTGAGATTTATAGCACTTCCTACATGTTTTTTCCCTTTATTCAGATGTGGTCGTAAATTGCCCCAAAGATTTTGCAAATCATGTCCTAACGCCAAAAAATCACGCCTGGCCAGCTCCGTTTGTTCTCCGTATTTGAAAAACAATAACTTTAAGTACGTTTCTATTGAATGTCTATAATTAAAAAATAAAGGATATACCAAAGAATCGACAACAGCAAAATTATTGCTTTCTTTTTCCATTCTCTCAAGCAATATTTTTGCACTTTCCCAATATCCATCTGAAATGGTTAAAAAAGAGAACGCTCCGACTCCTTCCCAGCCAAAATGTGAGAAAGGCTTTCTTGCAATCAATTCTTCTTGGGTAAGTTCTCGTATGATTATATCTGTTTCATTCATAATTTATAACGATTAATTATATTATTAACTTCATAGCAACTACAAAATTACACATTCTTTGTCTCCTAAATCGAAGTTGCCTCTTTTTATTATAGCATATTATAGAGTTTTAATCATCGAATGTATAATTGAATTATACTTACCTTTCATGTTAGTTTGATTCAGCATTGTCTTCATTTGCTTTTTTATTTCTCTGCCCACAATCCTCTTTTTCATCGTGTGGAAAATCCTTGCCGATGTAACGTGATGACATACGATGACACGCATCGTAAGGTTTGTAAATCAATGAATTAAACACCATATATTCGCTATCGAAATGATTTTTTGTCTCACCAATTAAAATTTTCGACACATGAAAAAGAGATTCTTTTCGGCAGCTTTCATGCTGCTTGCGACAGTCGGGGCTTTCGCCCAGGGTAACGGTATCGGCGGCATTACGGAAGCCACCAACATGGTTACTTCCTACTTCGACCCCGGAACCAAGTTGATTTATGCCATCGGAGCCGTAGTCGGCCTGATCGGGGGCGTGAAGGTCTATTCCAAGTTCTCGTCGGGCGACCCCGACACGAGCAAGACGGCCGCCAGCTGGTTCGGCGCCTGCATCTTTCTCATCGTGGCCGCCACCATCTTACGCTCATTCTTCCTGTAACATGGCGAAGTATCCGGTCAACAAGGGGATAGGCCGCAGCCCGGAGTTCAAAGGGCTCAAGAGCCAGTACCTGTTCGTCTTCGCGGGCGGACTGCTTGCCCTGTTCGTGGTGTTCGTCATCATGTACATGGCAGGTATCGACCAGTGGGTCTGCATCGGTTTCGGTGTCGTTTCCGCTTCGGTGCTTGTCTGGGTGACATTCCGCATGAACGCGAAGTACGGTGAATGGGGTCTAATGAAACTCAATGCGCTGCGCAGCCATCCCCGTTACATCATCAACCGGAGGAAGTTCCTTCGGTTGATTTCTCCAACCTCCAAAAAAAGAAAAGTATGAGAAACGTAATGAAAACAGCGACGCTGGAAAGCAAGTTCCCGCTGCTCTCGGTGGAACATGGGTGCATCGTCAGCAAGGATGCGGACATTACCGTGGCCTACAAGGTGGAGCTGCCCGAACTTTTCACGCTCACGAAGGCGGAGTACGAAGCCGTCCATTCGACATGGGCGAAGGCGGTCAAGGTGCTTCCGAACTACAGCATCGTTCACAAGCAGGACTTCTTTATTGAGGAAAGCTACCGTCCCGACATCTGCAAGGATGATTTGAGTTTCCTCAACCGCAGTTTCGAGCGGCACTTCAACGAGCGTCCGTATTTGCAGCACACCTGCTACCTGTTCCTGACCAAGACGACCAAGGAGCGCAGCCGCACGACCAGCAGTTTCAACGCCCTCACGCGGAATTTCATCATCCCGAAGGAAATGACGGACAGGGAGACCGTTACCCGGTTCATGGAGAGCTGTGAGCAGTTTGAACGCATTGTCAACGACAGCGGTCTGCTCCGTATGACGCGCCTGACGGATGAGGAAATCACGGGAACGGACACCTCGGCGGGAATCATAGAGAAATACTTCTCGCTCTCGCAGGAGGACACCGCCTGCTTGCAAGACCTGTCACTCGGTGCCGGGGAAATGAGGATAGGCGACAACTACCTCTGCCTGCACACCCTTTCCGACCCGGAAGACCTGCCATCTAACGTGTCAACCGACTGCCGTTACGAGCGGTTGTCGACCGACCGGAGCGACTGCCGCCTCTCTTTCGCCGCGCCGATTGGTATCCTGCTCACGTGCAACCATGTCGTGAACCAGTACCTCTTCATCGACGATTCGGCGGAGAGCCTGCGCAAGTTCGAGCAGACCGCGAGGAACATGCACTCGCTTTCCCGTTACAGCCGCTCCAACCAGATCAACCGTGAATGGATTGAGGAATACCTGAACGAGGCGCACAGCAAGGGGCTGACTTCCATCCGGGCACATTGTAACGTCATGGCATGGAGCGATGACCGGGAGAAGTTGATGCGCATCAAGAACGATGTCGGCAGCCAGTTGGCGCTCATGGAGGCGAAACCGCGCCACAACACGGTCGATGTCCCGACACTGTTCTGGGCAGCGATACCCGGCAATGCCGGTGATTTCCCGTTCGAGGAGAGTTTCCACACCTTCATCGAGCAGGCGTTATGCCTGTTCATCGGGGAAACCTCCTACAAGGACTCGCTCTCGCCGTTCGGTATCCGAATGGTGGACCGGCTGACGGGAAAACCCGTCCATCTGGATATTTCCGACCTGCCGATGAAGAACGGTACAATCACGAACAGGAATAAATTTATCCTCGGACCGTCAGGCTCAGGCAAGTCTTTTTTGACCAATCACATAGTAAGGCAATATTATGAACAGGGAACCCATGTGCTGCTGGTGGATACCGGCAATTCCTATCAGGGATTGTGCAACCTTATCCATGCGCGGACACACGGCGAGGACGGCATCTACTTCACCTATAAGGAAGAAGACCCGATAGCCTTCAATCCTTTCTATGTGGAGGATGGTGTGTTTGACATCGAAAAGAAGGAATCCATCAAGACGCTCATTCTCACTTTGTGGAAACGTGAAGACGAACCGCCCACGAGGGCCGAAGAGGTGGCGCTTTCCAATGCCGTCAACCTCTTTTTAGAGAATATCCGCAAGGACAGGAGCATCAAGCCCTCCTTCAATAGTTTTTACGAGTTCATCCGTGACGAGTATCAGGACATTTTGAGGGAAAAGCGCACCCGTGAGAAGGATTTTGACGTGTTCAATTTCCTGAACGTACTGGAACCTTACTACCGAGGCGGCGAGTATGACTACCTCCTGAACAGTGACAAACAGCTTGATTTGCTGAATAAACGATTCATTGTCTTCGAGTTAGACAACATCAAGGACAATAAGGTCTTGTTCCCGATTGTGACAATCATCATCATGGAAACCTTCATCAACAAGATGAGAAAACTGAAGGGAATCCGTAAGATGATATTGCTGGAAGAGGCTTGGAAAGCCATCAGCAAGGAGGGCATGGCGGAATATCTGAAGTACCTCTTTAAGACCGTCAGAAAGTTCTTCGGCGAGGCCGTTGTTGTCACGCAGGAGGTCGAGGACATCATTTCGTCTCCGATTGTCAAGAGTACCATCATCAATAACAGCGACTGCAAGATTCTCCTTGACCAGCGCAAGTACATGAACAAGTTCGATGAGATACAGGCGTTGCTCGGTCTGACCGACAAGGAACGTGCGCAAATTCTTTCCATCAACATGGCGAACAATCCTTCCCGAAAGTACAAGGAGGTCTGGATTGGTCTGGGCGGTACACAGTCGGCGGTATATGCCACCGAGGTGTCGCTTGAGGAATATGTGTGCTACACCACCGAGGAGACCGAAAAACTTGAACTCATGCGGCTTACGGAAAAACTGGGCGGCAATATCGAACTTGCCATCAAGCAGTTGGCGGAGAGCAAACGTAACAGTAAATAACATTCAAAAATCAAGAAAGACATGAAATTTACCGAATGGATAAGACATCGGATTGTCGGTCGCTTCCGGGAACCGGACTACCGGGAATTGCAGGAGATTGCTCAAAAAGCCAAGCGTCTTGCCGGTGTGTACAATCACGGGGAACTTGCAAAACTTATCCGGGAGTACAGTCATTCAGAAAAAGCTATTGAACAGATCGCCCTGCTGATAGCGAAATCCGAACCCTTCGATTCTCCCATATCAACGATGAACAAGGAATCCGTAGATATGATGGATGTATTGACGGATACTTCATTTATGGCGAAACACGGCTCTCAACTGACGGATATACCACCATGGGAAGCCACATCAGTGCATGGTTTGTTCGCAATGTACGCCATTATGCGTGATTGGGGATGTACGAAATATCCGATGAATAGAATTGAACGCCCGCCACATAGTGAAGTAATATCCGCAATAAGAATATTAGACTTCCAGAGAAAGAGCCGGGATGTATCTGAACTATGCGAACTCGCTTCATACAGCATGGTGCCATCGACCTACGTCAAGCTGCGCTATGGCATTGAGGACAAATGCAGTACCTATGAATGGCTCGAAAGCTATCTGATGGACAGGGATGACTGCTACATTGAGCCTGATGTCAAGATGAACATTCCCCGTATAGAAGCCGAGATGTGCGCGGCGGCTGAAAAGGCGGTCGAGAATATTCCCGGAGTCCGTCTACCGGACTTCTATCTTGAGGGACTTGACCGGGAGCTTGACAAATTGGGCCGTATCGCCATGTCACCGGATGCTTCAAACGACCTTATCAATGTGCAACCGGATTTTCTGATCAAATACGGTATTGACAAGACCGCAGCCCCGGAAGAACAATCCCGTCATGCGGAGAAAGCATATCGGGAACTGGATGCCAGGTTTGTGAAGATGACAGGACGCAGACCGTATGCCGATGAGCTTTTCGCTTCCCTCAGACAAAGG
>VSOK01000066.1 GCA_009774765.1 Bacteroidales bacterium
CCGCTCATATTGATGCTGGCCCCGAAAGCCCCAGCACCATTGGCTGATGTCCCAAGTCCCCTCTGCACCTGGACGGAGCTGATCAGACTGCTGAGAGAAGGAATATTTACCCAGAAGACCTCCTGCGACTCGGCATCATTCAAAGTGACGCCGTTAAGGGTGACATTGATCTGTGAGCCTTTGCTGCCACGGATTGTCATCTTTGAATACCCGAGACCTGTACCACCTTCATTCACTGTCACGACTGAGGGCTGCAGGCTCAGATTCATCGGTAGAGAGTTGATGGGATTGGAACGTTTGAGTTCTTCCTTGCCCATCATCGTGTAGGTTACAGGTGTGGATTTTCCTGCTCTTGATGTAGAGACTACCACACTGTCCAGATGTTCCGCCTTACCGTCATCCGAAGAACCGGATTCCTTCAAAGGCGACTCAGATACTGTTTCAGCCGATCTTACGGCTGCTTCATTCCCCACAGCTGCTGCGGAGAACGGGATCAGCGTGCTTAACGCTGCAATAAATAAAAAACCTCGCATAAGTTTTACGTTATGCAAGGGGGTGCACATAATATGCACTTGAGATAATTGCATTCCCTTCGCCGGTATTATCCGTATCAGGTTCAATGGGACTCTCTCAACTCCTGTGGCATCACAGGAGTTGAGAGAGTCCTCTAGACCACCATTCCAACTTCTATGACACTACAGGGTACCCCTGCATGTTTATATATATTTCTTTTTATAAAGCCGTCAGCAGACGGCGCGACCTTTCCCAAAGGAAACGGACCCGTCACTGCTATTTGGCCTTCAGCCTTATCTCATAGAGCCTGGGCCAATTCTTTCCGGTAATATAAATCCTATTGTCCTCCTCATTATAGGCAATCCCGTTCAGGACATCCGTCTGAGCAGTCCTAAGGCGGTCCGGAAGCACTCCGGAAGCATCCACCGTCGCTTCCACATTACCTGTCTCAGGATCAATAATCACTATCAGATCCGTCGTATAGACATTCGCCCATATCTTTCCGTCAATATATTCAAGCTCATTCAGAAAACGCACCGGACGTCCATCCATCCTGACGGTAAGGCGTTTCTTTACGGAAAAATCCTCTCCCATAAAATAAAGCACAGAAGAGCCGTCACTTGCAATAAGACTGGTGCCGTCTGTCGTCAGCCCCCATCCTTCACGAGGATAAGAATATGTAGACTTATATTCCAGAGACTTCGCGTCATAGACAAATATCACCCTGTTGGTCCATGTAAGGACATACAGCTTGTCGCCGAGAATCACCGAACCCTCCACAAAATATTTTTTTGAGAAATTCAGCCTTTGCGAAGCCTCGCCTGTCGCAAGGTCTACGATACGGAAAGACGACTGTCCATATTGTCCTGTGCTTTCATACAGTTTTCCCTGATGAAAAAACAGTCCCTGGGTGTATGAGTGTATATCGTGAGGATATTCCTTGACAATCTCAGCCTTATACTGCCTTACCTTTGCCCCGGCGCAGCCGGAGCAAATAAGCAAAGCGGTACAGATAAAGATATGTCTAAAAAAACTCATTATTTTTCTTTCTTTTTGCTATACTCCATCGCAGCTTTTACGAATGCGACAAAAATAGGCTGAGGGTGTTCCGGAGTACTCTTGAGCTCAGGATGGAACTGCACTCCTATAAAGAACGGATGAGCAGGTATTTCCACTATCTCCACCAGCCCTGTATCAGGATTCCTTCCGGAAGCCTTCATTCCGGCGGCCTCCACACGCTCCAGATAGTCGTTATTGAATTCATATCTGTGGCGATGCCTTTCGGAAATGACCTCCTGTCCATATATCCTGTATGCAAGTGAATCTTTTGCCAGACGGCAGTCGTATGCTCCGAGCCTCATTGTACCGCCTTTGATTGTCGTACTCTTCTGGTCCTCCATAAGGTCGATGACAGGAGCTGACGTCGCAGGATTGACCTCTGTAGATATGGCATCCTTCAGGCCAAGGACATCACGCGCAAACTCGACCACGCACATCTGCATGCCCAGACATATTCCGAAGAACGGAACATTATGCTCACGCGCATATCTGATAGCTACTATTTTCCCCTCAAGTCCCCTCTCACCGAATCCTGGAGCCACAAGCACCGCATCCATATTGCCGAGCTGCTCCTCAACATTTGAAGCATCAAGGAACTCGCTGTGTATGCTGTGTACGTTCACTTTGCACTCATTGGCCGCACCGGCGTGCACAAACGACTCGAGAATAGACTTGTAGGCATCCTGAAGTTCTACATATTTGCCCACAAGCGCGATATCCACGCTTGCCTTAGGGTTGAAAAGCTTGTCAAGGAACTTGTTCCATTCAGTAAGATCCGGCTCCGGAAGATTCTTCATCTGGAAATGATTCAGCACAATCTCATCAAGCTTCTCCGCCTTCATATTCAAAGGAACCGAATAAATTGAAGGTGCATCCATAGACTCGATCACGTGTCCAGGCTTCACATTGCAGAAACGCGCCATCTTGTTGCGCAGTTCAGGAGTCAGCTTATGCTCAGTACGGCATACTATTATATCAGGCTGCACACCGTTCTGCTGAAGCATCTGCACTGAATGCTGTGTCGGCTTTGTCTTGAGTTCCTTTGCTGCACTGAGATAAGGCACCAGGGTAAGGTGGATAGTCACGCAATCCTCCTCCGGAAGCTCCCACTGCAGCTGACGCACCGCCTCGACAAAAGGCTGTGATTCCATATCGCCCACAGTTCCTCCGATTTCAGTGATGATAACGTCAAAATTTCCGCTCTTGCCGAGCAGAAGCATTCTTCTCTTTATCTCATCAGTAATATGGGGGACAATCTGTACGGTCTTGCCAAGATACGCGCCTTCGCGCTCCTTGCTTATGACTGTATTGTAGATTTTTCCTGTAGTTACATTGTTTGCCTTCGAGGTGTGCACTCCGAGGAACCTTTCATAATGTCCCAGGTCAAGATCTGTCTCCGCACCGTCCTCTGTGACATAACACTCTCCGTGCTCATAAGGGTTCAATGTGCCCGGATCAATATTGATATAGGGGTCAAACTTTTGGATTGTCACACGCAATCCCCTTGCCTGTAGCAACTTGGCGAGTGATGCAGAAATAATGCCTTTACCTAATGACGAAGCCACGCCACCTGAAACGAAAACATACTTAGTGTTCATACAAGAAATTTTACCGTTAACAGGGGCACAAAAGTAGTCAAAAAAAACTGATTTGAAAAATCTTTATTACCTTTGCGGGACTTTTGTTTAATTTTAAGGTAAATATGTCAACCTATTACATACTTATGTCGGCAATGGCGATAATCGCCGTAATAGTATATATAGCACTTTTCTTCCTTAAAGCAGGATACGGCTATCTGTCAACATCCAACTGGGGTCCGAAAATCAGCAACAGGGCCGGATGGGTACTTATGGAAGCCCCGTCTTTCTTCTTCCTCCTGTATTACACCCTGTCCTTCGCACGTTCAGGAGCGGATACAGGCAATGACAGGACGGTGCTTTTCATAATGGCTGGACTTTATCTCCTTCATTATTTCCAGAGATCATTCATCTTTCCTATGCTTATGCGCGGAAACAGCAAAATGCCGATCGTCATTATGCTTCTTGGAATGACCTTCAACACATTGAACACTTATTTCATAGGAGGATGGCTATACAGGTTCGCTCCTGAAGGAATGTACACCGCAGAATGGCTTACTTCTCCTCAATTCATCATAGGAGTCCTGGTCTTCCTGGCAGGAATGCTGATAAACCTTGACTCAGACCACGTAATCAGACATCTCCGCAAGCCAGGCGATACCAGACACTATATCCCGCGGAAACACCTCTACAGATATGTAACTTCCGCAAACTATTTCGGTGAAGTGACAGAATGGGTCGGATACGCAATCTTGACCTGGTCTCCTGCAGGAGCACTTTTCGCGATATGGACATTCGCGAATCTTGCTCCGCGCGCTAAATCCCTTACGGAGAAGTATGAAGAGGAATTCGGAGATGAATATAAGGATCTGAACAAGAAGCATCTGATTCCGTTCATCTGGTAACCATATAGACAAAAAATCATCCCACGCCTTACGTGTGATCCAGATAAAAACAAAAACGAATATTATGAGTGGATTATTCACACCGTATAAAATCGGTCCGACAGAACTGAGGAACAGGACAATCAGATCTGCTGCTTTTGAGGGAATGTGCCCTGGGAATGCTCCGTCAAAGGAACTGTTTGACTATCATACGGCTGTGGCAAGAGGCGGTATAGGAATGACCACAGTGGCATACGCTGCAGTATGCCAGAGCGGCCTTTCATTCGAGAGCCAGCTCTGGATGCGCAAGGAAATCGTACCCGAGCTGAAGAAGCTTACAGACGCTATCCACGCGGAAGGGGCGAAGGCATCGATCCAGCTCGGACATTGCGGCAATATGTCCCATAAAAGGATATGCGGATGCACTCCGCTGGGAGCAAGCAGAGGATTCAATCTGTACTCCCCTACTTTTGTCCACAAGATGAACCACAAAGAGATTGACGAAGTCGTTGAAGCATACGGGAATGCTGTACGTCTGGCAATCGAGGCCGGTTTCGACGCCGTGGAAATCCACGCAGGACACGGCTACCTCATCTCACAGTTCCTTTCACCATACACCAACCATCGCCGTGACGAATATGGAGGTTCACTCGACAACCGTATGAGATTTATGCGCAGATGTATGGAGGCCGTGGTGGAGGCAGGCAAAGGCAAGGTGGCAATATTCGTCAAGATGAATACACGAGACGGATTCCGCGGAGGAATGGAGGTTGAAGACTGCATAAAGGTTGCAAAAGAGCTCCAGAGGATAGGAGCAGATGCCATAGTACTGTCCGGAGGCTTCGTAAGCCGGGCACCTATGTATGTGATGAGAGGTCAGTTCCCTGTCAGAGCGATGGTCCATTATATGCCTCTAAGACAATGGTGGCTCAAGATAGGAGTTCTTCTCGGCGGCAGAATAGTATCACCTTCAATACCTTTCAAAAGACTTTTCTTCCTTGAAGACGCCCTGAAATTCAGGGAGGCTATGCCTGATATGACATTCGTATATGTAGGCGGAGTCACAACCCGCAAAGATGCCGACAAGGTCATTGACAGCGGATTCCCTCTTCTCCAGATGGGCCGTGCAGTACTTGAAGACACTGATTTCGTCAACAAGATGATGGCAGACGAGAACCATTGCAGCGCGTGCGAGCACAGCAATTTCTGCATAGGACGTATGTACTCGCTTTCGATGGCCTGCCACAAGACATGCAAAGACATCACTCCGTCCCTAGAAAAGAATGTCAGGAAAATCAACCGTCAGAATGACCGTGCAGAACGCAAGCTGGGATACAAATAGATTTCTTACGAAGCCATATCAAGTCCACATTCAGCAAGTGTATAAAAAACTCAAGACCCCGAAGGATCTTGAGTAACAATCAGGCGGGACAGTAAGCCGGTTTCTGTTTTATTCTGTCATTTATCTTCGCAACCTACCCCCCGGCATCGGACGAGCAGCCCTCATCTGCCGGTATATTTGGTTTTGCAGGCTTCGGGACCGTACCTTCATATTGTCGCCAATATGAACCGTGAGCTCTTACCTCACATTTTCACCCTTGCGTTTCCGCGGTTGTTCTCTGTTACGGTTTCCATAAGATTACTCCCATCTGCGCTTTCCGCAGCGAAGAGCTCTGCCCTGTCCGGACTTTCCTCTGCAATACCCTGCATAATGCAGGACACGGCAGCGACAGATCATCCCACCTGTATTTCAAATGCCATAAAGGAATTTACCTTGGCACAAAAGGACGGCAAAGATAGTCAAAACTATCATTCCGCAAAAATCAAAAGCATCATTTCCTGACCAGTCTGAACGTCGCCATCACTCCCTTGTGGTCAGTCGGCCATACGCCAAGAGGTCTGATGAACGTATCATGGCCGGTCTCTTCCGCTCTCCCGCAGCGTACTACAGATCCGGAAGGACCTACTACCACGGCATTCTCTGGAACACATTTGTCATTCGCAAGATAATAGATGAAATCTATACGGTCCCTTTCGTCTGCCTCAGGAGCCCAGGTAAGATCCTTCGGCTCCTTGTCCGGATTGTCGGACGGATATGTAAATCCCGGATGTGTCACAGGATCAGGATGAATCACCCTATAGACATCACGGAAGCCGGCTTCATAAAGCATCACGGAGCAGTCCCACGGTACTACACATCCCCTATGGTCGTAAAGGCCGGCAGTGGATTCAGTCCAGTCAAGATGGGAAGGTTCATTGAAATCTCCTGCCAGAATTATCAGATCGGCCTTCTCCGATGCCGCCTCTGCGACAAAAGCAGCCATAGCCTCGTCACGTGTGGATTCACGGTTCATCTTTACAACAGCTTTCACATCGGCAAGAGGGGCCGGCAATTGTTTCCAGGTCACTCCGTCATATCCCCTGGGCAGATAACAGGCATAATGTGTATAATCCAGATGGGCCGGATAGACAAGTACATCAATTCCGTCCACATCAATACGTACCTTCATATCAGCCCCTCCGCTTACAGGTGAAATTCCTGTGACGACATCAGTGACAGGATATCTTGACAGGACACAGACATCAGTTCCCTGAACTCCTGTATACTTGTCACCTGCACCATACCAGACCTGTCCACGTTGCTTCAATGCTTCCACAAGCCTGTCGACAGTCATTCCGTCGTGGTTGCTTACTTCACACAAAGACACGATATCAGCATTCAGACGTGCAATCTCGTCGACAAGGGCTTCAAATGCTCCCGGCACTACCGTGGCATCTCCCCAGATATTAAGCTGGAACACACTAAGTTCGTCTTTCTTATCCGACAAAGCAGTCAATTCCTGCTCCGGAACTGCTGCCGCGACGAAACCTCCTCCTGGAGCAAGATGTATTTTCAAAGGTTCGGAAGCGTCCCTGCGGACAGTTTTCAGGCTGTAGTCAGATGCCCTGCGATCCGCATTGATTCCATCGGAGAATACTTTTACCATACAGCATCCCGTCAGGCCAAGTTCAGACAAATCAACCTCGATATCGCGTGCTGTCCAGTCAGTAAGTCCTCCAACATACCAGCAGTCTCCTTTGCGGCGAGCCATAACAATGTACTCTCCCATCCTGCCTTCAATGACACGTGTCTCATCCCATACGGTCGGAACAGACGCAATAAACTCCGTACACTCTTCCTCTCTCATATAGTTTACAGGAGAATCACAAAGCATATTCAACGGAGAGTCAAGCACGACATACAATGCCAGCTGACGGCAGCGTGTTCCCTGGCTCATAGGCTCAGTGTTTATAGGGCGGTAATTGCCCTTGGAAGCATTGCGCATCGCGCCCTGGGTGTAGTCCATCGGGCCCGCCACCTGGCGGATAAACGGAATCTGTACATCATATTTCACCTGGTCCACAGATTCGCTGCTCCATTTCATCTGCTCCAGCCCGTGGACTCCTTCAAAATTAAGGACATTAGGCCAGGTCCTGTTGAGTCCTGCCGGCTTGTGCGTACCGTGCAGATCAAGAATGAGCTTATATTTCGCCGCCATTTCAGCCGCACGGAAATTGAAACCTGTCATCACCTGGTCATCGCGGTCCATAAAATCTACCTTGAAGCCTTTGACGCCAATTTCGGAATAATGCCGGCAGACATTCTCCATATCACGTTCAAACGCCCAATATCCTGCCCACAGGATAATTCCGACACCTTTCTTGTCTGCATATTCAACTATTTCAGGCAGATCGATCTCCGGCACCACCTGCATAAGATCCGCTTTGAGGTTCACAGCCCACCCTTCATCAAGAATCACATATTCAATGCCTCTTTCCGAAGCAAAGTCGATATAATATTTATATGTCTCAGTGTTTATCCCTGAACGGAAATCGACACCGGAAATATTCCAGGCATTCCACCATTCCCATGCGACCTTTCCAGGTTTGATCCAGGATATGTCTGAAAGTTTTGACGGAGCAGCCAGGGCATAGCTCAGATCGCTTGAAGCCAGGTCAACATCTGTACCCACTACAGCAATACGCCACGGGAATGTCCGCGGCCCGTCCACTTCCGCGATAAAATCCTCGCGTTCACTGACAGTCATCTGCAGATTGTTGTGGCCGCCCTGTTTCAGATTTTTCGGATATGCCGCAAAACGGGCTGAAAGATGTCTTCCCCCATCACCGTTCCAAAGATACATACCGGGATAATTGTCAAGATCCGTCTCAGTAAAACATATTTTGATGCCATCACCTGTATCCACTGACGCAGGAAGGAAGATAAGACGTCCGGAATCAACTATAGAAAGTGTCGTAACCGTATAGGTATTCTCAAAAGAGTTGTGCCATTGGGCATCAATATTCCCTGCATTGTGTTTCACATAAGGTACAGTCACAGCATAATCCTCCGGGAAACGGTAGTCCGCCTGCTCTGAAGCTATACGGAAAGGCTTTTCCAAAGCAGAGACAAAACGGTAGGCTATACCGTCATCGTATGCCCTGAACTCCAGAGACCATCCGTCACGCATCCTGAGTGTCAGACTATTGTAATGGTCGCGGATTTCCGAAGAACGGTAGAACGGTGAAGATACCGTCACATCAGCACCTCCGCGTTCTGCCTTGCGGACTTTTGCATCCGGTCCCCATACGCGTCCGTCCGCCAAAGTCATAGAAACCGGCGACTCCTCCATCAGGGTACGCCCTTTATAGGCAATGTCATAAGTCAGCTCCGCACCGGCCGAAACAGTTGTCTGCAAAGAGCCGTCAGGAGAGGTCAAAGTGTAGGTCTTCTGAGAGAATCCAGCTACAGGAAATGCCATAGAAAGAACGGCAAATAAAGTCAATAATCTCATTTATATCCAGTTTTAACAATAATCGTCAAAAGAATCGCTAAAATATAAAAAATGCGGGAATATCCACTTATATTTGCCTGCCGTAAAAAGAATATTTTCAATATGGATATAATTGAAGTCAGAGACTATCTCATCTCACTGCCTATGTGCGAGGAATGCCAGCCTTTCGGGGAGGAATTCGCCGTATATAAGATCGGAGGCAGAATGTTTGCCTGCACCGCATTTGAAAGGAGCGGGATCATCGCGCTAAAATGCGACACGGACCGGGCCATACTCCTCAGGGACCGCTACGATGCGATAACCCCTGCCTGGCATTTCAACAAGAAGCACTGGAACGACCTCAACGTAGACCTTCTTGAATACGATGTCATAAAAAGAGAAATAAGGCATTCATACCTTACTGTAATAAAAAAGAATGTCACCCCCAAAAGCCTTCGGGATGCCATTCTTTCCATTGTTTCGGAAGCAGGCCTTGAAGATGCCGGATGCCCTGAATAAACAATAAGGCAATCGGCCCGCATCATCCTGCAA
>VSOK01000067.1 GCA_009774765.1 Bacteroidales bacterium
TAAAACCTGCATATCTCCCTTAAATCCCAATAGTTTGCATTATTCTGGCGAAATCCATCCGTATGTGGGCGAGTTTTTGTATCTTTGCAATCTTGCGGAATTCATTAATGAACAACAATATGAAAAAAATTCTATGTTTTATCACGGCTTTGGGCGTATTTGCCTCAAGCCTTTGGGCGGACGAAGGAATGTGGATGCTTCCTCTTCTTCAGAAAATGAACGGCAAAGCCATCAGCCAGGCCGGATGCAGGCTCACTCCCGAGCAGATCTACAGCATAAACCATTCATCCCTCAAAGATGCCATCGTGCAGTTCGGAGGAGGATGTACAGGTGAAATCATTTCAGGAGAAGGACTGCTCGTGACCAACCACCATTGCGGATACGGCAGCATACAGAAGCTCAGCAGTGTCGAGCACGACTATCTCGCCGATGGATACTGGGCTATGAACCGCTCTGAAGAACTTCCTGTAGAAGGGCTGACCGTGACATTCCTTGAGTATATGGAAGATGTCACCGAAATCCTGGAAAAGGCCGAAAAAAAGGCACGCAAGGAGCACAAGGGAAAAGAGGATTTTGAGATTCTTGTCGCAGAGGCTGTCCAGGCGGAATACAACAGGATCATAGAGGAGGCTGAAAACAACAATCCTCACTGTGAAGCCAATATAGTTCCGTTCTACAACAACAATGTATATTATCTTATCGTTGACAAGGTATACAACGATGTCCGTTTTGTAGGCGCCCCGCCTTCATCAATCGGCAAATTCGGCGCAGACACCGACAACTGGATGTGGCCGCGCCACACAGGTGACTTCTCTATGTTCAGAGTATATGCTGACAAGGACAACAACCCTGCCCCGTACTCTCCCGACAATGTGCCGTATACACCTAAGCAGCACCTTAAGATATCACTCAAGGGCATCAATGAGGGTGATTACACTATGATTATGGGATACCCCGGAAGGACAACCCGTTTCCAGACATCTCCGGAACTTCAGTTCCAGCTGGAGCAGAACGACATCAGGATAGCGGCACGCACGGTGCGCCAGAACATTATGATGGAAGATATGCTCGCTGACCCTAAGGTGAAAATCCAATATGCAAGCAAATATTCAGGCTCTTCCAACGGATGGAAGAAATGGCAGGGAATGAAACTCGCATTCGACAAGCTCAACATCATAGGACGCGCAGAGAAAGAGGAAGCAGAATTCACCAGATGGGTAAACTCCAACAAGAAACGCAGTGAGAAATACGGTACGGCACTCGCTGACCTGAATGCTTCCATAGACGGAATGAGAGACGCATATAACGTATATACGACTCTGTCCGAATCTATTGCGAGAATAGAACTTTTCAGTATAGCCCAGACTTTCATCGGGTCGTTGCCGTCAATCGAAGGAAATGACACAACAGCCGCATTTGAAGAGGCTCTCCTTGCTACATCTGAACTTTTCAAGGACTATTCCGTAGAGACGGACAGAAAAATAGCGAAGGCTCTCCTGGAATTTTACAGGGACAACAGCACTCCTGAATATTATCTGCAGGAACTGCCTGAAGATTTCAGCACAATGGACATAGATGCGTATGTAGACAATCTGTTTGACAGCAGCGCATTCACATCTGAGGACAAAATCGCTGCAGTATACAATGAAAAGGGACTGGCAGGTCTAAGGAAAGACCCTGTATTCTCTCTTGCAAAGTCCATCAGCAAAATCGTGACGAAAATATTCCCTGCAATAAGGACATACCAAGGTTCTCTGGATGAAGCCCGCCAGAAATACACAGAAGGTCTGCTTGAATGGAAAAAAGGACAACCGTCATATCCTGATGCAAACTTCACAATGAGACTCACATACGGTTCCGTGAAATCATATTCACCTAAAGATGCCGTAATCTACAGATATTATACTACCCTTGACGGAGTTATGGAGAAGGAAGATCCAAACAACTGGGAATTTGTAGTACCTGCAAAACTTAAAGAGCTGTACAACGGGAAAGACTTCGGACAATACGCTATGGCAGACGGTAAAATGCCTGTAGCATTCCTCAGCAACAATGATATCACCGGAGGAAACTCAGGTTCACCTGTCCTCAATGCCGACGGAGAACTTATCGGTCTCGCATTTGACGGAAACTGGGAATCAATGAGCAGCGATGTCATGTTTGAGCCGGATCTGCAGAGATGCATCAATGTTGATATCCGTTATGTACTCTTCATTGTGGACAAATTCGGAGGAGCAGGATATCTTATTGACGAAATGGATATCGTAACCGATTGAAATTATCAATAATGGATCAGAATGAAATAATAAAGGTTCTCAAAGAAGTCCAGCACCCGGCAAAGAGTGACAGGAGCATTGTAGAACTTGAAATGATTGACAACATAGAAATCAAGGGCGACAAAATCATTGTCACCCTTGCTTTCTCCAGACACAGGGATCCGCTTGCGGAATATCTGACCGGAAGCACAAGAGCTGCAATCATCAGAAATTTTCCGGGGACAGATGTTGAAGTGAAAACGGTCGTAAAAGAGGAAGCCAAGCCTAAGAAAAAGCCCGGACTCGATCTCGGAACCGAAGAGATAAAGAACGTAAAGCATATAATAGGAATAGCTTCCGGAAAAGGCGGAGTAGGAAAATCCACCGTCGCCGTCAACCTGGCTGTGGCACTCGCAAGGCTCGGATATAAGGTAGGACTTGCCGATGCTGACGTATATGGACCTTCAGTACCAAAAATGACAGGAACAGAAGGAGTTATACCTGAGGCCTTCAAAGAGAATGATGAAAAGGAAGTCATAATGCCTGTCGAGAAATACGGTGTCAAATGGATGTCGATCGGCTATTTCGCACAGCCTGGACAGGCTCTTATATGGCGTGGTCCTATGGCCTGCAACGCATTGAAACAGATGATTCTGCAGGTAAGGTGGGAAGAACTTGACTTTCTGCTGATAGATATGCCTCCGGGAACAGGTGACATTCATATCAGCCTTGTACACGACATTCCTCTCGAGGGGGCGGTCATAGTAAGCACGCCGCAGGACGTTGCCTTGGCAGATGTGGAGAAAGGAGTCAACATGTTCCGCAACGAAAGCATCAACAAGCCGATTTTCGGCCTTGTGGAAAATATGGCCTGGTTTACTCCGGAAGAACTTCCGGAAAACAGATATTACATATTCGGCAAAGACGGAGGAGCAAAAATGGCTGCACAATACGGAATACCTCTCATAGGACAGATTCCTATAGTGCAGAGCATCCGTGAAGGCGGAGACAGCGGCGAACCGGCCGCAATGTCGTCACGTCCAGACGGACTTGCCTTCATTGAACTCGCAAAAAGACTTGCGGAAAACTTCTGAATACAACAAAACGGGCGGCCTGATTGATTCAGCCGCCCGATTTGTTCAATGCTGTACGCAACACATCAGTCAAGAATCTGTGACGCGTGATTTCTTGTATCGACTTTCTCTATTATTCTTTCAAGAATTCCGTCCTCGTTGAAAATGAATGTTCTCCTGAGAGTCCCCATAGATGTCTTGCCGTACATTTTCTTCTCACCCCAGGCTCCGAAGTCCTGAAGCATACGGGTACTCGTATCGGCAAGCAGACGGAACGGAAGCGAGAACTTGTCCGCAAATTTCTTATGGGACGCTGCGCTGTCCTTGCTCACACCGATCACATTATAACCGGCATTTACAAGAGCTTCATAATTGTCCCTGAGATTACAGGCCTCCGCTGTACACCCTGAAGTATTGTCTTTGGGATAAAAATAGATTATGGTCTTCTTTCCGGTAAGCTCGGAAGACTTTACAATATTGCCGTCCTGGTCCACGACCTCAAAATCCGGCATTCTGTCACCTGGTTTCAACATAATTATAATATTTTTTCTGTCTGTCATACAATTTTTATGCTCATTCTACAGAAGCTTTACGGCTATAGCGGCACAGGCCTCCGCATCGGCAAGGGCGTGATGGTGATTCCTGAGATCATATCCGCAATATGCCGCGACCGTATCAAGCTTATGGTCCGGCAGAACACGTCCAAGTTTTTTCCTGGAGGCGCTCAATGTATCATAGAACTCATAATCAGGATAATCCATACGGTAAACCTTGAACACTTCTTTCAGACACCCTTCATCAAACCGGCTGTTGTGCGCCACAAGGGGCAGGCCTTCTATGAGAGGGGCTATATTTTTCCAGACTTCCGGAAATACCGGAGCATCATACGTGTCATCTTCACATAGGCCGTGGACTTTTTTGCAGAACCACTGATAATATTCAGGTTCAGGACGTATCAGAGAATAATAGCTGTCAGCTATCTCACCGTCCCTTACCACTACAACCCCGACGCTGCACACGCTGCACCGGTACTCGTTCGCCGTCTCAAAATCTATTGCCGCAAAATCCCTCATCCGTAAAATCAACTTTCCGTATCCAACAACACCACATTATTACAAGAATGTGGCTTTTATACACAAATATAATATATTTGCAAACAAAAAGACTTATGATAGACAAGATAATCGAATACAACAGAGAGTTCGTCAAAGAGAAGAAATACGAAAACTTCATCACTGACAAATATCCGAACAAACGCATAGCAATAGTGACCTGTATGGATACACGCCTGGTGGAACTTCTGCCTGCCGCCCTCGGATTCAGAAACGGTGATGTCAAAATCATCAAAAATGCCGGAGGAACCATCACAAACCCTTTCGACAGTACGGTCAGAAGCCTTATAGTAGCCATTTATGAACTTGGCGTAGAGGAAGTAATGATCATCGGGCACACAGGATGCGGCGTTCAGGGGATGGACAGCGCGGAAATCCAGCATCAGATGCGGGAAAGAGGCATACCCGACAGCCATATAACTCTTATGAAGCACTGCGGAATCGACCTGGACCAATGGCTTCACGGATTTGACGATACGGAATCAGCCATACTTGAAACAGTGGACCTTGTACGGAACCATCCGCTCATTCCCAAAGACATAATTGTCAAAGGATATATAATGGATTCCACAACAGGAGAGCTGTCCACCATAAACTGACCTCTACAGTACGTTGACCGTAAAAATCACTCCCAAGGAAAGACGGTGTTCATTCCTTGGAACAAACCCCAATGCCAGACCTCCATCCCCATAAGGAGAAGCGTGGTAATAATTATAATGAAGGAACAGCCTGAATGTATCCCGGTCTTTTGTCGGCATATATTCCACGCAGGCCTGTGCATTCTGACTGACCCTGCAGATGTCGGACAGTATGCCCCCGGATTTTCCGCTTATGCCTCCAAACTCAAGCACGCCTTTGGCAAATGCAGAAAACGACTTGCTTATAAAGAAATGCACATATCCTATGGCCGAAAAATATTCAGCATTTTCCAGGGTGACCTTTCCAGCCCCGCTCAGAGCTGCAGATCTGCTCAATATGGAATTGAAATCCAGCCCCTGTCTTGAATAGACAAAATCAAGATATGTCCCGAACAATGAATTCCGGTATGTCTGACCTCCTGATATGACCTGAAGATTCCTTCCGTCCGCCTGGCTGCCCCAAGAAGCGGAATAGCGGAATCCAAGATTCTTTTTCTCAAGAAATGACCCGTTCCAGTTCACCGTACATATAGCCGGGAACGATGACGGCTTCAATCCTGCAGGGAAGCCTCCATAATAATATTCCACGTCGTTCAGACCCTTCAGATTGGATACCTGGAACAGAAGTTCCTGACCGTGCCCCAGATCAAGACCGGCAGTAATACCGGCCTGATAGGCTCCGAAAGTTCCCCAGAAATCACTGAACTCGATCACATAGATCGATGACGCCTGGAACTCATACCCTCCGAACGCAAGCATCTGCTTCCCGGCAGTAAGGGACAGCTTATGAGAAGGAGACCACCGGACATAGGCATAGTCCACCGTCGAGAGGATATTGTCAAGGGTATTCAGCCTGGAATCAGGCTTGAAGGACTGCCTGAACCTCCATCCGACTTTATTTCCGACAGTCCCTTCAACATTCCATCTGAATCGGTCAACCCTGAAACCATAGGACATATCGCCTTTTGCCAGCGATTCCGCACGGAACGAACCTCTCATTTCAAAATCCATATCCACCGAATCCCGTCTATGGACTTCAGCGGCGGAACCGTACTGGAAGAAGAACAAAAATACGGCAACGGCTGCGGGAAAACAGATCTTTCTTAGAACTTCAGACACCATAACATCTATTTACTTCTGATAAAGACAAGCCCTTCCGTATAAGGCTCTGTTTTGTCTGAGATCCCGAACGAGAGGAAAAACGGCGTACCTGCCTCATAGCCATTCAATGTGACTTCAAATTTACAGATTCTATTATCCTTTCCGATACGGCACATCCCGACATCCCCGGCAACCTTAAGGTCCTTTTTCAGCAAATCGACTCCGCTGAATTCAACATCACCGTCCCCGCCGGTCCAGACCAACGTTATTTCGTATATGCCATTGCCCCGGAAACGTCCCGAGCACTCTGTTTTCCATATATTTCCGCAACGGAGCATTGTCTCAGGAGACCATTTTGCGACAAACGTCCCATATTCTTTATAGGAAGAATAATCAGGCTCAAAATACACAGGCAGTGAATATTTGCCTGAAGGGAGTACAGTGATGGCCTTGAAGTCATCCCTGACGGCGACTGTCACCGGTCCTTCATATACAGCAGAATGCACGGTAGGATAACTTCCGTCCGTGGTATAACGTATTACAGACCCCACGACAGACGGTTCGACAGCGATGGAAACACTGCCGTCATCCATTGTCTCCAACGATGTGACACGCGGTTCCGGCACACGGAATCCGCAGTCAAGCTTTTCAAGCCTTCCGTAATGCGTTCCCAACCTGACAGTGAAATCATCATAATCACGCTCAGCATTGCTTATCCAGCCTATTTCAGACAACGCAAGAAGACGAGGAAAAGTAAGATATTCAGCATATCTTTCAGACCTGTTCTCGTCTATCAACCCTATTTCCTGAAGCATAGTACCGTGTATGAACTGGTCTGTCCAGAAGCATCCCTGCACTCCGAGGACAGTGGATTCATCCGAATAGTCGTTCACAGGCATATCATAGCATTTCCTTACAGAAATAGGCGGCATCCACACAGCAGCCTTTACCTCTCCGGGAGTATTGCTTTCAGGAAAATCAAAATACGTATGTGATGCAGGAGTGAGAATCGCCTTATGACCGGCACGGGCAACCTTCAGTGAATCCGCCACGTCGTGCCATACAAGAGCAGTGACACGGTTCTTCAGTTCTCCACGCATAATAATCTCTTCCCATCCGACCGCCTTCCTGCCCCTTTCCTTGAGCATATCGGTGACACGGTCAACCATATATCCCTGAAGACGGGACGCATCTTCAATCCCTTCACGACGCATCAGAGCCTGGCAATGAGGACATTCATTCCAACGGTCATACACAGCTTCGTCACCTCCTATATTGACATATTCGGAAGGGAAAAGCCCGACCAGCTCATCAAGTACATTTTCAAGAAATTCGTATGATGATTCCTTTCCGGCACATATCAGATCCCTGCTGATGAAATGCTGTTCTGGCAGGCTGTGCTGTTCTCCTGTGCAGCACAGCCACGGATATGCCACTACGGCTGAAAGTATATGCGCAGGGAACTCAAGTTCCGGAACAATCTCGACATTGCGGAATGCGGCATACTCAACCAGCTCCCTAATTTCATCCTGGGTGTAATAGCCGCCAAGACGGTCGGTCTGAGCTCCGGCCCAAGCACCTACGGATGTAAGTTCCGGATATTTCCGTATCTCAACACGCCATCCCGAATCATCAATCAGATGGAGCTGCAGCTTGTTCATCTTGTACATCGCCATCATATCCACATATTTCTTGACAAAATCCACGTCATAGAAATATCTTGCGACATCCAGCATCATACCTCGCCAGGGACGTTCCGGGAAATCACTTATGGAGACACACGGCACATTCCACTCGACATTACGTCTCGGGGGTCCGGAATAGATATCCACTGGAAAAAGCTGCAGAAGAGACTGTATTCCATAGAGCACACCGGCCATATCGGCACCGGCCACAGAAATTCCTTTACTGCACACATCAAGCATATAACCCTCTTCCGGCAATGTCCTGTCAAAAGACAGCTTTATATCAGCCTTTCTGAAAGGAACGGTATCCAGGTCCAGTCCGGTCGAAGCAAATATAATATCCGCCAGATAGCCGGCATAGCCTTCCAGACCTTTCTCAAATCCTATCGTAGTCTTTTCAGAAATACCGTATATGCCATCCCGCTCCTTAATGCTTTGGGGCTTCGGTATTATATCAATGGACCTTGCCGCAGCCTGAAGTGCGAATGTGGTCAGCATAACTGATAAAACCAGCGTCAATTTTTTCATATAAGAACAATTTAAACTCAACTTCGGGCAATAAATTTACAACTATTCTTACAATGAAGCAAAATCAGAGAAATTACAATCGGATTGCGGATTCTGTAAGATGTCAATAAACTTCCGGCTGTCCTGTCTATGTTTGTCCACGAGCAAAAACAACCGCAAGACATTGAGATCAAATCCGAAGGTTACAACTGGGAAAGGCACAAGTCCGGCTGAATTTCATTGAAACCGATGCAAAGCCGACAGATTCAAGCGTGGAGAAAACTGCAGACCTGGCACTCGACTTAAACGATGCGCAATTTACGCAAGAGCGTCTTGCACAAATTCACAATGCCGCCAAAACCGTGTCTGAAATTTACCGTATAGAAATCAAGGATTATAATGACATGACATCAATAAAAAAACTAATTTTGCATCAGGACAGGTGCAACTCTTTCCAAGACATAAGAAAAAAGAAACGTTATGCTCTTCATGTAAGCAGAAGAACGCAGGAAGTTCAAGACACCGCATAAGGATGGCATAGTGGTTCTCATGCATATAGCGTGGGCTGCCGTGCATTTAGTTTTCCCACGACCTTCGGCTTAAAATGTTGCATCAGTAGTCCGCGTTTCTGCATTTAGTAACCCGCTCCATTGCTTTGGGGCAAAAAAGGATAAAACCGGACAGCTATGTTTATTGCAATTCTGACATACAAGAAGCCGCTTGAAGAAGTTGACCGTCATCTTCAGGCTCATCGTGACTATCTTGCCGTGCATTATGCAGCAGGCGACTTCATCGCCTCAGGGCCGCAGACACCCCGCATCGGCGGTGTGATAATGATGAAGGCCGAAAGCCGTGCGGCAGTTGATTCTATTATCGCGCAAGATCCGTTCAACATCAACGGAATTGCCGACTACCGGATTGTGGAGTTTACTCCGACAATGTTTGTAGAATCGA
>VSOK01000068.1 GCA_009774765.1 Bacteroidales bacterium
GGATATTTCCCGGGAACATGATAACCTGTGGCTCATATCACTGAGACTGTCCGACAAGTCCGGCAATTACGTGGACATCGTGGCGGGAAGTACCGTGAAATATCTGGAAGGAGGCAAATATTCCCTTGTAGCTGCCAATGCCGGCAACAGGGACTTTACGGCTTCCGCTTCCATGGACGGGAATGACATCACTCCTCTGGAAGGCAGCATATCCGTGACAAGGAGCAATGACAGATATACCCTGTCGCTTCTGCTGAAAGGCCGGGACATAAGCCTTCAGGCACTTGTCAGAGGGAAGAATATCTATTTTGAAAAGGATATACTTGATCCTATGCCAAAGGCCGAGGGGATCACTTTCACCAGTGACGAGAAGATACACAGCAAAGTCCTTGACCGGGAGATGCTGTATTCCGTATATCTTCCACAAAGCTATGACGGAGTAAAGGAATTCCCGATCCTGTATATCCTGCATGGGATGTGGGGGACCAACAACGACTGGTTCAACCATAACAGGATCCATGAATATGCGGCCTATAATGAGGAGCATGGAGGCAAGGAGGTGATCATAGTCTCCCCGAATGCCTTTGACTCGTTCTATTGCGACGGTTATATGACTGGTATAAACTTCAAGACATATTTCTTCGAGGAATTCATACCGCACATTGAAAGTACATATAAGGTCAAGAAAGGGCGTGGATACAGGGCTATAGGAGGATTGTCGATGGGAGGTTACGGCTCCTTGTATTCAGGTCTGCTCCATCCGGAGATGTTCAGTCTCATATACGCATGTTCTGCTGCATGTTATGGTGTCCAAGGACAGACTCCTGTCCTGAGATCCCTCGTGAAGGATACGGGTAACCTTCCGGAAGTTGTGCTTGAGATGGGGACTGAAGATTCACTGTTCCCGGACAACGAGCGTTTTGTCAAGGAACTTGATGCGGCAGGCGTCCAGTATGAATACATTACCAGACGCGGTGCGCATGATTCCAAGTTCTGGGAACAATGCTCACCTAAGATACTCCGTAAACTGAACGGAATATATTAACCACTAAACAATAGTTATGACAGAAAAAAAAATGATTGTTGCCGGAATGGCTCTCGTAGCGGGGCTATCGGCATTTACAGCCTCCGCCCAGGTCCGCCTGAAAGGGGAGGGAAATATCGACGAGGTCATTTCAGCCATGACCGTCGAGGAAAAGGTACACATGGTGCTCGGCACCGGAATGGCCGGTCCTGATGCCACATTCCCCGGTACGGCCGGAAGCACATACCCGATAGAGCGTCTCGGCATACCTGCCGTGTATCTTGCTGACGGACCTCATCAGCTGTGGATGAACTCCCGCAGGGAATTTGACAGCAAGACATATTATACCACCGAATATCCTACTTCCCTGACACTTTCCGCTACATGGAACCGCGAGCTCGCCTCGAAGATGGGAAAGGGACTCGGAGAGGAAGTCCGTGACTATGGTCTCGATGTGCTTCTTGCCCCTGGACTTAACCTTGTGAGAAACCCTCTCGGAGGCCGTGCGCACGAATATTTCTCGGAAGATCCCGTATTGGGAGGAAAGATGGCGGCCGCGTATGTCAACGGCCTGCAAAGTACAGGTGCCGGAGCCTGCATCAAGCATTTCGTGGCAAACAACCAGGAGACCAACCGCACCGGAAACGACGCTCAGGTCAGTGAAAGGGCTTTGCGCGAGCTGTATCTGAAAAGCTTTGAAATAGCCGTGAAGGAAGCTCAGCCATGGACCCTTATGACATCCTATGGTATCGTGAACGGAACATATACTCCAGAGAGTCATTTCCTTTGCACTGAAGTGTTGAGGGATGAATGGGGATATGACGGTGTCGTCATGTCCGACTGGAATGCAGGCAAAGATGCCGTTGCCTCGATGAAGGCTGGAAACAATATGATGCAGCCTGGTCAGGAGCGTCAGTACAAGGCTATTCTGGCAGCCGTGAAAAACGGGGAACTGTCCGAGGACATATTGGATGCGAACGTGCGTGAAGTGCTCAGGCTCGTATGCCGCTCCCTTACTTTCAACGGAAGGGAGATCACGAATGCTCCGGACCTCAAGGCACACGCTGCCGATGCGAGGGTCATCGGAGGTGAAGGTGCCGTACTGCTTCAGAACGACGGGGTGCTTCCTTTCGCTCCATCCGTAAAGAATGTCGCTCTTTACGGTATCGCTTCATACGATATCATTTCAGGAGGAATGGGCTTCGGCGGAGTCAACATAAGCCCGTTCACTGTTTCCCTGGTGGAAGGTCTCAGAAATGGAGGATACAATGTGGACAAGACTGTGCAGAAGGCATATTCGGCCCATATCCAGGCTGAGACACGCAGGATTTTCCCTCACGGGAAACCGCCTTTCTCACTTGTTCCGCTTCAGAGGCCTGACGAACTTGTACTTGCAGCCGAGCCTCTTGCCGCCGCTGCCGGACAGAACGATGTGGCCATCATTACATTGGGACGTAAGATGGGTGAGGCTTCGGACCTTATGTCAAGGCAGTTCAACCTTACTGAGGGAGAGCGCAAGATGATCGAGGCTGTCAGCGAGGCATATCACGCTGCCGGCAAGAAGGTCGTTGTCATCCTTAACCTTAGCTGCGCCCTTGAGACTGCTTCATGGAAAGGTCAGGCCGATGCAGTGCTCTGCGCGTTCCAGGGGGGAGAGCAGATAGGAAACAGCATCACCGATGTGCTCAGCGGTAAGGTGAATCCTTCAGGAAAGCTTCCTGTGACATTTGCCGTCAACTATGGCGACGCTCCTGCCGACAAGAACTTCCCTCACGATATAGAGCCTGTCATGGACTTCTCCGCATTGTTCGGAATGAAGGAAAATCAGGAGAAGAAAGATCCTGTACGTAACGTGGACTATACAGTCTACGAGGAGAGCATCTATGTAGGCTACAGGTATTTCGACACCTTCGGCAAAGAAGTTTCCTTCCCGTTCGGCTTCGGTCTGAGCTACACCACTTTCGGCTACGAGATTATAAGCTCCGCAATTGATGGTGACAGGTGCGAACTCAAGGTGAAGGTGACCAACACCGGCAAGGTGGCAGGAAAGGATGTCGTACAGCTTTATGTGAGCGCGCCTAAGGGCAAACTTGAGAAGCCGACAAAAGAGCTGAAGGCATTCGGCAAGACCGCTCTTCTTGCTCCGGGCGAGAGCGAAGTCCTTACTATCGGCTGGAATGTTATGGATATGGCCTCATTCAATGAGAAGACCTCGGCATGGGAACTCGCCAAAGGCACATATCAGTGGCACGTATGCTCATCTTCTGCAAAAGTTGAAGCTACAGCCACACAGAAGATTGCTAAAGAAAGAACAATGTAATTATAACCTATTCCTATAAATCAGCAGGGGACAGCCTTTCAAATGGTCGTCCCCTGTTCCGTATAATGACGGTTATCTGTCCTGGTCCTGCTGTCCTTCTATAAGCTCGAGAAGCTTGTCAATCGCTTCTGATTCAGGGATATGGCGAAGGAGGGGAGTCTTTCCCTTATAGATGGAAACCATACCGTTTCCTTCACCGACATAACCCCAGTCGGCATCAGCCATTTCTCCCGGACCGTTCACTATACAGCCCATAACGGCAATCACCATCCCTTTGAGATGAGATGTGCGCCGCTTTACTTCATTGAAAGTGCTTTCCAGATTATACATAGTACGTCCGCATCCTGGGCAGGCAACATATTCAGGACGGTAGAAACGTCTTCTGGCAGCCTGCATGAGTTCATCGGCAAGATATTCTGAATATCCGCTTCCGTCAAGCACCTGCTCCATACCGCTCTCGTCAGTATAAGTGCCGCAGATTACCACATCATCAAGTTCCTTGTCAAGAAGCCTTTTACCGAAATCGCACGAAACGTCAAGCAGCAGCCTTTCTCGTGAAGGTGAACAATACGTTGCGACAGCCTTGCGTCCTTCAATTGACACAGAAGACAGACTCGAATGGAGCCTGCGGCCATATCTGTCAGCAAGATATCGAGCCACCGGAAGCTCGTTTACCGGAGGCTCGGTCAATGAGACACGGACAGTATCGCCTATGCCCTCTGAAAGAAGAGCAGATATGCCTACCGCTGATTTTATCCTTCCGGAATCCCCGTTGCCGGCTTCAGTAACCCCAAGATGAAGAGGGAAAACGACTCCACGCTCCTTCATAGCTGCGGCGAGCAGACGGTATGCTTCCACCATAACTATCGTATTGCTTGCCTTGAGCGATACCACCACATTGTAGAAATCATTTTCAATGCACATTTCCAGCCATTCCATCACCGCCTCCTTCATCGCAAGGGGAGTATTGCCGTAAAGACCGGTAATACGCTCTCCGAGCGATCCGTGGTTGAGACCGATCCTCAATGCCGTACCGCACTCTCTGCACACATCCACAAGCCTTGCAAACTGCTCGCGAGCCTTCTCGTGATCCTTATGGAAATTGCCTGGATTGATACGTACCTTCTCCGCCACACGTGCGGCAGCAATTGCTATTTCAGAAGAGAAATGCACGTCAGCCACAAGGGGAGTGCCGATACCGCGCCCACGCAGACGTGACTTGATTTCAGCCAGATTCTCAACATCTTTCAACGACGGTACAGTCAGACGTATCATCTGAGCTCCGGCTTCCGCAAGGCCGATGCACTGGGCCACCGAAGCATCCACATCCGCCGTATGCGTATTGCACATAGTCTGTACTACTATAGGATTGTCTCCTCCTATTGTTATATTTCCTGCTTTTACTTCAAGAGTGCGCATAGCTGTAATGTATTATTGTTCATCTTTGATATCAACGGCTGCCGCCGGATTCCTTCTCTGTTCAAACTGACGCCTTGCCTCTCTTTTGAGTTCGTGGCTTGTCTTTCCTATCCTTTTTGTTATCTGGAAATGCAGACTGACGCTGAAAATGAAATTTGAAGGATAAGCATAGCGGTAATAGTATTCGCTGTAGTAATCAGGCTTGTACAGGGAAGACATACCATATTTGTACATGGCATTGAAATGTATCTCCACAGGATCAAATACAAATCCGAATCCTGCTCCTCCCTTGATTCCATAGTCAAAACGCCTGTCAGTCGGCAGGAATGAGTCCGCGATATCCGAGTGGAAGCCATCACCCCAACGGTGTATGGAAAGCCTGTATCCTGCATAGAATCCGAGATTGACCATCAGCTTCATCTTCCAGAAATCAAAATGGCAATGGGCGAGCACAGGCAGCTCCACCACATCCATAATGGCATTGCGGGCACCTTCGACCTCATAGCCTTCATCCAGACTGTAGCCCTCCCTGGCATAGAAAAGACCGGCCTGGATTCCGAAATACGGCATATAGCCGAACATCTTTCCATATCTTGTCCAGGTGACTCCGAAATTGACGGGCACGAACTGCATGCTCTGCCTCATTGAAGGATTCCAGTTCATCTGGTTGAGAGCCATACCATAATGCACTCCTATCATCGTATAGTCATTGATTACGGTCTTTTTCTTGAAGTCGACCGAATCAAGATATTCGTCCGTAATCACAATCTCCTCTTCTTCAACCGTGATATTGCCTATCTTGACCTGATTGTCCTGCGCATACGATATGGTGCAGGACAATAGTATCGCAATAAATATGTATGTTATCCTGTTCATCACTATCTGAAAAGTTCCGCTAAATTGATACTCTGCTCAAGCTCTGTCATTTCCGGAATATCTATCAGGAACGTACCGTCCGCCAGCTTGTAGAATTTGACCTTTTCCGGCTGTTTGTGCTGCAGAAGATTACCTGTGTCCACAAGACCGTTCCTGTTCAGGTCTTCCGTGATCCTTATCGAGTATTTTCCTGCTTTGATATACGGGAAATTGAGCGTACAGTCACTGTCAATGATATATGAACGCAGAACTTTGTCGCGTTTTTCATTCAGAAGGTCCACAATATATTTGTTGTGCACATCACTCAGCACAAGATTCATGGAACTGAGCTTGTCATCATTCGGAAGGCTCACCTTGACTTCTGTGCTGTCATTATAGAATCCGTTGATATCCACAAATTTCCGATGTGGCACCTTAAGGAAATATTCATATCCTGGCATAAGTTTGACATCAGGACGGATGACATATTTCCTGAGATTCAGGCTGTCACGGACGACTGTATATGAAGCTTTTGATTCCTGCTGTCTCGGATTTAGATATCTGAAGGAAAGAGAATCAAAGGCTGATTTCACAAGAGGGTATTTGAATTCCATCTCAAATCCGTACTGCTCTATAGTCTCCGGCTGGGCATTGACGGTAAAGACCGCCGTGGTGTCCTCCTTCTTTATGTCCCTCCTTGAACTCTTTGCCGCTGCGGCTGTCTTGCGCGGTTTGGTGAGCTTGATCTCTTCCACTACCGGCGCAAGCTGCCAAAGTGAATCTGTCTTCATATAGGAAACACTCAGGAAAAGCGTATCCGGCTGCGGACGCGGATCATTTATCCATATCTCAAGACTGTCCCTCTGAAGATTGAACTGGGTAATCAGCTTCTCCGGAGGAACGCCTTTAATCCATATTGAGTCAAGCTGAGCATAGGGAGCCATAAAGGTTATGTACGCAGTGCGTTCTCCTATACGTTCCTTATTGACTATCATCTGTTTGGACGGGGTTTCCCTGAAAAGGTTCAGCTCATACTCTGTCTTCCTTGCAAGGCAGGCAAGTGTATCTGTCATAAGATATTTGTGAAGTTCCGGTATAGAGTCATTCACTTTTATCGAAGGACGGATTACAGAATCCAGAAATGCAATCTTTTCATTGTTGTCCGGATCGTATCTGTTATTCCTGTTTTCATCCATAATCGCATAAAGCCGGTACAGGGTGTCAGGAATGTTCCTGAGGCAGAAGAATCCCCAGTCATCGGTCTTTACGGCCGCATCAGGTCTGCGCAGATATATCAGGGAGTCGGTAGGAACCTTCACAGTGTCATTGATCGCGGTGAAGTCCCCCTGGTATTTGTAGAGCATAACCGTCGCATTCTTTACCGGCATCAGAGTATTGCAGTCAAGCACGCTTCCGGTAATCATCATAGAATCAATCTTTTCCCCTGTGGAGAAAGTAAGGGTGAATCCCGGGAACATATTACCCTCGTTGTTGTCGGCTATGGCATTTGTAAGGTCCAGCGTATATGTCTTGTTGGAATCAAGGTCGTTTTCAAAATAGACTATTACCGACTTGCCCTTTATCTTATATTTGGGAGCCTTCTCCAAAGGAGGGGAGAGGAATATGTTCTGCTGCTCCTTGACAACTACATATTCGTCGAAAGTAAAGGAAAGTCTGGTCTTGTGGACCGGTATCATCGTCGCTCCGTCATAAGGCTCTATCTTCCTGATGACAGGAGGAATGGTGTCTTTAGGTCCTCCGCTCGGAGGTGTGGTCGTATTTGCACAGGAATGCGAGAACATCACAGCCCCGAGTACGAGTCCTACCGGTATGGCAGGGAAATATTTTGAGAAAAAACGTCTGATCATATTATTGTATGTCTGTTCTGATGACACTTTGGATACCGTCTACCTTGCCGAGTTTCCTTGTCAGCTTTTCAAGGTCGTTCCTGTCGTGCACATACAGGTCAATCGTGCCTTCAAACACGCCTTCATTGCTGGAAATGTTTATGTTTTTGATATTTACGCTCATCACAAACGAAATGTATCTTGTGATTTCAGTGATGATGCCTATCCTGTCAAGCCCTTTTATGGAAAGCCTTACAAGGAAAGATTTTCCCGCGGCTTCATCCCATTTCGGCATTACAATCCTGTCTCCGTGCTTTGCCGCAAGGTCATTTGCCACAGGACAGATTTTCTTGTGTACCGTCACCGTACCGTTGGCGGCAAGGAAGCCTACGACATTGTCACCGGGTATAGGATTGCAGCACTTTGCAATCACGAACTTATGGTTTTTCCCGTCGTCGGCATTAAGTACAAGTTCCTCCTTTCTGGTCTTCGGACTGAACCAGGAAAGCCACTGCTTGGCTGTCCTGCCGGCAGAAGAGGAATCCTTGAGCAGCTCTTCAAGATTGTCAGGATGCAGCTGACCTATTCCTATCCTGAAATAAAGTTCATCCGGATCACCGTCAAAAATCTCATAATGGTCCATCAGCATACGTATGATGGAATCCTTCATCTTGTAGCCTGACGCCTCCAGCCGTTCCTGAAGAAGCTTTTTGCCTGATTTGACGCTTTCCTTGCGTTCTCCGCGCAGATAGTCCTGCACTATTTCACGGGCCTTGCGCGTCACAAGGAACTGGAGCCATTCCAGTTTAGGGGCTTCTGTCTCAGCCGTGATTATCTCCACCTGGTCACCGCTTTTGAGCACGTATGACAGAGGCACCAGTCTCATATTCGCCTTCGCGGCAATCGCCCTGTTACCGATATGTGAATGTATCAGATATGCAAAGTCAAGCGCGGTAGCGCCTTTGGGGATCCTCTTCTGCTCTCCTTTCGGAGTAAACACGAAAATATCTGAAGTGTTAAGGTCATTATGGATTATATCCAGAAGCTCAAGGGCATTCACATCAGGATTCACAAGTATGTCCTTCACCTTGCTTATCCATTTGTCCATTTCGCTCTGGTTCTCTTCCGCAAACCCGTCCTTTTTGTATGCCCAATGGGCAGCGATGCCTTTTTCGGCGATCTCGTTCATCCTTACAGTACGTATCTGCACTTCCACCCAAATGCCCGTATGGCTCATTACAGTGCAGTGCAGAGCTTCATATCCGTTGCTTTTAGGATGCTGAAGCCAGTCTCTTGTACGTTCCGGAGTATATTTGTATATGCCTGTGATGATGGCGAACACGTGATAGCAGCTGTCCCTTTCCGTGAAATTCGGATTGTTTTCCGGGGTGAAAATGATTCTCACCGCATACAGGTCGTATATCTGCTCAAAAGTAATCCCCTTGTTTTTCATCTTGTTCCAGATGGAGTAAGGAGTCTTTACCCTTTTCTTGATTTCAAAGTTGAAGCCGGCTGCCCTCAGAGCTTTGTCGATAGGTGCTATAAATTCATCTATTTCCTTTTCCTTATCGCTGATATTGCGATTGATCTGCGCTGTTATCTCATTGAAAGCTTCAGGTTCCTTGTAGCGCAGCCAGATGTCCTCCATCTCCGATTTGACCTCATATAGACCGAGCCTGTGGGCAAGAGGTATGAAGATGAACATAGTCTCGCTGAGAATCTTGTCCCTTTTGTACTCAGGCATATATTCGATAGTACGGCAGTTGTGGAGCCTGTCGGCCAGTTTTATAAGCACGACGCGCACATCATCATTGAGAGTAAGGAGAA
>VSOK01000069.1 GCA_009774765.1 Bacteroidales bacterium
ATGATGAGCTTCAGGCCGGAAAAATGAATATCAAGATGCCTGACACGGAGATAAAGCCAAAAGGCGGAAGAATCATAGAATAGAATATGGCGGAAAATTCTGTAAAGCCTCCTATTTTTCTTTTTACGGACGGTGCGTCAAGCGGAAATCCTGGTCCTGGCGGCTATGGTGCCATTCTCCGGTGTGCCGGACTGGAGAAAGAGCTGTCCGGAGGGTTTGCCGTTACGACCAACAACAGGATGGAGCTGCTTGCTGTGATAAAAGGTCTTGAGGCCATCAGGTGGGCAAATGCGGAAGTGCACGTCTACAGTGATTCTTCATACGTTGTAAATGCGGTCAACAAGGGCTGGCTGTTCGGATGGGAGAAGAAGGATTTTGCGAAAGTGAAGAATCCTGATCTGTGGAAACGCTTCATTGTGCTGTACAGAAGGCACAGAGTTTCTTTCCATTGGATAAAGGGGCACGCCGGACATCCGGAAAACGAAAGGTGTGACGCTATGGCAGTCGCGGCCGGGGCAGGTGCCTTTGCGGCAGGAAAATCCCTACCGGCTGATACCGGGTATGAAGGATAGGTGTTTTTGCGGCGTATATTGCCTGTTGCCGTAAATAATAATATATTTGTTACCGGTTTTTACTGTATTTGTTGGCAGTGGACCTGTTCCTGTTGCGGGTAAGTCCTTTGCATAAAGATAAATTGAAATGAAAGGAATCGTTCTGGCCGGAGGAAGCGGCACGCGCCTGTATCCTATAACGAAGGGTATCAGCAAGCAATTGCTTCCTATTTTTGACAAACCTATGGTCTATTATCCTGTTTCCGTGCTTATGCTGGCAGGAATAAAGGAGATTCTTATAATTTCGACACCTCAGGATCTTCCGGGCTTCAGAAGGCTTCTCGGAGACGGTACTGATTATGGTGTCCGTTTTGACTATGCGGAGCAGCCGTCTCCTGACGGTCTTGCCCAGGCATTTATAATAGGGGAGGAATTTATCGGGGAAGATGATGTGTGCCTTGTACTTGGAGACAATATCTTTCACGGTTCCGGCTTCGTGCAGACATTGACAGAAGCGGTGCGTTCTGTGGAGCAGGAGAGAAAGGCTACAGTATTCGGATATTGGGTAAGTGATCCGGAACGTTATGGTGTCGCCGAGTTCGATTCTGAAGGGAATTGTCTTAGCATAGAGGAAAAGCCTGAGCATCCAAAGTCCAATTATGCTGTGACAGGCCTGTATTTCTATCCGAACAAGGTTGTCGGAATCGCTAAGGGCATAAAGCCTTCGGCACGCGGTGAACTTGAAATAACGGCAGTGAACCAGCATTTCCTCAGGGACGGTGAACTTAAGGTGAAGACTCTTGAGAGGGGTTTTGCCTGGCTGGATACCGGTACCCACGATTCTTTGGCTGAGGCTTCCACATATATTGAAGTGATAGAGAAAAGGCAGGGGCTCAAGGTAGCCTGCCTTGAAGGCATAGCTTTCAGCAAAGGATGGATAGGACGGGAAAAGCTTTTGGAAGTAGCCGAGCCTATGGCCAAGAATCAGTATGGGGAATATCTTGTCAGACTGGCTGCAGGTGAGTTCAAATCGGAATTTTAGAATCTTTTGATGATGAGGGTATTGGTTACAGGCTCAAACGGGCAGCTGGGAATGTCGTTGAGGAAGATTGCAGGGGAGAGTCATGATTTTGTTTTTACGGATATAAATGATATTCCGGGGCAGGAAACTGTCAGACTTGACATCACTGACAAAGATGCCGTAATGTCAATGGTATGCGGAGAAGAAAAAGTGGATGTGATCGTGAACTGTGCCGCATATACCAATGTCGACATAGCGGAGGAGGACAGTATGACGGCGGAGCTCATCAACAGCGTGGCCGCATCGAACCTTGCCGTGGCGGCAAAGGAATCCGGGGCCGTGCTCGTACATATTTCCACTGATTATGTTTTCGGAGGAGATGCCTGTGTACCTTACGGAGAGGAGTGCGGTACGGATCCGAAAGGAGTCTACGGAAAGACCAAACTGGCTGGAGAGCTTGCGGTAAAGGCTTCTGGATGTATGTATATCATAATTCGTACATCCTGGCTGTATTCTCCATACGGGAAGAATTTCGTGAAGACTATGAGACAGCTGACTTCTGAGAAAGAAAGTCTTAAAGTAGTGTTCGATCAGGCTGGTTCCCCTACTTTTGCCGGGGATCTTGCCGGATTTATATATGGAATCATTGACAATGATATGCTGGACAGGTCCGGTGTCTATCATTACAGCAATGAAGGTGTCTGTTCCTGGTATGATTTTGCCGTGGCGATACGTGATCTTAGCGGAAACGTCTGTGACATATCACCTTGCCACAGCGATGAATTTCCGGGCAGGGTCGAGCGTCCTCATTATTCCGTGCTGGACAAGACCAGGGTCAAGGAAGTGTTCGGTATAAGAGTGCCCTACTGGATGGACTCTTTGAAACATTGCATAGATGAACTTGAAAATACAGGTTTGAAATGAATGTTATAAAGACAGATATAGACGGTGTCGTCATAATAGAGCCGCGCCTGTTTGAAGACGGCAGGGGATATTTCTTCGAGTCGTTCTCCTCCAGGGATTTCAATGCCTGCGTAAGGGAGGTGCATTTTGTGCAGGACAATGAGAGCAGGTCTTCCTACGGAGTCGTAAGAGGGCTGCATTTCCAGAAACCTCCGTTTTGCCAGAGCAAGCTGGTGCGTGTGGTAAAGGGGGCTGTACTTGATGTGGCTGTGGATATACGCAGAGGGTCTCCTACCTTCGGCAGATATGTGGCAGTGGAACTGACGGAAGACAATCATCGCCAGTTCTTTGTGCCGAGAGGCTTTGCTCACGGGTTCAGCGTGCTGAGTGAAGAGGCTGTGTTCCAGTACAAATGCGATAATTTCTATGAGCCACGGAGTGAAGGGGCTATAGCCTGGGATGACCCTCAGCTCGGGATAGACTGGAGAATACCTGCGGATAAGGTAGTGCTTTCCGAAAAGGACAGGAAGCATCCCCTTCTTAAGGATGCGGAATGGATGTTTGACTATAATGAAGATTTATATGGGCTTTAAGAGAAATATACTGATTACGGGAGGTGCAGGCTTCATCGGCAGCCACGTTGTCCGTCTGTTTGTGGAAAAATATCCGGAATACCGCATAATCAATGCTGACAAGCTGACTTATGCCGGCAATCTGTCGAACCTGAAGGATGTCGAAGACAGGCCGAACTATACATTTGTGAAGGCTGACATCTGTGATTACGGGGTTATGTCTTCTCTGTTCACGAACTACAATATTGACGGGGTGATACATCTTGCCGCAGAAAGCCACGTCGACAGGAGCATTGTCGACCCGTTCGTGTTTGCGCGTACCAATGTGATGGGCACCCTGACACTTCTTCAGGTTGCCAAAGAACATTGGCAGCCGTCCGGATGGACTGTGAATGATGCCGAAGGGGAATCGGTACAATGCCGTTTCTACCATATTTCCACCGATGAGGTATATGGAGCGTTGGAGCTGACTCATCCGGAGGGCATCGAGCCTCCGTTCACGACTGCCGCCTCGTCTTCCGAGCATCATCTTGCCTATGGTGAGGATTTCTTCTATGAGGACACCAAGTACAATCCTCATAGTCCCTATAGTGCATCCAAGGCTTCTTCGGACCACTTCGTACGGTCTTTCCATGACACATACGGTATGCCTGTCATAGTGACGAACTGTTCCAACAATTATGGTCCCTACCAGTTTCCTGAGAAACTTATACCGTTGTTTATCAACAATATCCGTCACCGCAGGCCTCTTCCAGTATATGGCAGGGGCGAGAATGTGCGTGACTGGCTTTATGTGGAGGACCACGCCCGTGCGATAGATATGATATTCCATCTGGGGACCATAGCAGAAACCTACAATATAGGAGGTTTCAACGAATGGAAGAATATAGACATCATCAAGGTGATCATCAGCACGGTGGACCGTATGCTCGGCAATCCCGAAGGCCATAGTCTGGATTTGATTACATACGTTTCGGACCGTGCCGGGCACGATCTCCGTTATGCCATAGATTCCACAAAACTGCAGAAGGAACTCGGCTGGGAGCCGTCGCTTCAGTTCGAGGAAGGTATAGAGAAGACGGTGCGCTGGTATCTTGACAACCAGGACTGGATGGATGACATCACTTCCGGAGAGTATGAAAAATACTATGAAAGTATGTACCGAAACAGGTAGTCAAGGTTTCGCTGCATCCTCGGGGTGCAGATTATTAAGGCAACAATATATATAACAATATATCTGATATGAATATCGCGATTGTCGGAACAGGATATGTAGGTCTGGTCAGCGGAGCGTGCTTTGCTGAAATGGGTGTCAACGTTACTTGTGTCGATATAGACAAAGAGAAGATCGGCCGCCTTGTTGCCGGTGAGATACCTATCTATGAACCGGGACTTGACGAGATAGTGCTCAGGAACCATAGGGACGGACGGCTGAAATTCACTACGGATCTGTCTGCCTGTCTTGATGACGTTGAAATCGTATTCAGTGCCGTAGGTACACCTCCGGACGAAGACGGAAGCGCGGATCTTTCATACGTTCTTGATGTCGCGAGGACTGTCGGAAGGAATATGAAAGGATATGTCCTGCTTGTCACCAAATCCACAGTACCGGTAGGGACATCCCGGAAGGTGAAGGCCGCTGTTTCGGAAGAGCTGGAACGCAGGGGAGTTTCCATAGACTTTGATGTCGCTTCGAATCCAGAGTTCCTCAAGGAGGGGGCTGCGGTCAAAGACTTCATGTCCCCTGACAGGGTTGTCGTGGGAGTGGAGTCCGAAAGGGCCAAGGAATTGATGACCAAGCTGTACAGACCGTTCCTTCTCAATAATTTCAGAGTCATTTTTATGGATATCGCTTCCGCTGAAATGACGAAATATGCCGCGAATGCAATGCTGGCGACAAGGATTTCCTTTATGAACGATATCGCCAATCTGTGCGATCTGGTAGGTGCCGATGTGGATATGGTCAGGAAAGGCATAGGGACGGATGCGAGAATCGGCAACAAGTTCCTGTATTCCGGATGCGGGTACGGAGGAAGCTGTTTCCCTAAGGACGTAAAGGCTTTGGCGCGTACAGCTGTCGAAAACGGATACAGGATGGATGTAATAGAAGCTGTCGACAGGGTGAATGAAAGGCAGAAGCATATACTTGCAGACAAGCTGAAGGCTGTGTATCCGGATATGGAAGGAAAGATCGTGGCATTGTGGGGGCTTGCGTTCAAGCCGGATACTGATGATATGCGTGAGGCGGCTTCCCTTGTCGTCATAAATGACCTGATCAAGGCTGGAGCGACGGTAAAGGTATATGATCCGGTGGCGATGGACGAATGCCGCAGAAGGATAGGGGACAGGGTGATATATGCCGGAGATATGTATGATGTCGTTGACGGTGCTGATGCTGTCCTGCTTGTAACGGAGTGGAAGCAGTTCAGGCTTCCTGCCTGGAGTGTCATAAGGAAGATTATGCGTACTCCTGTCGTAGTGGACGGGAGGAATATATATGTGAGGGGCGAGGTTGAAGCTGAGGGGTTCAGGTATCTGTCGATAGGCCGATGAAAACAGGGCTGTGCTGCATATTCAACTACGCACCTTTGTACAGGGCCTCGGTCTTTTCAAAGATTGATGAGGCTTATGATGCGCAATTCTATTTCGGAAAGGAGGTCAGGGATGCCGTCCCGAGCGGAATAGAAAAACTTGATTACGGTATTTTCCGCAGGAAACCGGTGGAGTTTGTCAATGTCACCCACAAAGGGCGTTTCCCTTGGTATAAAGGTATCCAGGGACTTCCGTTCAAAAAGGATTATTCCGTGTTCCTTGTTACCGGTGAATTCAACTGGGCATATCTGCCTTTTCTTGTGTCCTGCATGATTATGCGCAAGAAAGTGTACGGCTGGGGGCACGGCCCCAAGAATCTGAATGGATATGCTCCTTTCAGAAGGTTTTTCTACAGAGCTATGGCCGGATTTTTCGTATACGGTGAAAAGGGACGTGACAGGATGGTGGAGCTCGGCTTTCCTGGAGACAGAATATCTGTGATATACAATTCCCTGACAGGAAGAATCGGGGATATCGGGTCCTATGCCGAGCAATGCCGCAAGAATCTGAAGTCCAGTATATATGCTGACAGATTCGGTGATGCAAGTCCTGTTCTCGTGTTTTCAGGACGCCTTATGCCCGGCAAACGTCTTGACTGGCTCGTGGATGCTGTCGCGGACATCAACGGGGAGGGGATGGCGTGCAATCTTGTGATGATAGGTGACGGGCCGGAAAAGGAATCTCTGGAGCGTCTTGCGTCATTGAAAGGAATCGGAGACAGGGTCTGGTTCTGCGGAAGGACATACGATGAGGATATCCTTGCACCTCTGCTTTATAATGCTGACCTGTGCGTCTCTCCTGGCAATGTGGGGCTGACTGCCCTGCACGCTATGTTGTACGGTACTCCTGTGCTGTCACACGATGATTTCTGGCATCAGATGCCGGAATACGAGACTATAAACGACGGGAATACCGGGCTGTTGTTCCGGTACGGAGACTATGATGATATGAAATATAAGATCAGGCAATGGCTCTTGTACAGCCCTGACAGGGACGGTGTCAGAATGAACTGCTACCGGATGATAGACTCCAAATGGAATTCCGACAGGCAGATGGAGGTGCTGACAAGTGCAATAAGGCAATGAATTGATTTCGGACAATTTGGGATCGGATGATGAAATTTTGTGATATCTGGAAATACGGAAAGTCCGTTACGACATATTTTGCGGCCTCGGTCATCCCGATGCTGCTTATGGTGCTGGCCAATCCTCTGATTGCCTTGAATATGTCTCCGGAAGATTATGCGGTTTCAGGATATTATAATTCTTTTTCAGCATTGATGTCACCTGTCATCGTGTTCTATATGGTCCACTACTATTCAAAAAGATATTATGAAGTGGACAGCGAGGCCAGGCTAAGGCTCAAGGCTATGCTTTTCAAGGCATTGATCTTTTTCTCTTTCGGAATGTCCGTGATCTGCCTGGGGCTTCTTGCGGCATATCTGTTTTTAGTCAAAAAAGATTTTTCTTTTCCTTTTATGCCGTATGCGGCGATAATGGTATTCGCCATACCTCTGACCGGAGTATATAAGCTGGAGCAGACAGAATGCCGTATGTCACGTGACTCAAAAGGATATTTCAATATTACAGTGGCGTCAGGGGTGATACTTGTGCTGATGAACCTGCTGTTTGTAGCGGGGGTGAAATGGGGTGCGCTGGGCAAGATGCTTGCTCCGATGGTGACCAATCTGATTGTATTTCTTTATGTTGTCGTCAGATACAGGAAACTTTTCCGCATAAAGACCACATTCGAAGAATTCCGCCGTACTCTGACATTCTGTCTGCCTCTCGCGTCAGGTGCCATGCTCGGATATTTCTCCAACGGATTCGACAGGACATATATGGAAAGCCTCGGCAATGTAACTGAATACGGATATTATATAGTAGGAGCGCAGATCGCAGGATATCTGACTGTGGCTGCTACATCAGTCACTTCCACTTTCCAGCCTGACATCTATGAAGCCATAGCTATGAAGAACAGGAATTCGCTTGTCCGGACCTGTGTGATGCAGATAGGGCTCATAGCCGCCGGGGTTGCGGTGTTTGTCATATTGTGTCCGCTGATAATCAATTTGCTGACGGCCGGAAGATATGTGGAGTCAACGCCATACGCAAGGATAATTTCGCTGTCTACGCTGACAAGCTCCATATATTATGTGATAAACAATTATACGATTGCCAAGGGCAAGCCGCGGCTTTATCTCTACACTACCGTTATAGGAAGTGTCCTTACTGTCGCCGCATATCCTGCTGTTGTGGGAAATTACGGATATTACGGCGGTGCCTATATGACAGGCATATCTTTTGCTGTGCTCGCCGCCGTCAATCTTGTCCTGCTTGGCATTTCACGTGTCTCGGGAAACCGCAGGGCTTGAAAAGCTTTGTATAGTAAGCAATAATGATTATATTTGCAGGTTGTAAAAAATGAAATAGTATGTCGGTTACAGATATTTTCAAAAAAGTATTCGGCTCCAAGGCGGACCGTGACATGAAGCAGCTCAAACCAATCCTCAACAAGATTCTTGCTGCTTATGACAGTATTGACAAACTCTCTGATGATGAGCTGAGGGCAAAGTCTGATGAATTGAAAGCTCTCATCAGCAAGAGAATAGAGGCGGATGAAGCCCGTATAGCCGAGATCAGGGAAGAATTGGAGAAGGATATACCTGTAGAGGACAAGGAAAAGCTCGCGTCAGAATCCGACAGACTTGTAAAGAAAGTGGATGAGGAGATAGAGGCTGTCCTTATGGATATTCTGCCTGAGGCATTCGCCGTGATGAAGTCTACTGCCAGGAGATTCAAGGAAAATCAGACCATAAGGGTCAAGGCTACGGATTTTGACCGTGACCTCAGTGCCGTAAAGGATTTCGTGGAGATTGACGGCGACTATGCGGTATGGCACAACCACTGGATGGCGGGAGGAAATGAAATCACCTGGGATATGGTGCATTATGATGTGCAGCTTATCGGAGGTATCGTCCTGCATCAGGGAAAGATTGCTGAGATGGCGACAGGAGAGGGAAAGACGCTGGTGGCGACTCTTCCGGTGTTCCTCAACGCCCTTGCCGGCAAAGGTGTGCACGTTGTGACGGTCAACGACTATCTTTCAAAGCGTGACTCCGAATGGATGGGACCTCTTTATATGTTCCACGGCCTTTCCGTGGACTGTATAGACAAGCATCAGCCAAACAGTGAGGCCCGCAAGAAGGCTTATGCCTGCAGCATCACTTTCGGTACGAACAACGAGTTCGGCTTCGACTATCTCCGTGACAATATGGCAGTTTCCCAGGGGGATCTGGTGCAGAAGAAGCATCATTTTGCCATTGTCGATGAGGTCGATTCCGTGCTTATAGATGATGCCCGTACCCCTCTTATCATTTCAGGTCCTGTGCCTAAGGGCGATGACCAGCAGTTTATGGAATTCAAGCCGTATGTAGAGCGTCTGGTCGCGAACCAGAGGACATTGGTTACGAATACATTGAACGAAGCAAAGAAACTGATCGCCTCGGGAGACGAGAAAGAGGGAGGAAAACTTCTTCTCAGAGCATATAAGGGACTTCCGAAATACAAGCCTCTCATCAAATATCTGAGTGAGCCTGGCATCAAGCAGCTCCT
>VSOK01000007.1 GCA_009774765.1 Bacteroidales bacterium
GATATTATGAGTAGTCTTAACGAAATATTTGGCGATAGATTGAAGAGGGCCAGAATCATGCGCAATCTTTCAATGGACGCCCTTTGCGAAAAAATAGGGAAAGCGGTTTCTAAACAGGCGATATCGAAATATGAAAAAGGAGAAAGTCTTCCTGGTTCACATATATTGATTCTCTTATCTCAAGCTTTAGATGTCAGGCCTGACTATTTCTTCAGGGAGTCGCAGTTTGCAATCAGCAACATTGAATTCCGCAAAAAAGCAAAAATGGGAGCAAAGGAGATAGAGTCTATAAAGGAAGAGATTCGTGATATCATTGAAAGGTACTTGGAAATCGAAGATGTGTGGGATTATGTTCCTTCTTTCTCAAATCCTGTAAAGGACGCGCCTGTGGCTTCAGACAAAGATGTCTATGAGGTTGTCAGAGAATTAAAGAATGCCTGGCATATTGGTGAAGATGGTATCCTTAGTGTAACTGATCTTTTGGAGTCAAAGAATATTAAGGTTGTCGAAATTACTGCAGATGCTCCATTTGATGGTCTGAGCGGATATGTGAACAACGATGAAAACATGCCGTTCGTTGTTGTCAACAAGTCTTTTGATGTTGAGAGGCTTCGTTTTACTGCTTTACACGAGCTTGGTCATCTTGTAATGATCCTGCCGGAAGAAATTGAGAAGAAAGAAAAGGAAAGGCTATGTCACCTGTTTGCCAGTGAAATGTTGATTTCGCGTGACATTTTTATTGAAGTTCTCGGTGAGAGGCGCAATGACATTTCGTTACGTGAATTAAAAGTGCTTCAGACTGTTTACGGAATATCTGTTGATGCATTGATGTTCAAAGCAAAGGCTTTAGGAATAATCAGTGAATCAAAATATACCTCCTTTTGCATAAGGAAGAACAAAAGCCGTGCATTGAAAAGAGCTGTGGAAGAGTCCTCGTACAAAGGAACTGAAGAGTCAAGCCGTTTTGATCGCCTCGTTTACAGAGCATTGGCCAGCGATATGATTTCTTGCTCGAAAGCGGCAGCCTTGCTGAACGAACCTATGGAAGATGTAAAGAGTAAACTGGAACTGGTGTAATGGAGATAATAGTAAATGATACAAATATTTTCATAGACCTGTACTCTTGTGGTCTTCTGGATAGTTTCTTCGAACTTCCATATAAGGTTCATACTACGGACTTTGTTATAAGTGAGCTGAAGGATAGGGAACAGCGTGAAGCTGTTCTGAAGTTTTGCGCTAAGGAGCAACTGACCATCAAATCCTTCACTTCAAAAGAGCTTGTTGCAATTTGGGAGTATTACAATAAATCAAATAAAGTTTGCAACGTCTCCATAGAGGACTGCTCCGTTCTGATATATACGAAAACAATGGGAAGTGCAAAGCTGTTGACCGGAGACAAGACATTAAGGACAAGAGCCGAAGGAGAAGGGATTTTGGTCTCTGGTGTGCTGTTTATCTTCGACAAACTTGTGGAACATGGTCTCATAACTCAGAAAGAAGCCGCATCTCACCTATGCGAATTGGTTGAAAAGAACGTCAGACTGCCAAATGAGGAAATAGATAAGAGGATGGCAAAGTGGAAATTATAATAGATATGAACTTTGTATTAATGAAGAAAATAAACAATAATTATAGGAGGGTTTTAATGAGGTAAAATCGGGAGCGGACTATAAAAAATTGGAGAGTAACTGGCAGGTAAACTCTCCAATCAAACATTATCATCTGGTTGAGTGATATTCACATAGGTTTAGTCCAACCTATGCTGTCCAAATTTTGCGCAAAAGTACGGGTTTTCTGCCTCTTCTCAAAGAAAAATCATGATTTTCGCAAGACATCAACCCTCGGGAATAGCATTAATTATTAACTTTAAAATATACGACCTATATGGCAAGTATTTTAAAAAAGGCTAGCCGTCACTTTCAAAACGATGGCACAACACAGTCTATGGCATCTCTCGGAACTGCCATAGAAATCCTGTCGAGGGATAACAATTTTATTGAGGAAGTTCTTGATAGCTTCTCTATTAATAGAGAACACAATAGTGTTATTCAAGTCGGTAATGTCAAGACGCTGCTAAAGGACATTGCAGAACTTGATGGTATGGCAACGAAGATAGATGTCTGTATCAAGAAAAAGGACATTTATCTGGAACATATGCTTGAAGACGAAAAAGCAGTCTTCATATTATATGGAATCAGTGACCTATCTTTAATAAAAGAGTTGGGAAGCGACAACTTTCTTGTCGAGACAAGATATTCCGCAAAATCAGATGTACTTGAAATCAATCATCTTAGCAAGTTTGCAAATCGATGTCGTGATGAGCATTGGGATGATCTTCTCGAATACATACAGGATTACATTGCCCGGAATACTTCTAATGAAGAATATTGTTCAGCAAGATTGATAAGACTCAAAGATGAAGAGCAGTATTTACTTCGTGCTGTCACTTCTGACACCGCATATAAGAATTATGGAATAAACTTCTCGATATTGGTTGCACTGCTGTCTGTAAATCAGTATATTACTGAGACAAAAGACAGCGTGTACATAGACGAATACCATATAGATGATTCTACAGTATACTTGTCTTTTCAATTAGGAAATCCTCGAAAGGTTAGTGATAACCTGGAGTTGTCTTTTAATCTTATTCTTGAAAATGACGAGATTAAAGATTCGGCGGTACGATTCAATGGAGTCTTCAAGTTGACTTACAAGGCAGGTGACAAGAGCAGCTACCTCCTACTCCGGCCTAAATCTTTTAAAGATTCTGACACGCTTTCATATCGATCTGACATGCTCACTTATACTCATGCAATGAACGTGGGCACTGTTCATGAAAAAATGAAGAAGCTTCCACTTTATATCTCACAGTATGTGGCACAAACCATTGAAAATGCAAATGCGATAATTGATATAAAGAATCCTGGAGAAGTAAAAGATTTTATAACAGAAAAAGTTCGCAGAGCAAGAGACGAGCATTTCTCGAAGTACAAAGGTGATGTATTGGCTAGGCTCGCTGCCCTTCAGGTCAATTCAATTTTTGACTTGTTCGAGGCTCTTGGGAATATTGAAGAGTTATTCGGTGACGATATCATGTCAAAGGACTATTGGAGATTCAAATTATATGAATTGCTGCTTTACAGAGGAAAAGATAATAGTCGGAAATAGTCCGGTAAAGAATCTTTATGTCGCATTTTATAGCGGCCCATGGGCAGGGTAGTGGAACACTACCGGATACAGGTGGCGATAATTGATATATATAGGCAAATGAATAATCCCTACTGAATTATATTCAAAAGTTCAGTAGGGATATTTGAATTAATCTACCAGAGACTGTAAACTAAAGTGTGTCAAGTATGGAAAAGAGATTAACTTTACATACGCACTTTAATTATGAGCAATTCCACTCTCTCCCGAAAGAGAACCAGCCAATGCCGCCGACCTCAAGCTCATCGTAATGGCATCCGCCCCACAGTCCAACGGAGTCACTCGCGCCTACAGCAAAGCCTCCCATATCGGTGAACCCCTCGAAGCAGTCTGCGAAGAGTACGACATCAAAGAAGGCTTAGACAACAAGCACGGCACCCCCCAACGCAGTAGCTCCAAAGGTCTTTATGAAGTACTTCTTCGTAAACACGAAGACAGGTGAAAAGTCAGGAGAAATGCTCACCATGGTTTCTCTCGACGAGGACGATCCTGTAGAGGGTGAGTACCCCTCCTCCCCATAGCCAGCCTCCTAGCTGGTCCCTAACGAACCCAGCCACCCTGATTCTCAGAGTGGCGGGATTTTTTTATTCACCGGTGATGCCCATTGAATCTGAACCGCGAGAACTGCAATACTGTTCCCATCGGTCCTTTTCCCGTCTGATGGCCACGGTGTTGTCTTGTTGTGTGGTTGATTATCAGGAAGTTGTCATTCGTCAGGTGTTCCCATCGGTCCTTTTTCCGTCTGATGTCCACGGTGTTGTCTTGTTGTGTGGTTGATTATCAGGAAGTTGTCGTTCGTCGGGTGTTCCCATCAGCCGTTTTTCCGTCTGATGGCCACGCACGTATGTTGAATGTCAATGCGTTGTGAGACTTGTCTTAAAATGTAAAATGAAGACACATACTTTCGTTGGTGATTCAATGAATTTTGCTGAGGAAAGTGAAACGGCCATGCAGACCCCTCTTTGATACTTTAGACACTTCGGGTGAAAATCTGCCCTCCACCTGCACACGAAAGAATCCCGATATGACAGGAAGGATATGACAGGAAACGCTTGCTCAGGCAGTTGCTTCTATTCTGATTTTATTCTCAGGATTTCCTGTGGGGCGGTTCATACGAATACCCGAGCCGGATAGGGGCTCCGGCGTATCGTCTTCATTCATTTCAAATGGGCGAGCGTACTATGGCAGCCGTAATCCTTCGTCTTGAGCAACTGATACTGTGCATAGGGCGTCAGATATTGGTGCACCATTGAGGGTAGAGAAAACAGGCTCATACCTTAAATTGCAAAGTACTGGTAATCAAACTGCAGGTGGAAAGGCGTCGGTCTGCCGGGAAAATACGCCGCCCTGCTTATTTGTTACAATAGATATAAAAAATGTTACGGCGAAACATTTTTTTGTAGCATCGCAACATTTGTTTTATACTTGTCGGTCGCCGGCAGGTATTTTTGCGTGTCTTTCCGTGAAATGCCTTTGTGATACGTCACGACTGACAGGATAAAGTATAAACTAATAACCGATTCTATGAAGAATATAGGAAAAATTATTCTGGTGTTTCTGTTGCTGGGGGTGGCAAGCCTTCAGGCGGCGGCTCAGAATATCAACGTTTCGGGACTTGTGACTGCCGCTTCTGACGGACTGCCTCTGATTGGGGCAGCTGTTTATGAAGAAGGCAATTCCGGAAACGGAACCATTACCGATGTTGACGGTAAATTCACTCTTATGGTGCCTCAAGGTGCTTCTGTTACATTTGCGTCAATAGGCTTCAAGACCATCACATTGCCAGCACAGGTCGTGATGGATGTCATCCTTGCCGATGATACGGAACTTCTTGACGAGATTGTCGTGACAGGATATACTACCCAGCGCAAGGCTGACCTTACCGGTGCCGTGTCCGTTGTGAATGTGGATGACCTTTCAAAGCAGAACGAGAACAACCCCATAAAGGCTCTTCAGGGACGTGTCCCCGGAATGAACATCACTGCCGACGGTGGCCCGAGCGGGGCTGCAACCGTGCGTATCAGGGGGGTGGGCACATTGAACAACAATGATCCTCTTTATATTATCGACGGAGTGCCTACCAAGTCCGGAATGCACGAGCTGAACGGTAATGATATCGAGTCCATCCAGGTACTTAAGGATGCGGCTTCCGCTTCAATCTATGGCTCGCGGGCGGCAAACGGAGTGATCATAATCACGACTAAGAAAGGGAAGGACGGGCGTCTTAAAGTGGATTTTGACGCATCTGTCGCTGCATCGATGTACACCAACAAGATGAAGGTCATGAATGCCGGGGAATACGGCCGTGCTATGTGGCAGGCGTATATCAATGAGGGCCAGGACCCCAACACCAACGGACTCGGTTACAGATATGATTGGGGCTATGATTCTGACGGCTATCCTCGGCTCAACGGAATATCTATGTCGAAATATCTGGATCAGGCGGTTATGACTCCGGCTGCGGACACGGACTGGTACGATGAGACGACACGTACAGGTATCGTGCAGAACTATAACCTTTCGGCGAGTATGGGGTCGGAAAAAGGAAGTTCATTCTTTTCCTTGGGCTACTATAAGAATATCGGTATCATCAAGACCTCCGATTTTGACAGGTTTTCTGCCCGTATCAACACCGAATACAATCTTCTCGGCAAGATTGTAACTATAGGGGAACATTTCACAATGAACCGCACTTCGGAGGTGCAGGCTCCGGGCGGCTTCCTTCAGAATGTCCTTCAGTTCAACCCTTCGCTTCCGATCTATACGACTACAGGAGAATATGCCGGACCGGTAGCCGGTTATCCCGACCGCGAAAATCCGGTGGCACGTCTTGAACGCAACAAGGACAACCGCTACATCTATTGGCGTATGTTCGGAGATGCTTATCTGAACATCAATCCTTTCAAGGGTTTCAATATCCGCACTGTCTTCGGTATGGACTATTCCCAGAAGCAGCAGAGAATCTTTACATATCCTGTTACCGAAGGCAATGTGGCCAATGACAGGAATGCCGTTGAAACCAAACAGGAGCATTGGATGCGCTGGATGTGGAATGCCGTGGCGTCCTATAATTTTGAGACCGGCAAGCATCGTGGCGATGCTATGGCCGGAGTCGAATTGAACAGGGACAATTCAAGCTGGTTCTCCGGATATAAGGAGAGTTTCACAATTCTTAGTCCGGACTATATGTGGCCTGATGCAGGTGTGGGGACTGCTATGTCGTACGGCTCCGCTGAAGGATATTCTCTCCTGTCATTCTTTGGAAAGTTCAACTACAGTTATGATGACAGGTATCTCGTGTCCCTGACTGTGCGCCATGACGGTTCGTCACGTTTCGGAAAGAACAATCGCTTCGCGACATTCCCAGCAGCTTCATTGGGCTGGAGGATAAGCAGGGAGAATTTTATGAAAAATGCCGGATGGCTTGACGAACTGAAGATAAGGGCATCCTGGGGACAGACTGGTAACCAGGAGATTTCCAATATTGCCCGTTATACTGTCTATGTGCCGAACTATGGCGGCAATGAGTCCGGCGGACAGAGCTACGGAACATCGTATGATATCGCCGGAACCAACGGAGGCAGTATCCTGCAGTCGGGTTTCAAGAGAAACCAGCTCGGAAACGATGACATAAAATGGGAGACTACTACCCAGATAAATGCCGGTGTAGATTTCTCTATGTTCAAGGATAGTTTCTACGGATCATTTGACTGGTTCCATAAGAATACTACAGATATCCTTGTGTTTATGCAGGGCATAGCAGCTATGGGAGAGGGCAGCGGTCAGTGGACAAACGCCGGGGAGATGCTCAATCATGGAATTGAGTTCAATCTCGGTTACCGCAATACTACCCTGTCCGGATTTACATATGACATAAGTGCGAATATTTCCACATATCGCAACAAAATCACCAGACTTCCGTCCACGGTGGCCGCAAACGGTACATTCGGAGGAAACGGAGTGAAAAGCGTCATAGGTTTCCCTAACGGTTCACAGGTCGGATACATTGCAGACGGCATCTTCAAGTCACAGGAAGAGATTGACAATCATGCAGTGCAGGAAGGCGCAGGCTTGGGCCGTATCCGCTGGAGGGATATCAACAATGACGGATTCATCACCGAAGCCGACCAGGACTGGATCTTTGATCCGACTCCCGATTTCACATACGGTATAAATCTGTATTTCCAGTATAAGGGCTTTGACCTTACGATGTTCTGGCAGGGTGTGCAGGGCGTCCAGATAATAAGCGACCTCAAGAAAGAGACGGACCTATGGAGCGGACTCAATATCGGTTTTCTGAACAAGGGCACAAGGCTTCTCGATGCCTGGACACCGCAGAATCCTGATTCTGATATTCCGGCCCTTTCAAGGAGCGACATCAACAACGAGAAGAGAGTGTCTACATATTTCATCGAGGACGGTTCGTTCTTGAAGCTGAGGAATATCCAGATCGGATACAATTTTCCTCAGAAAGCTGTCGAGAAAATGAAGATGACACGTTGCAGACTCTATCTGAGCGCGCAGAATGCGCTGACTGTCAAGAGTGCCGAATTCACGGGCGTAGATCCGGAAAACCCTAATTTCGGCTACCCTATCCCTATGAACCTTACTTTCGGTATAAATATCGGTTTCTGATACCCGGACCATAAACATAAATAGAAATGAAAAATATAATATACGGCCTGTTCCTCCTGATTGCAGCGAGTGCCTGTTCTTTTCTTGACGACCAGACGCCTCAGGGAACGCTGGACAACGATAAGCTGAAGGATCCCGCTTATGTGGATAACCTTGTAATTTCTGCATACGCCGTATGGATTACGGCGGAAGATATCAACTCTTCATTCTCTCTGTGGAACTACGATGTACGCTCCGATGACGCATACAAGGGAGGAAACGGAACAGAGGACGGGGACGTGTTCCATTCGCTGGAAATCTCCACAGGTATTATGACCACGGCCTGGAATATCAACGATATATGGCAGAGGCTCTACAATGCCATTTCCCGTGTGAATACGGCCCTTGAACTTTTGGCGCAGACGGATGAGAATCTGTATCCGCAGAAATATCAGCGTATCGGAGAGATGAGGTTCCTCCGCGCCCACGGCCATTTTTTGCTGAAGCAGCTGTTCAAGAAGATTGTTTTTGTCGTGGATGAAAACATTAGTCCTGATGAATACAACTACCTGTCAAACAATACTTACACCAATGATGAGGGGTGGCAGCTGATTGCTGATGACTTTCAGTTTGCATACGACAATCTTCCTGCCGTACAGGCAGACAAGGGCCGTCCGACCAGGGCTGCAGCCGCTGCGTATCTTGCAAAGACCTATCTCTATAAGGCGTACAGGCAGGATGATTCCGCTACCAATCAGGTAACTTCCATAGATGCTGAGGATTTGAAGAAAGTCGTGATGTACACGGAGGAGTCCATAATGACGGCTGGAGGATTTGGCCTGGAGCCGGATTTCAACAATAACTTCCGTCCGGAACAGGAGTATGAAAACGGAGTCGAGTCTCTTTGGGCGATGCAGTACTCAATGAATGACGGAACAAAGAACGGTAACTGCAATTGGTCTACGGGGCTTATTGTCCCTAATATTCCGGGAGTGACTGATGGAGGATGTGATTTCTATAAACCGAGCCAGAATCTCGTGAATGCTTTCAGGACCGATGAGAACGGTCATCCTCTTTTTGATTCCTTCAATGATGAAGACTATGAAATGTCGGACTATGCCGACCCTCGGCTTTTCCTTACGGTCGGGATGCCTGGTCTGCCTTATGAATTCAATGCAAAATTTATGTTGGACCGCATCTCTTTGTGTAGCCTCAGCAACGGCACATACGGTTATTATGTTACCCTTAAGCATAATGTAGACCCCGACAGCGGATATCTTATAAAAGGTTCGTGGTGGGGGACTCCGATGAACCATATCGTTATACGTTATGCGGATGTGCTCCTGATGCGCGCGGAAGCTCTCATACAGCTTGATGACGGCAGGACGGATGAGGCGGTAAGTCTGATTAACCGTCTTCGGAAAAGGGCGAAGGCGAGCATCGGTTCTATCTCAAACTATGAAGCCGATTACGGAGTACATCTTAATATCCGGCCTTACGATGGCACATACGGCAAAGACGAAGCCCTTAGGATGTTGAAGTTTGAGCGCAGACTGGAACTTGCGATGGAGAGCGACCGTTTCTTCGACCTGGTGAGATGGGGTGATGCCAAGGAAGTGCTTACCGGGTATTATGCGGGAGAAGCTGACGACTGCAATATCTACAGCAATGCTTCGTTTACTGCGGACAAGAACGAATATCTCCCGATTCCTTATAGTCAGATTGCAGCCAGTGACGGCAGATATGTTCAGAACTGCGGAGGATGGGAGTAGACCATATAATTTATGACAAGATGAAAAAGATTATCAGTAATATACTTTTTTTGCTTCCGATAGCCGTTATGTTGGCCGGATGTGCCAGGGAGCGTGAGCATCTCTCCCTCGGAGGGGAAACGGACCTCCTTGCCTTGACATTGGACAATGAATATTATGGAGTCATAGACAGGGTGGCAGGCAAGGTTACAGTTGCCATTCCTTCTGACTATGATGCTTCAGGAATGGTTGTTACGGGACTTGAAATTTCGGATGGAGCTGTAGCCGATATGTCTGCAGGGGATATTCTGAATATGGATTTCCCTCATACTATGACAGTGACCAGCGGGAATGTGTTCTCGGATTATACAGTGACAGCAAAGCGTGACAAGGCTGAGATTCTTTCATTTGTCCTTGACGGAAAATATACTGGAAGCATAGACGGGAATGTCATAAACGTATTTGTTCCCTTCGATGCTGATGTGACAGCTATGGGCATTGCCTATACTGTTCCTGAAGGAACCGTTGTGGATAGGAAAATCGGCGATATCCTTGATTTTACCGGACCGGTGAAGATTAAGGTTACATATAATACCGCCGTTACCGTATATACCGTCAATGTGATAAAGAACGACATGTCCATAGAGCCTAAGGCATTTGTCGGTATCAGACCTTCCGTTGACCTTTTGGGGGACGAGGCCAGGGCGGCGGCCGAGTGGGCCTTCAAGAATATTCCTAATATTACATACGTCTATTTGGATGACATAAAGAACGGTACGGTAAAACTTGATTCATACAAGATGATATGGTGTCACTTTGACTGGACCGACTGGCCGGGCATGCTTTGGGACACAAGGGATCAGATCAATTCCTACTACTCCAGGGGAGGAAATATACTGGCTTCAAGGGATGGCGCGAGATATATCAATGATGTGTGGAGAGTCGCATTGGACCAGAAAGGACCGAATAACGAGTTTACCGGAGAGCAGACAGCTCTTCTTTCCCCTGACGGATTCACTGTATATGCCGGGGCTGAAAATCATGAAGTCTACGAGGGGCTTTCAGCGGAGGATGGAAAGATCCTTCTCCGTTCTGCAGGATGCTTTACCACCGGCCGTACGCTTCAGTGGGGTATTGACTGGGAGCCTTACAAAGGTCTTGACGGCTGGAAATCGCAGACTGGTGCGATTCCTCTGGCGAGCGACAGGGATGGCGATGCCAACCGTGTCACCATTGCTGAATTTGTGCCTCGCGAAATGGCCGGAAAGACAAGCGGAACCGTTATCACGATAGGAACACCGGCGTTTGAATGGTATGACAGGAACGGGGCCGACAATGAATATTTCGGCAACATGGAAAAGCTTGCCAAGAACACAATCAATTATTTATGTAAATAAGATATTCCGGAAAAATTTCGGAATGACCATAAGTCAATCCGGGACCTCTCCGGTTGTATCGGGAATCTCATAAAGACAGAAGAAATATGAAAATGATATATACAATAATCCCATCGGTTATCCTTGCTCTTTCCGGATGCTCCAAGATGGATCCTGTCATTACTCAGAAGGACTGGGACGGGACAGCGGGATACTATGCCTCTTCGGATGCTCCAGGCTTCCATACATATTATAAACCGCGGGCCGGTTTCGTAGGCGATCCTATGCCGTTCTATGATCCTGTTGCGAAAGATTTCAAGATTCTCTATCTGCAGGACTTCCGTCCTAACCCTGCGGCCACCTATCATCCTATATGGGGAGTAAGCACTGTGGACGGAGGTGCATACACATCTCTTGGCGAGCTGGTAGGTTGCGGAAGTGCAGAAGAACAGGATGCGGCAATAGGTACTGGATGTACTGTCTACAATGAAAGCGACAAACTGTATTATACCTTTTATACAGGAAATAAATATCAGCCTACGGCTGAGGAAAGCGGCCAGGTGGTAATGCTTGCCACTTCGCCGGATTTCAGGACATGGACCAAGAACCGGCGGGTCTACATCAAGGGCGAGGACAACGGATGCAGCAAGAACGACTTCCGCGATCCGTTTGTCTTTGCTGATGACAATGGGCTTTGGCATATGGTTGTGGCAACAAGGAAAAGCGGTAAGGGCTGGCTTGTGGAGTACACCTCCAATAATCTTGTCGACTGGACGTTCGCAGGAGATTTTATGATGATGGTATGGGACAGGTTCTACGAGTGTCCTGACATTTTCAAGATGGGGGACTGGTGGTATCTGGTGTATTCCGAGATGCATTCGGCTATCCGTAAGGTGCAGTATTTCAAAGGGAGGACTTTGGATGAACTCAAGGCGGCTACGGCTGGAGACAGTCCGAAATGGCCTGACGGCCATGAAGGTTTCCTGGATTCGAGGGGATTCTATGCCGGCAAGACAGCTTCTGATGGAACGGATCGTTATATGTGGGGATGGTGTCCGACGCGTAAAGGGAAGGACAATACCGAGACCGGTGCGGCTCCCAACGAGCCGGAATGGGCAGGGAACCTTGTGGCACACAGGCTTGTCCAGCATGATGACGGAAGCCTGAGTCTTGGGATGGTGCCCGGCATTGACAGGAAGTACACAAAGAACAAGGAAGTCAAGGTAATGGCTCAGAGCGATGGAGGGGTAACGGTCACAGAAAACGGATTCTCCCTTAACGGTGATTCTTATGTGCTTTTCAACCGTCTCGGTGTAGCGAATAAAATATCGTTTACTGTAAGGACCTCAACTCCTTCCGACAAGTTCGGAGTGTCGGTAGTGCGTGGAACTGACTCGGGGAAATATTATACTATGGTGATAAATCCCGAAGGCGTCAACAGGAAAATCAATTTCGAGGAAGAAGGTGAGGACGGAAAAGGATTTGTTGACGGCATTGACAGTTACCTGTTCCCTGTACCGGATGACAACACCTACGATATATCCGTATATACCGACAATTCTGTCCTTGTAATGTATATAAATGACAATGTCGCCTATACCAACAGAATTTATGGGATGAACCTTAATTGCTGGTCCATAAATAATTATGGCGGGACTGTCGAGGTGTCGGATATTTCGGTAAGGCAACAATAGTGATACAAACGGTAACAAATGTTACGTCATCTGTTACCGTTTCCGTATATCTTTGCGACAGTTAAAAAACCACAAAAATGAATAATCTGCTGATAACCTTATTGACTTGTGCCTGTCTGTTTTCATTGGATGCGTCAGCATCCGTAAAAGCACTTGAGATTCTCCATCTTGCCAATGAACAGAATATTGTAAATATCGCTTCTGCGAAAAGATATCTTCTCCTTCCTGTCCAGGACAATGCTCCTGAGGCGAAATTGTATGTCGTTTCCGCCAACAGGAAAATATTGGGACGGGAGATCAATATCCGTCTTGCAAGGGAACGGGTGGACTATATCGTACCTCTCGATCTTTCGGATTTTGCAGGTAAAGATATAAAGATAGACGTCCAGGGCATGCCTGCTCCTTCTGTATGCTGGAAATATATGACTCTTTCAGATACGTTTGATAAGACCAACAGAGAATACTGGAGACCTGTCTACCATCATACTCCTGTATACGGCTGGATGAACGACCCTAACGGGATGTTCTATAAAGATGGTACCTATCACCTTTATTATCAGTATAATCCTTATGGATCTACTTGGGGCAATATGCACTGGGGGCATTCAACCAGTAAGGACCTTGTGACTTGGACGGATGAAAGAATTGCTCTTTCTCCTGATGCTTGGGGAACGATATTCAGCGGCTCATGCGTGGTGGACGCCGAGAATACATCAGGTTTCGGTGAGGGGGCGGTAGTGGCTTTCTACACTTCTGCCAAGCCGACTCCGTGGGGCGATGTACAGGCGCAGAGTATTGCCTATAGCACTGACAATGGCAAGACATTCGTCAAATATGACAATAACCCTGTCTTGACTTCTGATTTGAGAGACTTCCGTGACCCGAAGGTGTTCTGGTATGCTCCGGGGAAACATTGGGTGATGGTTCTTGCAGCAGGACAGGAGATGCTGATATATTCTTCGCCAAATCTGAAGGAATGGTCGTACGAAAGTTCATTCGGCCTGCGGGATGGTGCCCATGGGGGTGTGTGGGAGTGTCCGGACCTGATAGAGATGCCGATATATGGCACTGATGAAAAGAAATGGGTGCTGATTTGCAACATCAATCCTGGAGGTCCTTTCGGAGGCAGCGCTGCCCAGTATTTTGTTGGACGGTTCAATGGAAAGAAGTTTGTGAACGAATCTCCGACTGTCACCAAATGGCTTGATTGGGGAAAGGACAACTATGCCACTGTAACATGGTCGGGAGTCCAAGACAGGATTGTCGCCATCGGATGGATGAGCAATTGGCAGTATCAGGCACAGCTTCCTGTGATGCAGTACCGGGGAGTGAACACCCTTCCTCGTGAATTGGAACTTTATGTCAATGACGGTGAGGCATATATCAGGACCATACCTGTAAAAGAAGTTGAAACTCTACGTAAAGATTGCATTCATAAGGAGCCTTTCACAGTCGCAGGTGGAGAATCTGTTGTCAATGATTTCCTCAAAAATCCTGACGGAGCCTTTGAATTTGAAGTAAAGATAAAGACTACGAGCGCAAAGGAATCCATAGGGTTCATTCTATGCAATGATAATGGAGAAGAGGTGAAATGTCATTATGATATGTCCAAAGGACAGTTTGTAATGGACAGGACAAGTAGCGGGAAGGTTGATTTCAGCAGGGATTTTCCTGCCGTGACCGTGGCTCCTGTCAATATGGGCAAGACGGTTTCTCTCCGTGTCTTCGTGGACAAGACAAGCGTGGAGATATTCGGTGAAGACGGCAAGTTTGTTATGACCAATCTTGTTTTCCCGACAAGGCCGTACGATACGATCCGTTTCTTCGCTACCGATGGAGGCTATAACGTCAAGTCGTTGGATATTTATAATTATTAATCAGATCCGTCATTCTTGAAGAGTGGGATTCCCGGTCAGGTTGGGAATCTTGATGAAAATGAAAATACATTTGTTTATGAGTAAAAATACAGTCGTGACCCTAATCCCTTTAATGTTTTGCTTCTTTGCAATGGGGTTTGTGGATTTGGTGGGCATTGCCTCCAATTATGTAAAGGCTGACCTCGGGCTTACCGATGCCCAGGCCAATGTCTTCCCTTCATTGGTGTTTTTCTGGTTCCTGATCTTCTCCGTCCCTACAGGAGTTCTGATGAACAGGATAGGCAGGAAAAATACAGTCCTTCTGAGCCTGATTGTGACCTTTGTGTCATTGGTGCTTCCTGTTTTCGGAGAAGGATTCGGTATTATGCTTGTGTCATTCTCTTTGTTGGGTATAGGGAACGCTATTATGCAGACTTCCCTTAATCCGTTGATGAGCAATATTATCAGTGGGGAAAGACTTGCGAGCAGCCTGACTTTCGGTCAGTTCGTGAAAGCCATAGCCTCTTTTCTCGCGCCTTATATTGCGATGTGGGGAGCGACGGCTTCAATGCCGACATTCGGTCTCGGATGGAGGGTGCTTTTTCCGGTCTATATGGTGATTGCCGTGCTTGCAATTCTTCTGTTGGGCGTTACTCCTATTGAAGAGGAATCCCAGGATAAAGCTTCAGGGTTCAAGGCATGCTTTGCCCTTCTCGGAAAGCCGTTTATCCTGCTTTCTTTCCTCGGGATCATGTGCCACGTTGGCATTGATGTCGGAACTAATACTACGGCTCCAAAGATTCTGATGGAGCGTCTTTCGATGACACTTCAGGAAGCCGGTTTCGCTACGAGCCTGTATTTTATATTCCGTACGGCCGGATGTCTTTTCGGCTCGTTCATTTTGAGCAAGGTGTCGTCCCGGACTTTCTTTATGTTCAGTGTCGTATGTATGCTCGCTGCAATGGCCGGACTGTTCTTCTTTGACACCAAGATGGCCATATATATCTGCATCTCGCTTATAGGCTTCGGCAATTCCAACATATTTCCTGTAATTTTCTCGCAGGCGCTTCTTTCTATGCCCGGAAAAAAGAATGAGGTGTCAGGACTTATGATCATGGGACTTTTCGGAGGTACGGTGTTCCCTCTTGCGATGGGCTTCGCAAGTGATGCCGTCGGCCAGGCTGGTGCCGTGGCTGTGATGACAGCCGGTGTGATATACCTTCTGTTCTATACCTTAAGGATCAGAAAAGCATAATAGTTGATAAATAACACAAAAACAATCAATACAATGGAAAACAATATGATAGTGGGGATGGGAGAAGCTTTGTGGGATGTCTTGCCGGAAGGAAAGAAGATAGGCGGTGCCCCTGCAAATTTTGCTTATCATGTATCTCAATTCGGACTTGAAAGCCGTGTTGTCAGTGCTGTGGGCGATGATGCTCTCGGCAATGATATTCTTGAAAATTTTGCCGGAAAGAATCTGAAATGCATCATAGAGAAAGTTCCTTATCCGACAGGTACCGTTCAAGTGGAACTTGATGCGAACGGAGTGCCCCGGTATGACATCAAAGAAAATGTGGCATGGGACAATATTCCTTTTACCGTTGAACTTGAGGAACTGGCAAAGCACACCAGGACTGTGTGTTTCGGTTCTCTCGCACAGAGGAATGTCGTGTCCCGTGAGACAATAAGAAAGTTTGTGGCAGCTATGCCTCAGGGGGATGAGAGCTACAGAGTCTTTGATGTCAATCTGCGTCAGGGATTCTATACCACAGAGACTTTGTGCGAATCTATGAAAGCCTGCAATATTCTGAAGATTAATGATGAGGAACTTGTGACAGTGAGCCGTCTCTTCGGATATCCGGGCATTGACCTTGAAAACAAATGCTGGATTCTATTGGCTAAATATAATCTGAAGATGCTGATTCTGACCTGCGGAGTCAACGGAAGCTATGTGTTTGTGCCTGGTGAGGTTTCATTCGTGGAAACTCCTGTAGTCGAAGTCGCGGATACGGTCGGTGCAGGTGATTCGTTCACGGCGGCATTCATTTCTTCTATCCTTAAAGGAAAATCGGTACGCGAAGCTCATAAGTTGGCAGTTGAGGTCTCGGCTTTCGTCTGCACCCAGCATGGCGCGATGCCTGTCCTCCCTGAGCGTTTCACGGAATCCTGACTTTTTCGTATCTTTGTAAGAATCAATTATAAAGATAATGAAAAACTACATATTGACCCTATTGGCAGTCTTATGCTTCCTTGTGTCTTCATGCTCGGACACAAGGAAGCAATATTATATTGGAGTTTCCCAGTGCAGCGATGACGACTGGAGAGAGAAAATGAACTCTGAAATCCTGCGTGAGGCTATGTTCTACGAGGGGGTTGAGGTGGAGTTTCTCCTTGCTGACGATGACAATGACAAGCAGAGTGCCGATATAGATTATTTCATTGAGAAAGGAGCCGATCTCCTGATTGTGGCTCCCAATGAAGCGGACGCGGTCACTCCGGCAGTCGAGAGGGCTTTCGATGCCGGCATTCCCGTTGTGCTGGTGGACAGGAAAAGCTCTTCTGAAAAATATACTGCATTTCTCGGAGGGGATAACCTTGCAATCGGTAATGATGTCGGTGAATATGTGGCTGAACTGCTCTCCGGAGAAGGAAGGATATTGGAGATTGCCGGGCTGAAAGGTTCTTCTCCGGCAGTGGAAAGACATGAAGGATTCCTGTCTGCAGTGGATGGATATCCAGGGATAGATGTGGTAGGGACTGTATATTCTGACTGGACCGAAGAGAGTGCCGCTGCGCTGATGGACTCTCTGCTTCGGGCAGGGGTGTATGCGGATATTGTATATGCCCATAATGACAGGATGGCTATAGGGGCTTTGGAGACAGCAAAAAGACTTTCTTCTGATGGAATGCTGTTTGTCGGAGTGGATGCCCTGCCTGGTGAGGGGAATGGTGTCGACCGTGTGCTGAAAGGTGATATGGCCGCTACGTTCATCTATCCGACTTGTGGGGATAAGGTGATGCAGGTGGCGATGGATATTCTTCAGGGCAGGGACTTCCAGAGGGAAACGATACTTTCGGCTCCTCTGGTCAGCCGGAGCAATGCGAGGGTCGTGCTTCTGCAGGAAGAGCAGATCTTTAACCTTGATATGAAGGTTGAGAAACTCAACGGGATGATTGACGCATATCTGTTGAAGTATTCTGCCCAGAGAATCATCCTGTATTCAGTCATTGCGGTCATTGTGCTTTTTGCAGCTATGCTTGTGGTTATGATACGGGCATATTGGAATGGGAACAGGCTCAATGCCAGGCTTCTCGCTCAGGCAAAGGAGCTGGAGGAGCAGAGGGACAGGATGGTCGGACTTACGAAGCAGCTTGAAGAGGCAACGCATGCGAAGTTGACGTTCTTTACCAATGTCTCTCATGATTTCAGGACACCGCTTACGCTGATAGCCGATCCTGTGGAGACTTTGCTTGAAGAGGGGGGACTTGACGAAAGGCATACTTCTCTGCTTAGGCTTGTTAACAAAAATGTCAAGATTTTACTTCGCCTTGTAAATCAGATACTTGATTTTCGTACGTATGAAAACGGAAAGATGGGTTTGACCCTGTCCGGTGTCAATCTGAAACTGTCTGTACAGGAGTGGTGCAATAATTTCAGGTCTCTGGCTTTGAAAAGACATATTTGCTTTGACTGCAGAATTGATGATGACGGGGACTGGATTATGGATCTTGATGCAGAAAAGATTGAAAGGGTGTTCTTCAATCTTGTTTCGAATGCTTTCAAGTTCACTCCCGAAAACGGGGCAATCGATGTCCGTCTCTCCCGCAAAGTTTCGGATGATGGGGAGTTTGCGGTGCTGAGCGTGGCTGATACCGGCTCGGGTATGTCTGCAGGACATGTAGCACATGTATTCGATATGTTCTATAAGATTGATGTCACTCATTCCGGATCTGGAATCGGACTGGCCTTGACCAAGGCTTTTGTAGAACTTCATGATGGAACTTTGACTGTGAATAGCGAAGAAGGTAATGGCAGCCGTTTTGTCGTGGAACTGCCTGTTAGACGCAATATGGTGTCTGAGTCTGTGGAGACGGTCACTCCTAAAATTGCTGCAAGCACTGTCGATGCCGAACTGTCGGATATCGTTGAGCCTGTAAGCAGTCAAGAGAGCGGGACAACTGTACTTGTGATAGATGACAACAAGGATATCAGGGAATACATAGCCTCCATTCTTAAGGATGATTATACGGTTATTGAGGCCGTGGACGGGCAGACTGGACTGAGGAAGGCTATGAAATATGTTCCGGATGCCATAATCTGTGATGTAATGATGCCTGTGATGGATGGCCTGGAATGCTGCAGAAGGCTCAAGAACGAACTTCAGACATCGCATATCCCCGTGATGATGCTGACGGCATGCACTATGGATGAACAGCGCATAGACGGCTATGAGCAGGGTGCTGATTCATATATATCAAAACCTTTCAGTTCCCGTCTGTTGCAGGTGCGTCTTAAAAATCTGATTGAGAACCGTTGTCGGCTTAGAAGATTTTTCGGAGACAATACGACTTTGGCGAAAGAGTCCGTCAGTGATCTGGACAAGGATTTTGCAGCCAGATTCCGCAAACTCATTGACGAAAACCTCCATGATTCGGATTTGTCCGTGGAGATGCTCGGGGAAAAGATGGGGCTTGGACGTGTGCAGCTGTACCGCAAAGTGAAGGTTCTCCCCAACTATTCTCCGGTGGAACTCCTGCGCATCGCCCGTCTGAAGCGTGCCGCCTCCCTGCTTGCTTCTTCCGAGAAGACCGTAGCCGAAGTGACATACGAGGTCGGTTTCTCATCACCGTCCTATTTTACCAAGTGTTATAAGGAGTATTTCGGTGAAAATCCTACCGACCTTCAGAGACGTAAAGGGAAGTGATGTCCGTTGATAGTTTATTCATCAGGAAACTTGCGGTGGGCTTCTGCAACGAATTGACCTGATTTTTCATCTATATATGTGCCGTTTGGTATTATAGAATTAAATGTTGTAGCTATGAAAGATTTTTTCATAAGATTCTGCAGGTGGGCGTTGGCTCTGACCGGATTGTCTTCCGCTTTGTACGGTTGCGGTAGGGTTGAATACGGGGCACCTTATTCCGAGTATGAGGTCAAAGGTTCGGTGATTGATGCGGAAACCAGACTTCCGGTCAAAGGTGTAGCTGTGGTTTTGAAGGATGTATATACGGTGGATGGCGAGCAGAAGGTTATCCCTTATGCCGTTGACAGCACTGTCGTGGCGGATGACGGTACGTTTTTTATGGATGGCAGGCGTCATTACGGTGATTTCGGGACGATAATGGTCAAGGTCACAGATATTGACCCTCTTTCGGACGGAAATTATGCTGATATGTTCCGCCTGGTTGAAATGGAGAAGATTGCGGACCCTCCGAAGAACAGCAACTGGAGTTCCGGTACATTCGGTGCCGAGGTGATTCTTGAGGTCGAGAAGGCGTCCTCAGGAGAAGCTGACGGACAGAAAGAGGAAGAATAATGTCCGGATTGTCCATAAGGCAACGTCTTGCGTTGGAGCTCAACAGGCAGCTTGTTAAGGATTCCTGCGACAAGCATCCTCTACGGCAGCTTTTCTGGGAATCTACTCTGCGGTGCAATATGAAATGCCGTCATTGCGGAAGTGATTGCCGTGTCTCGTCCGTGCATCCGGATATGCCGTTTGAAGACTTCAGGAATGTACTGGAGAAAATCAGCGCGAAATATGATCCGCATAAGATATTGGTAATAATTTCCGGAGGCGAGCCTCTGATGCGGAGCGATATAATCCGGTGCGGACGTGCAATATATGATATGGAATTTCCTTGGGGAATGGTGTCGAACGGTCGTCTGATGTCCCCGAAGATGATTGATATGCTTCTCGGTGCCGGTATGCACTCGGTGACCATAAGCCTTGACGGGTTTGAGACCGAGCATAATTGGATGCGCGGAATACCGGATGCCTTCAGATATGCTTCACAGGCGGTTGGTATGCTCGCAAAAATACCAACTGTCAAATTTGATGTTGTCACTTGTGTGAATAACCGCAATTATGACAGCCTGGCGGAGTTCAAGGAATATCTTATAAGTCTTGGAGTAAAGGAATGGAGGCTTTTTACGGTTTTTCCTGTAGGACGTGCTGCGCAGGATCCGGAACTTCAGCTCAGCGAAGAGCGTTTCCGCGGAATGCTGGAGTTTATAAAAGACACCCGGGCAGAAGGACGGATTATGGCAAGTTACGGCTGTGAGGGATTCCTTGGAGAATATGAAGGGAAAGTGCGTGACCATCTGTATGCCTGTCAGGCAGGTATGACCGTAGGTTCGGTCTTGATTGACGGTTCTATCTCCGCCTGTCCGAGTATCCGCTCCAACTATTGCCAGGGCAATATCTACAATGATGATTTTACGGAGGTCTGGGAAAACCGTTTTGGACCTTACCGTGACCGCTCCTGGATGAAAAAAGGGCAGTGCGCGGACTGCAGATGGTTCCGTTACTGCCAGGGCAATGGAATGCATCTTCGTGACGATGAAGGCAATCTCATACTTTGCCATCTTGACCGCCTTGTATAGCCCCGGCAGATAATCTGTAATTGTTCCGGTTTCATATTGAATGTTGTCTGTGGGGAAAAGATATTTTCAACTCACGGATATAATGGCTATATTTGGGCCCTCGGCTCATATATACGTCTGTGCATCTTCATAAATATGTCTGCTCCTGACTCTATATGTGCCCGTTGGAAGTGTTTGTGAAATCCCGTTGTCCGGACTGAGCGGTTCCGGACGATTTTCAAAATTATAATGCTGATGAAAAGGACAATTCTGTTTTTATCTGTCCTGTGTGTGTCCTGTGCCGGAAAAATGGACATACAGACCGTGGACCGTATGCCGGTGGATTCATATAATGATTATTATGTAAGCAACAGGGAGCCGCTTCAGCCTCAGCAGTTCATCAAACTGCCCGCAGGAAGCATTGAGCCGGAGGGCTGGATCAGAAAGCAGCTTGAATTGCAGAAGGACGGCCTTTGCGGACATCTTGGAGAAATCAGCGCATGGCTGCAGAAGGAAAACAACGCCTGGCTGACCAACGGAGGAGAATGGGGCTGGGAAGAAGTGCCTTATTGGCTCCGTGGCTATGGCAATATGGCATACGCTCTCAAGGATGAAAGGCTTCTGAAAGAGACTGGATATTGGATAGAGGCCATATTGGCGGGCCAGCGCGAAGACGGAAATTTCGGCCCGGCATATCTCAACAATGGAAAACAGGATTTCTGGCCTAATATGATCGTGCTCTGGATTATGCAGTCATATTATGAATACACCGGAGACAGCCGTGTCATAGATTTTATGACAAGATACTGCAATTTCCTGCTTACGGTAAAGGACGAGGATTTTCTGTCAAGCTATTGGGAGAACAGCCGTGGAGGGGACAACCTTTGGAGTGTAGTATGGCTTTACAACCGTACAGGTGACGAATCGCTTCTCGCGCTCGCCGGGAAGATACACCGGAATACGGCTGACTGGACAAAGTCCACGCAGCTCCCGAACTGGCACAATGTAAATATTGCCCAGGGCGTACGTGAGCCTGCCACATATTATATGTTCACAAAAGACTCCTCAATGCTTTCGGCAAGCTACAATGTACAGAGTCTTGTGCGCCGTGCTTTCGGGCAGGTGCCGGGCGGAATGTTCGGAGCTGATGAAAACGCCAGAACAGGATTCTTTGATCCGCGCCAGGGGACCGAGACCTGCGGTTTTGCGGAGCAGATGGCATCGGACGAGATTATGCTTCTGATTACCGGAGACCCGTATTGGGCGGAGAATTGTGAGGATATCGCATTCAACAGCTTTCCGGCCGCCTTTATGCCGGACTACAAATCACTTCGTTATCTCACTTGTCCGAATATGGTGTTGAGCGACTCGGGCAATCATCATCCCGGAATAGACAATGCCGGTCCTTTTCTGGCTATGAATCCGTTCAGCAGCCGCTGCTGCCAGCATAATCACGGTTTCGGATGGCCTTACTATGCCGAACATCTTATTCTGGCGACTCCAGACAATGGTGTAGCCGCGGTATTGTACAATGCCTGCAAGGCAAAGATAAAGGCAGGTGACGGGACTGAAATAACTGTCAGGGAAAATACCTGCTATCCTTTTGAGGAAAAGACACGCTTTGTCTTCAATATGGAGAAAAATGTCAGCTTCCCTCTGTATCTCCGCATTCCGCAGTGGTGCAACGGTGCCTCTTTGACTGTCAATGGAAAAACATACGCTTCCGGTCTTGCTCCGGGGAAATATCTCCGTATCGAAAGGGAGTGGAGCGACGGGGACGAAGTGGTCCTGAATCTTCCGATGGATTATTCGTCACGCAGATGGCAGGTCAACAAAAACAGTGTCAGCATAAATTACGGACCTCTTACCCTTTCCCTGAAAATAGAGGAAGAATATAAACGCAAGCTAAGCACCGAGACAGCTATCTGGGATTCCAAATGGCAGAGCGGTGCCGATGTCTCGGCGTGGCCGTCGTATGAAATATATCCTGCAGGAAAATGGAATTATGCACTTGAAACAGATGCGCCTTTTGTGCTTGAACGCAGGGAGTGGCCTTCTGACGACAACCCTTTCACTCTTTCTTCCGTTCCTATGGAGTTTAAGGCCAGAGGAAGGCTGGTGCCCGGGTGGAAAATCGATGAATACGGTCTGTGCGGTGTACTTCCTTATGAAGATGCGGTGAAATCTGAAAGGGTGGATGACATTACTCTTGTTCCTATGGGAGCGGCAAGACTCAGGATCTCCGCATTCCCTGTCTCTGAATAAACTTAGTTATAACAATAAAATTAATTAGTATGAAGAAATTTTTATCAGCCCTTGCCCTTGGCCTGGCAGTAACGTTTGCTGCATCAGCCGGGGAAGCGCAGCCTCGTCCGGAGTATCCGAGACCGCAGTTTGAAAGGACCGACTGGATCAATCTCAACGGAGAATGGAGTTACACTTTTGACTTCTCCCGTTCCGGAATGGAAAAGAATTATGTTGCCAGTGAAGGATTTGACGGCAGGATAATAGTGCCTTTTACTCCTCAGAGTGAACTTTCCGGAGTCGGATTCAAGGATTTTATTCCTGAAATGTGGTATCAGCGTACCATTTCGGTTCCTCAGGACTGGGACGGCAAAAGGGTGATTCTGCATTTCGGTGCTGTTGACTATATCGCCTCCATATATATTGACGGAAAGATTGCAGGACGCCACTGGGGCGGCTCGTCTTCTTTTTCCCTTGACATTACACGTCTGGTGACCGCCGGAAGTACACATAACCTGGTGGTACGTGTAGAGGACGATGAGCGTTCAGGGGTATATGCCAAAGGAAAGCAGTGCGGACGCTTTGCTTCATTCGGATGTGAATATACACGCACTACGGGTATATGGCAGACCGTATGGATGGAGCCTGTGGCGAAGACCGGATTGAAGGATGTGTATGTGGTTCCGGATCTGGACCAGAGCCGTTTTGTGTTTGAACCGTCTTATTATGGCCTTTCAGACGGACAGAAGCTTCGTATCAGGGTGAAAGACGGCGGCAAGGTAGTCGGGGAGAAGACCGTTCCGGCATCAGCGCAGACTCACGCTGAAATAGTTCTGAAAAAGGTAAAGACCTGGTCTCCTGAAAATCCGTTCCTCTATGATGTTGAATTTGATGTGCTTTCATCAGACGGCAAGGTGCTTGACCACGTATGCTCCTATGCAGGTATGAGAAAAGTGCATATCGTAGGCAACCGTCTGTATATCAACAACGAACCTGTATATCTTCGCCTTGTGCTGGACCAGGGATTCTATCCTGACGGTATATGGACAGCTCCTTCCGACGCGGCTTTGAAGAATGACATCGAACTTTCTATGGCGGCAGGTTTCAACGGAGCGCGTCTTCACCAGAAAGTCTTTGAACCGCGCTTCCACTATTGGGCGGACAAGCTCGGATATCTGACTTGGGGCGAGTCGGCAAGCTGGGGTGCGAACATCAACAAGCCTCTGAGTGCACGCAACTTCCTCACGGAGTGGGAAGAGACTGTCGTACGCGACAGAAACCATCCGTCAATCATTATGTGGACTCCGTTCAATGAGACTTGGGAGCTTCCTGACAACAGGGAAGCGGCACGTGAGGCATGCAGAATGGTGGAAGACGTATATGAGCTTACCAAAAATCTTGATTACAGGCCTTGCCACGATGTGAGCGGCAACTATCATACTGTCCCACAGACGGATGTATTCTCTGTACATCAGTATGAACAGGATGTTGAAAAGTTCAAGGAGTGGATGAGGCTTAAGGACGGCAAGGTACCTCAGCTTGACCTCAAGAACAGGGAAGTCGAATATGAAGGCCAGCCGTTCATCCTTGACGAGTATGGCGGAATCAAATGGGTCGTAGGACAGGAGTTTTCTGAGATTTCCTGGGGCTATGGCAATGCTCCGAAGACTCTTGATGAATTCTACGAGAGACTTGAAGGGCTTACAGATGCGATACTTTTCTATGACTATATCTGCGGATATTGCTATACTCAGTTGACTGACGTGGAGCAGGAGCAGAACGGTATATACAATTATGACCGTACTCCTAAGTTTGATATGGAGAAGATACGCAAGGTCTTTACAAAAGTACCGAAAGGTTTCAAGTAGTATAGCTTATGAAATTGAAAGGATTGTTTTTGGTTGCTTTGGCTTGCGGAATCACGGCTTTTGCCGTGGATTCCGCTGCCCAGCAGTCAAGGGCGGGTGCTTCCGAGGGAGGCATCTCTCCGGAAATGCTTGCGGAGATAAGCAAGGGATATAAAGGCACGAGCTCGGACAAGGCCATCAGGAATGCCCTTGCAGGGACTTCAATCGGAGTTCTTGCGGTAAATTCGGAGAATGCGGCTATGATTGATACGCATTTTTCCGACAAGGTGTTGACCAAGGGTATAACCGACCAGAAGTCTTCAGGCCGATGCTGGCTCTTTACCGGACTTAATGTTCTGAGAGCCAAGATGATTGACAGGTATGACCTGCCGTCGTTCGAGTTCTCTCAGAACTATCTGTTCTTTTATGACCAGCTGGAGAAGGCCAATCTTTTTCTTCAGGGAGTAATTGATACCAGGGAACTTCCGTTTGATGACAGAAAAGTGGACTGGCTTTTTTCCAATCCTCTGAGTGACGGAGGACAGTTTACCGGAGTCTCGAACCTGATTATGAAATATGGTGTCATGCCTTCTGAGGCTATGCCGGAGACATTCAGCAGCAACAATACGTCCCAGATGGCTATGCTTCTTAAACTCAAATTGAGGGAGGACGGCTTGAGACTGAGAGACGCATATTCCGCTGCTGTGGACAAAAATCTGTCAGGCCGCAAAAAGGCTTCTGCCATAGCGGAGGCGGACAGGAAGCTTGCTCAGATGAAAACGGATATGCTGTCTGAAATCTACAGGATGCTTGTGCTCTGTCTGGGTGAACCTCCGGTGGAATTCGAATGGGCAAGATGCGGAAAGGAGGGTGAAATCGTCTCAAAGGAAAAATATACCCCTAAGGGATTCTATGAGAAGTACCTCGGTGAAAATCTTGAGGACAATTATGTGATGATAATGAACGACCCTTGCCGCGAATATGGCAAAGTCTATGAAATCGACTATGACAGGCACGTTTATGACGGACACAACTGGCTGTATGTCAATCTTCCTGTAGACAGGATCAAGGAGATAGCCATAGCTTCCATCAAGGACAATACTGCAATGTACTTCTCCTGTGATGTCGGCAAGTTCCTCAGCCGTACAAACGGTACCCTTGACCTTGCGAACTTTGATTACGAGTCGCTTATGGGAGTCACTTTCGGTATGGACAAGAAAGAGAGGGTTATGACCCACGCAAGCGGATCGTCCCACGCGATGACTTTGATAGCCGTCGACATTGACAAGGAAAGCGGAAAGCCTTGCAAATGGATGGTGGAGAACAGCTGGGGACCGTCAGCCGGCTACAAGGGCTGTCTTATAATGACTGACGAGTGGTTCAATGAATATATGTTCCGCCTTGTGGCAGAGAAGAAATATGTGCCGGCGGATGTTCTTGAAATGCTTGAAGGCACTCCGGAGCGTCTCCCTGCCTGGGATCCGATGTTCCTTCCTGAAGAGTAGTCACGGGATATAAAACACAAAAGGGAGCTTGGCAGAAGCTCCCTTTTTTATGATAATGTGCTTCTTTAAGCAAGTTTTTTATATGGTCCTTTGCCCGGATCCTTGAAGCAGATAAGGAAAAGGACTGCTATTACAGCCGCATAGCCTGCGAATACATACCAGGCTGCACTCCAGTCAGGTTGGGCGGCGTCGTATACAAAATGGTTGACGACAACCTGTGCCGTAAGGGTTCCGAGCGTTGCGCCTATACCGTTGGTCATCAGCATAAAGAGACCCTGTGCGCTTGATTTTATGTTGTCGTTTGAACGCTGCTCCACATACAGTGCTCCCGAGATGTTGAAGAAGTCGAATGCTACTCCGTAGACAATCATGGAAAGGATGAACATCCATACTCCTGCTCCTGGATTTCCCAGTCCGAAAAGTCCGAATCGCAGAACCCACGCAAGCATTGAGATGAGCATGACTCTCTTGATGCCGAAAAATCTCATTGCCAAAGGTATCAGCAGAATGCCGAGAGTCTCCGACATCTGCGAAATCGATATAAGGGCATTTGCGTTCTGTGCACCCCAGGTGTCAGCATATTCAGGAAGCTCCTTGAAATGCGATATGAAAGGATTTGCAAATCCGTTGGTGATCTGGAGTGCCACTCCTATGAGCATGGAGAAGATGAAGAACGTCGCCATTCCGCGGTCTTTGAACATCGTGAATGCCTTTACTCCGAGTGCGTCCGCGATACTTTGTGATTCGCTCTTTCCTACAGGACATTTAGGCAGTGTGAAGCAGAAGGCCAGCATAATTACACCGAGTACTCCTGATACGATGAACTGGTTGTATGTGTGCTGGAACTGTATTCCGTTGCCGTCTGTCATAAAGTTCACGAAAAGCATACTGCAGATGAAGCCCACTGTTCCGAATACCCTGATCGGAGGGAAATCCTTGACGGTATCAAATCCGTTCTTTGCCAGAATCTGGAATGCGACGGAGTTTGAAAGGGCGATGGTCGGCATATAGAATGCCACGCTGACTGCATACAAAGTGAAGAGTATACCGAATTCTGTCCCGCTGCCTGCCGTCATTCCATAGTATCCGGCCGCCAGCATAGCCGCTCCTGCCACACCGTGGCATATTCCCAGAAGTTTCTGGGCCGGAATGAACTTGTCTGCAACGATACCCATAATAGCAGGCATAAATATCGAGACTATACCCTGCATTGCATAAAAAAGACCTATCTTCGCTGCGAGACCTACCGATACAAGGTAGCTTCCCATAGAGGTAAGATAGGCTCCCCAGACTGCCCATTGGAAAAAGTTCATTATTATCAGCCTGAGTCTTATGGCCTTGTTCATGATAATTGGTTTAATTGTTAATGTTATTATTTGATCCGTCTTCCGGATGGATGGCAAATATAGTCAAAGGTGAGAGCAAAATCAACAAACTTGTTTGATTGACTTTGCCGAACCGCATCCTATATTTGCGCATTAGCGCAAATATACATCAAATTTTATTTTGATTGTACCTGGAGCAAGCGGATTCTTCTTATCTTTGGGCATTATGTTGAAAGTTATCTTGCTTATAGACTGTGCCAGCGAGTTTGACCGGAGGTTGCTTCGCGGTATGATGAGATACTCCAAGGAGAACGGTCCCTGGATGTTCTATCGCATGCCGTCGGACTTCAGCTGGGTGCGTGACAAGGAAAAGTGGATACTCGAATGGGCCAGGACATGGAAGGCCGACGCTATAATAGGGAGGTGGGACGAGGTGAAGGTGAATCTCCTGAGCCGCCTGAACATCCCGATAGTCCTGCAGAACAACAAGACAAGGAGCGACGTATATTCCAATCTCACGGGAGACTATGACGGCACGGGCCGTCTTGCAGCCCGTTATTTCAAGAAGAAGCTTTTTATCGACTATGCGTTTTTCGGTGTCAGGAACATAATCTGGTCGGAAGAAAGATGTGGCGGTTTTCAGGACGAGGTGTCGAAAATGGGAGGAAAATTCTATTCCTATAAGGTGGGTCCGTCAGACTCCTATGACAGGGATGATGTCCTGGAATGGCTGCGAAGCCTTCCGAAGCCTGTGGCCTTGTTCTGTTGCGACGACGCCCACGCCTTGGTCATTACGGAGATATGCAGGATGGCCGGGATACGTATACCTGAGGATGTTTCTCTGCTCGGGGTGGACAATGACGAATTGCTGTGCGGCATATCGGACCCTCCGATATCGTCCATAAAGCTGGATGTGGAACAGGGCGGATATATGACTTGCAAGCAGCTTCATGAAATGGTACGAAGAAATGAACATACGCCTTTCAATGTTGTCGTAAACCCCATAGGTGTAGTGGAAAGGGAATCCACCAAGCATTATGACATCTCTGACCCCTATGTCGAGAAGCTTGTCAGATATATAGATGACAATTATAATTCTGACATTTCAATGGAGTCGTTGTTCGGCATGGTGCCTCTTTCAAGGAGGTGTATGGAAATGAGGTTCAAGAAGGCCATGGGAATCACCATATATCAGTATATAATATCTGACAGGATAGAATACTTTTCTCATCTGCTTCTCACCACGGACCGTCCCGTATCCGATATCGCGTACGAGGCGGGCTTCAGGGACTGCATAAATATCTCAAGAGTCTTCAGGAAGTATAAAGGTTGTTCCCCGATGGAATATAGAAGCAATAATTGCGTTTTTTGAATATTGAATTTCGTTATTTTCCGCTAAAAGTATAATAGGCCTGTATATCTTTGCAAGACAACAACGATAACCACATAAATACACGGTCTTGTATGGGAAATAAGCGTCAATATTATATGTCCCTCGGGATGCTGGGGTGCCTGTTCTTCATTTTCGGTCTCGTCTCATGGGTAAACTCGATTCTGGTCCCTTATTTTAAGGTGGCCTGTGAACTGAAAAGCGGGGTGCAGACCTATCTCGTGACATTTTCATTCTATATAGCATACCTTGTGATGACAATTCCGGCTTCTTTCCTGCTCAGGAAAGTCGGCTATAAGCGAGGTACGCTCATCGGGCTGTGGGTCATGGCGGCGGGAGCCCTGATGTTCTGGCCGGCCGCGCTCACGAGGACTTACGGTTTCTTTCTGTTGGCCCTGTTTACTATCGGTACCGCCCTTGCCATACTCCAGTCGGTGGCGAATCCGTTCGTGACCATCATCGGTCCCCATGAAAGCGCGGCAAAGCGTATAAGCGTCATGGGTATCTGCAACAAGTTCGCAGGCATCATAGCCCCTCTCCTCTTCGCGGCCCTCGTGATACGTCCGGAGGACAAGGCAATCATGGAGCAGGTGGAAGCCGGCCTTCTTGCCGGGGCCGCAAAGGACATGGCATTGGATGAAATGATAAGGGGAGTGATTGTCCCTTATGCAATACTTTCCGTCATACTGTTCGTGTTCGGGATACTTTTCTACAAGTCTCCGATCAGGGACATAAATCCGGATATGGACAACCGCACGGCCGAAACAGGGGAGGCAAGGAAATCCGTGTGGCGTTATCCGTATCTTGTGCTTGGAGTGATCGCGCTGTTCGCCCATCTCGGAAGTCAGCAGATATCGGTCAGCACTATAATAGGTTATGCACAGGGCATGGGCATGAGCCTTGAGGCTGCAAAGGTGTTCCCGTCCTATACTCTGATATGCATATTGTCGGGATATCTTCTGGGAGTCATCGTGATCCCGAAGCATATCACCCAGCAGAAAGCCCTTGTCGTCTGCACTGTCACGGGACTTATACTTTCCGTGCTTGTCTTCGTGCTTCCCCAGGAGGCTTCCATCTGGAGCCTTGTCCTGCTTGGCATACCCAACTCTCTGATATATGCCGGGATATGGCCTCTCGCGATAAGGGGGCTTGGCAAATGGACGAGCATGGGGTCCTCGCTCCTTGTGATGGCCCTGTGCGGGAATGCAGTGCTGTCGCTCCTCTACGGCTATGTATCCGACCATATCGGCCTTCAGTCCTCCTACTGGCTTCTGATACCTTGCTTTGTCTATATGGTGTTTTATGCAACTTACGGTTTCAAGATAGAAAAATGGTAACATCTATTGTAAACGGGAAAATCATTTTGCCCGACGGGATATGTTCCGGAGTCCTTGTAATGGACGGGGGAACTATAAAGGGGGTCGTTGACAATGTTCCTCCAGGTTCGGAGGTCATAGATGCCGAAGGCGACTATGTCAGTCCCGGCTTTATCGACATGCACACTCATGGGGCCGGAGGCGCCGATTTCATGGACGGTACGGTCGGGGCCTATCTGACTGCTGCCAGGACACATGCCATGCACGGGACCACCCTCCTGTACCCCACGACCCTTACGAGCACGGACGAGGACCTGTATGACTCCTTTGAGACATACAGGAAAGCCGTGGCGGAGAACCGTGACGGTGCCGCTTTCGGAGGGATGCACCTTGAAGGGCCTTATTTCAGTCCGCTGTTTGCCGGAGCGCAGGACCCGCGCTGGCTGAGATGCCCGAAGCGTGAGGAATATATGGAAATCCTGGAGCGTTGTCCGGACCTGGCAAGGTGGAGCTTCGCTCCGGAACTTGACGGAGCTTCCGAGTTCGCGGCGGAACTGATGAAAAGGGGTATTGTGGCGTCCATCGGGCACACCAATGCCACTTTCGGTGAATGTGACGCCGCCTTCAGGGCAGGGGCGAGGCTTATGACGCATTTCTATTCCTGCATGAGTACGGTCTCGCGCCGCAATGCCTTCCGGTTTGCCGGTACGGTTGAATACGGATATTGGCAGGACGGTATGGACGTGGAAATCATCGCGGACGGGATTCATGTTCCGGAAGACCTCCTGAAACTCCTTCTCAAGATAAAAGGTGTCGGAAAGGTATCATTGGTCACAGACTCTATGAGAGCCGCAGGTATGCCTGAGGGTAAAAGCATCCTCGGCGGTCTGGCCGGAGGACAGGAAGTGATAGTTGAGGACGGGGTGGCCAAACTGATGGACAGGAGCGCGTTTGCCGGAAGCGTGGCCACTGCTGACCGTCTGGTGTCGACTATGGTGAAAACCGCAGGATGCGGCATATCGGATGCGGTCCGCATGCTCACGGCCAATCCCGCCGGTGTTATGGGAGTCTTGGACCGGAAAGGGACCATCGCCCCGGGCAAGGATGCGGATGTCGTGATATTCGATGAAGACATAAATGTCAGGAGGACAATAATCAACGGAAACATAATTTATTGAGAAATATGCTTATAAGAAATTTCAAGGCAGACCTTCTGGATGTCAGGGTATATGATACCCGCCTGAATATGGGAAAGGCGGCTGCCGATGATGTGGCGGCGTGCATAAAGAGGCTTCTTTCTGTCAAGGATGACATTTATATGATATTTGCGGCAGCACCGTCGCAGAATGAATTCCTGTCGGCCTTTGCGGATAATGATGGGATAGAATGGAGCAGGATACATGCACTCCACATGGATGAATATGTGAATCTTCCTTCAGATGCCCCGCAGGGGTTCGGGAACTTCCTCCGTTCAGCCATTTTTGACAAGGTGCCTTTCGCGAGCGTGGACTATATCGGCTCCGATGCGGCTCCGGAAGAGGCTTGCAGAAGATATACGGAGATTTTGGACTCCGTGACGGTGGATATCGTGTGTATGGGAATCGGGGAGAACGGACATATCGCATTCAATGACCCCCATGTGGCCGACTTCAATGATCCCCTTAAGGTCAAGAAGGTGGACCTGGATGAGAAATGCAGGCTTCAGCAGGTGCATGACGGATGTTTCGGAGACATCTCCGAGGTTCCGGAATACGCGATAACCCTGACTGTCCCTGCTATGTGTGCCGCGGATAACCTTTTCTGCATCGTCCCGGCCTCCACGAAGGCAAATGCCGTCAAGGAGACGGTCTGCGGGCCCGTATCCGAAACCTGCCCAGCCTCCATCCTCAGGACGCATAGCAATGCGGTCCTCTATACCGATGCGGACAGTTCAAGATATCTAATTTAAATGCTATGGGACCGTATTGTAAAATTGTCGGGCTATTGCTCTTTTTGACTGTCTTTCTGGAGTCGCAGGCCAAAGATTTTGCAGTCAAGGCTGCATATCTGGATTTTCGCACCCAGGTGATGACACTTCACGCAATGAAAGGATTTGCGGATGATGTCGCGACACGAGGGCTTAACGCCATTGTCTTGGAGTACGAGGCTACATTCCCGTTTCAGGAGAACCTTACCCTGAGAAACCGTTATGCCTTTTCTGAGGCGGAAATAAGGGAATTCATTGACTACTGTTCCGGGATTGGAGTGGAGGTTATTCCTCTTCAGAACTGTTTCGGGCATGCGGAGTACATCCTCAGGCATGAACGATATGCTTCTCTGAAAGAAAACCGCAAGGACTGCTCGCAGGTATGCCCTATGAAGATAGAGGAGGCGACGAAGGTCTTCAGGAGCATTTTTGGCGAGGTGGCCGCCATGCACCCTTCCATGTATATCCATATAGGTTGTGACGAGACCAGACTCTTGGGGCATTGTGCGAAGTGCAGGGAAGTGGTCAGGACATCAGGGATATCCAAACTTTATGTTGATTATGTCACAAGTATGTGCAATATTGTAACTGAACTTGGAAAAACTCCCATGATATGGGCTGACATAATACTCAAACATCCGGAAGCCCTTTCCTCATTACCTGACAATGTGGTAATCGTGGACTGGAACTATGGATGGAAGCCGGACCATTTCGGCAAGATGGAAAACATAGAAAAGTCCGGACATCCTGTCTGGGGCGCAAGTTCCCTTCGTTCACATCCGGATAATCTCTATCTGATACAATGGAGGAAGCATCTTGACAACATTTTCGATTATTCTGACTATGCTGCGAGTCATGGTTTCCAAGGATTTATAAACACTTCGTGGTCCACGTCGGGAACATACGGGTACATCTATGATGACCGCGAAGAGGTCGTTGATATGCAGCCGGTCAGGGAGGTCTATCCTCAAAATGGTTTTGATATGCTTGACGAGGCGTATGCTTCTGCCATCTCCGGGAAGCATAAGGATCCGGAAATGTTCTTGGATGATTATTGCCGTATTCGTCTCGGTTTGGCCAGAGCGGAAGATATCGCTTCAGTAAAAGCATATTTCAACATGAAACAAGCTCCTGTCTATGCACTTGGCGGATGTCCGGACAGTATCCGAGGAGAGTTGGACAAATGTCTTGAAGTCCGGAGATGTTTCATGGAAGTGGTGTTCCCGCCACAGGCCAAGGCAATTGCGGAGCATCTTGAACTTATGCTGGATATACGTATAAACTATTTGAAGTTCAAACTGGTCGAGGCCAATGTGGAGTCGGATTTGTTCACTATGGACACTCTCGGGCCTTTGCTTGACGAATTGCGTTTGACTGTCTCGGAGTGCGAGAAGTTGAGGAAAAGATTTTTTGTGCTTCACAATGGATATCTGAAAGACCCTCGGAAGGCATTCGATGAATGGACTTATTACGGAAAGATGAAAAACCTGATATCCACACTCGGGAATATGTAACAACCAATCAATACACTGAAATGAATAACTTGAATAATCTTAAAATGTTGAGCCTGCTTTTGTCCGCATGTTTTGCGACTGCGTCCTGTGTCTCCGACAAGGTGGAAATGGGACCTACTATCGACGAGATAGATATCATTGAAAAGGACCATACTGATGATTCGCCTGAAATCGGATATGAAGAATGTCTTGGGCTGGCCCAAGTGACGGAGCTTATGGCTCAGAAAGCCATTGCATATACCGAGGCTTCACAGAATACGGACAAGACTCTTCTGAACTGCGTCTATGTCTATGCTCCTACTGTGGAGAAATATAAGGATGCTCCGGAGAAACTTGCTGCAAGGATATCCCTGCTCGGATTCAAGGGGGTGTATCTTAGTCCTGGAGGGAAAAGGCTGACTACTGCCGACAATTGGCTGAGGACCTTCATCTCCACATGCAGTGACCTTGCAATGGAAGTATATGCGACATATTATGAGGATCCTACGGTCTTTGTAAGCGAAGCTGCGGCTGACGATTGTCTGAACAAAGTGATGCTCTATAACAGGAGTGTCACCTACAAGGAACGCTTTGCAGGAATTTCCGCAGACCTTGAACCTCATACGATAAAGAAGGATATCGGGTTGGGATGGATATGGAACACCAATGAGCATAATGGTATCGGCGGGCAGAATGACAATCTTTTGAAAGTCACGATTGACAGGCTTCGCTATGCCGGCAAGAAACTACATCCGGCCGGACTGAAACTGCATGAAGCTATCTGGTGTCATTATCAGGAAATGTATGAAGACGGTAAAGTCTCCCATGGTGATATCGGTCATTTCGTGAATGTGTGTGATTGGGTGTCACTTATGGCATATCGCAGCACCACTGACAGGGTATGGGATATAAGCACGCCGAGTATGGACGCATGCGAAAAGGCAAAGGCGATAAACATCTGCGTGAAGACGGCCACGAACGACGAGGCCTCTACCACGCTCCAGCCTAACGGGTGGAAAGCCCTGCTTGATACAATGGCTGAATTGAAAAGGAGAGGGATGGAATATGAGTGCTTCAACGGATTGGACATGTTTACATATGAAGCTCTTGAGACTATGTGGGAGTGGATTAATGACAAGAACTAAACAGTGCTGAAATGAATGTATTATACAAAATATCTCTGACCGTATGTCTGTTTCTGATGCCTATGGTCGGATTCGGACAGACTCGCAACATAAGTGGTGTTGTCCTTGAAGATACTGACAAGGGAGCTTTCCCTGTCGTTGGTGCCGGTGTTATGGTCAAGGGTACCTCCAATGGTACTGTTACTGCGGAAGACGGCAGTTTCTCTATATCTGTGTCTGCGAAAGACATTTTGGAAATCAGCTCTTTGGGTTATGAAACGAAAGAGCTGACTGTATCGGGGAGAAGCTATTATGAGATTTATATGGAACCGGAAACCATGATGCTCGACCAGCTGGTTGTCGTCGGCTACGGTTCGATGAAGAAAAGTGACCTTGCCACTTCGATAACTTCTGTAAATACGGAGGACATGAAAATATTTCCATCGTCCTCTGCCGCGGAAATGCTGCGTGGAAGGGCGGCGGGTGTCACTGTCACAAGCGGCTCGGGTCGTCCGGGTTCCGTTCCTTCTATTCAGATTCGTGGTACAAGGTCGATATCTGCAAGCAATACTCCTCTCTATGTCATTGACGGCAACGTAGCTTCGGATACAGAGTTCGCCATGATCAATGCAGGTGACATAGAGTCCATAGAAATATTGAAGGATGCCGCTTCGCAGGCTATATATGGTGCACGTGCAAGCGACGGTGTCATCCTTGTAACTACAAAACGGGGCAAAGCGGGGGAGAGTACCGTGTCATACAGCGGATATGTCGGAGTGCAGACGCTTCACAGGAATTTTGATTTCTATGATACCGACGAATACATCGCAATGCGTCGTGAAGCGGTGGCGCATGACATGGGTATAATAGATGCTACTTCTGTCCCTATTTCCACCGTGCTTGCCGATGACGTTATGGCTGAAGTCTACAAGAGCGGTGAGTTTGTCGATTGGGAAAGCCTGATGTTCAAGAAGGCGGCCTTGTACCATAGTCATGAACTGAGCTTCAAGGGCGGTACCGACAAACTGAAGGCTATGGCCAGCGTCGGTTATTTCAATCAGGATGGAATTATGAAAATCAATTCCGGTTATGAGAGGCTGAGCGCCAGGCTCAATCTTGACTATGAAGTGAAGAAGTGGTTGAAGATAGGAGCGAACACATCTTTCGGCTTTTCGCGACGGGATATTGAAAACGGAGCTTATTACCAGTTCATTACAAGGTCCCCTCTTTCCAGGATCTATGACAAGAACGGTGAATATGTTCCATACATCAACGGCAACAAGGACACGAATCCTATCTATAGTGCCCTCCATGACTTCCATGAAGAGAAGACCAACAATTACAGGATAAACGCGTTTGCAGACATAATGCCTTTCAAAGGTTTCACATATAGGTTCAATGTGTCCTATTACAACAGGGTGAGCGAAAACGGGCATTCGAGGGATTCATATTATCCGAACGGTGGAGGCTCCACGGCTTCCATAGATAATGTTACAAATGCGCAGACTCTGATAGAGAACTCGATGAATTACAATGTTCCTATCCGGAATGAAGCCCATAGGCTGAACTTGACGGCAGTGCAGTCCGTGGACATGTCATTGCGTAAGACGCTCGGGTATTCAGTCGAGAACCTTCCTGTGGACAAGACATACAATTACATAGCCAACGGTGAGGTGACGGGCCAAAGGAGGCAGTATTCTGAAAATAATCTTGTTTCTTTCATGATCCGAGCCCAATATAATCTCATGGAGAGGTACTTGTTCAATGTGGCTGTACGAAGGGACGGCTCCAGCCGCTTCGGGGCAGGGAACAAATGGGGAACATTCCCGTCATTCGCGTTTGCATGGCGTCTGTCCCAGGAAAATTTCCTCAAGAATGCCTCCTGGCTCAACAATCTGAAACTAAGGGCCAGCTACGGTATAGTGGGGAACCAGAATGGAATTGACAACTATGCAACCCTTGGAGTGGCGAAACCTATGCCCGGGGAGTTCGGTGACATTTACTATATGGGATATCTTCCTGGTATGGAACTTCCGAACAAGAATCTGAAGTGGGAGCAATCCGCGACGGCCAATGTGGGACTTGATTTCGGTTTCCTTGACAACAGGATTTCCGGTACTGTGGAATATTACAATACAAGGACAACCAACCTTCTTGTATCAAGGGCCCTTAACGCATCTCTCGGCTACACTTCCATGCTTGACAACCTCGGCGAGACGAGAAGCCAGGGAGTGGATTTCAACGCCAATTTTGACATAATAAGGAAAGAAGGTCTCAACTGGAGCATTTCCACAAACCTCAGTGTCTTTGAAAACAGGATAGTCAAGATAGATGACAGGAAGGACGAGAACGGACACTATGTGAGCCAGCCGGGTAACGGCTGGATAATCGGTGCTCCTGTAAATGTCTATTATGACTATAAGTCTGACGGTATATACCAGTATGATGACTTCAATGTGTATAGTGACAGGGGCAATCTGTATTATGAACTTAAGCCGACAGTGGATTCCGATGGGGATGGTGTCATGGATGCTGTCCTTGCACGTAACGATGTCGTGGAGCCTGGAAGCGTGAAGCTTCGCGACGTGAACTGCGACGGTAAGATAAATGAGGATGACAGGGTCGTATATAAGCGTGATCCTGATGCGACTCTTTCCATTTCCACGAATCTGAGTTGGAAAGGCTTTGACTTCTATATGGACTGGTATGCCGTGATGGGAGGATATATCCTCAACCCTCTTATGTATGACGGGGAATATGGCGGGAACCTCAGGGGAAAGGCCAATGGTATGAAAGTGGACTATTGGACTCCATATCGTCCTTCAAAGAGTTTTCCCCGTCCATCTTTCGGTTCGGATATCCCTTATATGAAGACAATGGCATATCAGGACGCATCGTATGTCAGACTACGCACCTTGCAGATAGGCTACACCATTCCGAAGAAGGCCTTGGACAAGATCTGGATTCAAAATTTGAGATTCTATGTGACGGCAACTAACTTGCTGACTTTCACAAAGGTACTTTCATATAGTCCTGAAGTGACCGGAAATCTCTATCCTGAGCCCCATCAGACCGTGTTCGGTGTAAACATTACTTTCTAACAGCATTATTGAGATGAAAAAATATATATCATATTTCCTGATGATATCCGTGTCTGTCATGTATGCCTCATGTGACAGTCTGCTCAACCTTGAGTCGGAGACTTCCGTAACTGCCAACTGGCTGCAGACCGACAAGGAAGGTCTGAGAAGGGCGATAGCCGGACTCTATGTCTATGAAAGGGACAATATCGTGGACAACTCCAATGAAAAGGGTATTGTCATTATACCCCAGTTGTTTGACTTCAATACGGATATTTTCCTCTTCAATGCCGGTAACTGGGCTTCTCTTGGCAGGCTTACTGACCTTACGCCTGATTCTGGAATACTGAATGACTATTGGATTTTCTGGTATGGAGTTATAGGAAGGGCGAATGAAATTATAGAATCTGCAAAAAGACTTGGTCTTGAAGACCCTGAGGTCAAGTCTGTCTATGGAGAAGCTTGCCTGTTCAGGGCGCGGTCGTATTTTGAATTGTGGAAAAGGTTTGAGCGCATATACCTGAATACGGATCCTACGGAGATTTCAAATCTCGAAAGGACATACAGACCGGCCACTAAGGAGGAGGTTTTCACCCTTCTCAAGGACGACCTGGATGATGCCATAGATGCCCTGTCGTATGAAATCCCGACATACAATAACGGTGTGATGTATGGAAGGTATACAAAGGCTACCGCGAAGCATGTACGTGCTCAGGTGGCAATGTGGGAAAACGATTGGGATTGTGTGATATCCCAGACTGAGGATATTCTCCGTGACGCCAAAGGGATTACGGAACTTGAAGAGGACCCGGCCGTAGTCTTCTCTTCAGAGGAGTTGAGGTCCAAGGAGATATTGTATGCCTACCAATTTTCAAAGAACGTCGGAGGCGGAGGGGTCCTGAGCGGTACGGCCTTGAAAGGTCATCCGGTTCCTGTGTATGTGACTTCCCAATACTCAAGTGTAGCGGGAACGATATGTGCTGCAGAGCAAGGGGGATTCGGATATGGCCGTGACTATCCTAACATGCACCTTCTTGAAATGTATGGACCGAAAGACAAGCGCCTTGACTGCTATTTCGTGACCAAATTCTATTATAATGACCCTAAATCACCGAATTTTGGCAAGGAGATAGTTCCGGGGAGCGGAAACGGCACGCAGCCGTCGGTATATATAACCAATATACATCCTATGAGCCGGAAGCATGCTGACTATTGGACAAATTCCGACGATCCTGAGAGGAAGACAAGCTTCCGTGACCTTGTGGTGTATCGTCTTGCCGAGACCGTGCTGATGTGTTCGGAGGCTTATTTGCATAAAGGTGAGAATGAACTTGCGGTAAAATATTTCAATATGACATACGGACGTGCCGGGAATGATCCTTTTGTAGGGACACTTACGCTTGAGGACTTGCTTGACGAGTATGCGAGGGAACTTAACTTTGAAGGAGTCAGATGGCCTCTTTTGAAGCGTTTGGGATTGCTCGGGGAATATTGCAGGAAATATGAGGGTGAGTCAATGGCGGAAAATCCTCATCTGAACAAGGATTATACTTTTGCGAGACAGAATTTCGTGATTGGAAAGCATGAATGTTGGCCAATACCGAGCAATCAGATTCTTCTTATGGGAGGTTCTTCCGTATATCCGCAGAATGAAGGTTGGAACTAATAACTGACAGATATGAAAACATTGAGAATTTTATATGCCTTGATGGCGTTTGTAGCCTTGTCGCCTGCATGCACAAAGGTTGGTCAGATGCCGGACCGTTTCAATATAGATGCGACTGATATTATGCTTGTGGACCACAAGGAGGGTTCCACCGATATCCTTCTTGCGACCAACCGTGATCCGGTGGCTATGGTGGAGGAGGCATCTCGGGAATGGCTTTCTGCTGAGATTACACCTCGTTGCCTGACTTTGTCATATACTGAAAATATTTTACAGGAAGAAAGGACCGGCAAGGTGCAGATACAGGCCGGAAGCATACAGATTGTCGTTTCTGTCACTCAGCCTGGATTCGTGTCCACCGAACCGGGTCCGGATCCGAAAGACACTTATGAATTGTACGACCTGTATTATGAGGACGGGAATGTTATGGGTGTTGTATTCTGGACTTCCGAAGACGGTAAGTCCGCTTTGGTCATAAGTCTTGACAGGACACCGGCTTTTGTCCCGTGGTCGTATGACGGTACCAATGTTATAGGGACAGGTGCGGACGATGGCGCTGAAAATACTGCATTGTTGCGTGCGAGTGCCGAGGCCACGGCGATACCGGCATTGGATTTCTGTGATGAGCATGGAGAAGGTTGGTATTGGCCTGCAATAAATGAGATGGTCACCTTGTTTGAAGTATATAACGGGACGTCTTACGATGATGCCACAAAGAGCGAACCGGACAAAATTACAGATGCGGAGAAAGCGGCGAGGGCTAAATTTGATAAGCTTTTGACGGACAATGGAGGAACCGCTATGAATACTGCGGTGGAAACGGATAGGGGAGACCAGTATTGGACAAGTACCGAACAGACTTTCACGGATGGGGTTACCTATGGCTCGTCGTTCCGTTTCGGTAAGGCCTATGCTTCCGGAGCTGGGGATATGATGGTGAAGACTAAAGCGACCAGATATGTCCGTGCCGTAAAAGCCGTACCTTATACCGGAGAAGTGGGCCCGGGGCCGGCCGAGACCAAATTCCCGTTGTATAAGGAAAATGACAAGAATGCAGGCATTGTATATTGGACATCGGAGGACGGTAAGACTTCAAAGGTGCTGAGCCTTCAGAGGACGGACCAGATAGCATGGTCATACAATGGGGAAAACATCATAGGGTGTTCGGATAAGGATGACGGAATCAAAAATATGTCAGTGATAGAAACAAGTCCGGAAGTTGCAGATATCCCAGCCTTCGGCTTCTGCAAGTCGCTTGGTGAGGGATGGTATTGGCCGGCCATAAATGAGATGCGTGGTGTCTTTGAGGCGTATAACGGAAAACCTTACGAGGAAAAAGGTAATGTGTTCCCTTCTGAGATTTCTGACGCTGAAAAGGAAGCCAGGGCAGCCTTTGATCTTTCGCTGACTACTTATGGCGGCGTTGCCATGAATCTGGCCGGACCTTCAGAAAAAGGTGACAGGTATTGGTCCAGCACGGAATACTATTATGCGAAGGATGACAAGTATTATGGGTCGTTCATGCAGTTCGGAAAAGCTTACATGTCCGGTCCTGCCGACCAATCGTCCAAAACTCAGTCTTCCGAACGCTACGCCCGTTGCATAAAGGTGATATCGAACGAATAGACTGCCTGCCGACGTGTCGGACGACCAGGGGGTTCTTGCAATGTGGTGAAACTCAATGTGTTGTAAAACAGTATATCCTATATAAGGTATACTGTTTTACAATTGGTTGACAGACAGCGCGTTGTGAGGACCCACCCTGTGGGCAAGTCCGGCGTGTGTGGCGTCGGACATACGATTGAAGTTGTTGTCGGATGATGTTGTTCCCGATTTGTAATATTCTTACTATCTTTGGGCGCTAATATCTCGGATATGTCTTTGACTTGTTTGAGAAAGTGTATAAAGATAGATGAAATTTGTAAAAACAGCGACAGACCCGCAGTCAAGTGCGAGATGTGGAGTCATAACGACTGACCATGGAGAGATAGAAACCCCTATTTTCATGCCGGTAGGCACTGTGGGGTCAGTTAAGGGTATATATCATAGGGACTTGAAGGAGGATATCAAGGCGGAAATCATCCTTGGAAACACATACCATCTCTATCTCAGGCCCGGGCTTGATGTGCTGAAGGCGGCTGGAGGATTGCACAAGTTCATATCCTGGGACAGGCCTATGCTGACAGACAGCGGAGGTTTTCAGGTATTCTCCCTGTCCCCGATAAGGAAGTTTGCAAAAGACGGGAGCGGAGTGACGTTCACATCCCATATAGACGGCTCGAAGCATGTCTTCACTCCTGAAAACAATATGGATACCCAGCGCATTATCGGGGCTGACATCGTCATGGCCCTTGACGAATGCACGCCGGGGGACGCTTCATACGACTATGCGAAGAAGTCGCTTAAGATGACGCAGTCCTGGCTGGAAAGGTGCATAAAGAGGTTTGACAGTACTGAGCCTTTGTACGGGTATTCACAGACTCTGTTTCCGATTGTGCAGGGATGCGTATATCCTGATCTGCGCAGGGCTGCCGTTGAGCACGCCGCTTCGTTCGACCGTGAGGGATATGCCATCGGAGGACTGGCCGTAGGGGAGCCGACGGAAAAGATGTATGAGATGCTTGAAGTCGTATGTCCTATACTTCCGGATGACAGACCGCGCTATCTTATGGGAGTCGGAACTCCAGCGAACCTTCTGGAGGGAATAGCGCGCGGTGTGGATATGTTCGACTGTGTGATGCCTACCCGCAACGGGCGAAATGCGATGCTGTTCACCTGGGACGGAATAATGAATATGCGCAACAGGAAATGGGCGGATGATTTCTCGCCTATAGACCCTAAGGGTACTTCCTTTGTGGACCATACATATACCAAGGCATATTTGAGACATCTGTTCATAGCAGGTGAAATATTTGCCGGACAGATAGCAAGCGAGCATAATCTCGCATTTTATCTTGACCTTGTCCGTGAAGCGCGCAAGCATATCGTAGCCGGAGATTTCAAGGCCTGGAAAGATGCGGTTGTTCCGAAACTTATGACAAGACTCTGATTTATAGAAAGCCGCGATGTTTGAGAATTTTAGACTGAAGCCGAAGATACTCGATGCCTATATCGTAAAGAAGTTCATATTGACCTTCTTTATCGCTTTGCTGCTGATTATCGGTATCGTGATAATATTTGACATAAGTGAGAAGATAGATGATTTCGTAAGCAAGGAAGCTCCTTTGAGGGCGATAATCTTTGATTATTATGTCAATTTCGTTCCGTATTTCATGAATATGTTCAGTCCGCTGTTCGTGTTCATTACGGTGATTTTCTTCACTTCCAAGATGGCGGCGAATTCTGAGATAGTGGCGATTCTGTCCTGCGGAATCAGTTTTCACAGGATGATGGTGCCTTATATGTTCTCGGCCGCTCTCATTGCCCTGTTTTCACTCTGTCTCAATCTGTTCGTAATCCCGAAGGCCAATGAGGAACGTGTGGCTTTCGAGGCCAAATATATCAAAGGCAATACGACTACTACAGGAAGGAATGTACATTACCAGATTTCTCCCGGTGAATTTGTTTTTGTGGAGTCGTTCAGTACCTGGAACAATACGGCATACCGTTTTACGCTGGAAAAGATCGAGGACAACAAGATGGTGTCGAAGATTTCTGCGGAGACGGCCGTCTGGGACAGCACTTTCAACGGATGGACTCTGAAAAAATATTTTATCAGGGAATATAGCGGTGACCTTGAGGACCATGTCCGGAGCGGAGCCAAGCTGGACACTGTCATAAATCTTACGGTCAGCGATTTCTATATGCGGAAAAACACTGTCGAGAGTCTTTCGTACAATGAGCTCAACAATCTTATCGCAGTCCAGAAAATGCGCGGTGACGCCAATGTGAAATATGCCCTGATTGAGAAGCATACACGTTTCGCCCTGCCGTTTTCCGCATTTATCCTTACCATTATGGGAGTGGCCCTGTCGTCCAAGAAGAGACGCGGAGGCATAGGCTGGAATATCGGTATCGGTATCGCTCTGGCCTTTACATATATACTTTTCCTGCGGTTCAGCCAGATGTTCGTGCATACGGGCGTTCTGCCTCCAGGCATAGCCCTGTGGGTGCCTAATATACTTTATGTGCTGATTGCAGGATTCCTGTACAGGATCGCTCCGAAATAACATAATGACTTTGTAATGGCCTTATGGCCAATAAACTATAAACCAGTATATTGCCGAAGCAGTATACTGGTTTATAAATATCGGATGTATGGACAGTGGCTGACTGGTCTCAGTCAACGAATATGCACCAGCCGAATTTGTCCTCTATCTCACCATACTGTATTCCTGTGATGGTCTTGTACAGGCGGAGGCTTTTCGGTCCGCATTCGGTCTCCGTAAACCGGTATCTTGTATATTCCTCCGATTCGAGTGAAGGTTTGTCGTCAATGTATGATATAGGTGTAATGACGACTGCAGTACCGCATTCTCCAGCCTCTTCAAATGTAGCCAGCTCCTCCACGGTTACAGGTCTTCTTTCCACTTCCATACCGAGGTCGGCAGCGACCGTTTCCAGCGATTTGTTGGTAATGGACGGAAGTATGGTGTCGGACAGCGGAGTTATGTATTTGTTCCCTTTGATAGCGAAGAAATTGGATGAGTTGAACTCGTCTATCAATGTATGCGTCGCAGGGTCAAGATACAGGACTGCCTTGTAGCCCTTTGAATGTGCTATGTTCAGAGAGTACAGGGAAGCCGCATAGTTTCCTCCGAGTTTGTACCGTCCGGTACCGAATGTCGCGGCCCTGTCATAATTTCTTGCAATGGCTGCATTGCACGGCTCCAGATTGCCTCCGGTATACGCTCCTACAGGTGAGCACAGCATCATGAACATCGCCTCTTTTGAGGACTGCACTCCAAGCTGAGGATTATATCCGATCAGTGTAGGGCGCAGATATAATGATGCTCCGGTCCCGTATGGAGGGAGGAAATCCAGATTCTCTTTGACAATCTGTCTGCACATTGAGATGAACAGCTCTGTGTCAGGAGCGGGGATGCCGAGGAATTTCGCTGAATTCTGCATCCTTTTTGCGTTTTCTTCAGGCCTGAAAAGTCTTACATTTCCGTCTTTGCCGCGAAAGGCTTTCAGTCCCTCGAAGCATTCGATGCTGTAGTGAAGAACTCCTGCGAAGGAACTGAGGAGAATGTTGTCGTCCGTATGGCTTTCAACCTCACCCCATACGCCATCCTTGAACTTACAATATAGGATAGTTGATGTCTTTGTGTAAGAAAATGTAAGTTTGCTCCAATCTGTTGCTGCCATTATCAAATAAGTATTTCTAATAGTTTGTTGTTTTCGTTTATGTATTCGTAATTTATATTGTTGGCATCCATACGTTTGATCAATGCCTTGTGGTCATCTTTTGAGCTGACCTCTATGCCTATCAGCGCAGGTCCGTCCTCTTTGTTCGTCTTGCGTATATATTGTATGTACACAAGGTCGTCTGTCGGACCTATGACATCCCTGATGAATGAAAGGACAGCTCCCGGCCTCTGAGGGAAGTTCACGATGAAATAATGCTTCAGTCCCTCGTAGAGCATTGATTTCTCACGGATTTCCTCCATTCTGATGATGTCGTTGTTGCTTCCGCTTATGATGCAGGCGACTCTTTTGCCTTTGATTTTGTCCGCATAGAAACGCAATGCGGCTACAGACAATGCTCCGGCAGGCTCGACTACGATCGCGCTTTTGTTGTACATTTCAATAATGGCGGTACAAACAGCCCCTTCAGGGACAAGTATGATGTCATCGAGTACATCTTTGCATATTTCGTATGTGTATTCTCCGGCTTTCTTTACTGCGGCTCCGTCCACGAACTTGTCTATATGGTCAAGTTCCGTCACGTGGCCGTTTTTGATGGAGGCGTCCATACAGGCCGCTCCTGCAGGTTCAACACCGATTACCTTGGTGTCCGGGAAAGTCTGTTTGATATATGACCCGAGTCCGGATGCGAGTCCTCCTCCTCCGATAGGGACAAAGATATAATCGAGAGGTGCGTTGATCTGATTTGAAATCTCAAGACCTATTGTTCCCTGTCCCTCGATGACTTTCCGGTCGTCAAAAGGAGGGATGAAAGTCTTGCCGCTTTTCTGGGCATATTCTATCGCAGCTTTGTTTGCCGCGTCGAACGTGTCTCCTGTCAGCACTATGTCCACATACTCCTTTCCGAACATTCTTACCTGCTCTATCTTCTGTCTTGGAGTTGTGGTCGGCATATATATGGAACCCATAATCTGGAGCTTGTTGCAGGAGAAGGCCACACCCTGTGCGTGGTTTCCTGCGCTTGCGCAGACTACTCCGTATTTCAATATTTCCGGAGAAAGGCTTCTTATCTTGTTGTAGGCTCCTCTGATCTTGTATGAACGGACCATCTGGAGGTCTTCTCTTTTCAGGTAGACTTCCGCTTCATATCTTGCGGAAAGGTTTGGATTCTGTTTCAAAGGTGTAGGTTCAAGGATTTCGCTCAGAAGTCCTGCAGCCTTTTCAATGTTTTCCACTGTAGGGAAATATTTCTCGGTGCTCATCGTTGTTTTGTTTTACAAAAAACTTTTCAAAAATAAACTTTTCAAGGGTATTTTCCTAATAAATCGGAACCTGTTTCGATTTGTCAGGTTGAAATCTATAAACGGGCCGATGTCAGTCCGTGATAATCAATACTATCGACTTGTGGCTGAGGGTAAGCTTGACAGTGTCCTGTTCCGCCGTGTTCAGAGTAGCTTGCCACCAGTTGTCGAATACGACGTCGTCTGTCTTGTATTTCAGGCCTTCGGATTTTATTCTCAGACTGTTGTCCGGTGAGAATATGGAGATTTTCCTGCCTTCTCCGCAATGGAATTCAAATGTGTCTGTGATTGCGAACGCCGTCGTATAGTCTGAGACCATAGTTACTTCTATCCCCAGCTTCACAAGGTCGTACATTCTCGCATATTCCATAAGCAGCGACAGGTTGCCGACCGTATGGTCCTCCCTTTCTCCTCCTGCTCCTACTATATGGATCTCGGACACATCATTGTAATGCTCCATTATATATCTGAATGCCTTTGTCTGGTCGTTGTGCTCCTGCTCGCTTTCGTAGACAAAAATGTCTTTTACTTTACTGTAGTTTGCAGGTGAAATGGAGTCCATATCGCCTATGACGATATCCGGCAGCCTTTCCCTGCCGAATATGCTTTTGCTGTGCCGCAGGAATTTCCCGGTAGCCCCGTCACTGCAGACTATATAGTCCGCTTTTCTGATGATATAGCGCGGGTATTCTTTTTTGGGGAATTGACCGTTGCATACTATTACAGCACTTTTTCCCATGTCAGGTCAATAGTTTTTTCCTGTGATTCCGGATGACGTCCCTTTTGTGGTTCCGTATGATGACGGGTCTCTGAATCCTATGAGGAAATCCTTGACGGCCATACGCTTCTTGCCGGAAAGCTGGAGGTCGGTGATGGAGATTGCTCCATCTTCAGTTGATATTGCAAGATAGTTCCTGCCGTCGGAAAGCACTTCTCCCGGAGCGGCACTGTCACGTCCGTTCTCCGCCAGAAGGGCATTGAACGCATCTCCGGTGACTTTCTCTCCGAAAAATATTTTCATCTGCTGAGGCTCCTTGCCTTCTTTGGTCAGCTCTGTGAATGCCGCAGGATAAGGGCTCAGACCTCTTATGAGGTTGTATATGTCTTTTGTCTTTCCGTTCCAGTCTATATGGCAGAGCTCCCTTGTGAGTTTAGGTGCCGGTTTCAGCACCTCGGAACCCTGTATGAAACTTTTCTGAAGACGGAGCTCCACGCTCTTGTCTATGATGGACTCAACTGTCTGTACGACAAGGTTTGATCCGAGTGCCATAAGTTTATCGTGTATATCTCCGGCCGTGTCGGTTTCTTCTATCCTGCACTGGTCACGGAACATTATATGGCCTGTGTCGATGCCTTCGTTTATCATAAATGTTGTCACACCTGTGATATACTCTCCGTTGATCACCGCCCAGTTGATTGGGGCTGCACCTCTGTACTGTGGAAGAAGGGCCGCGTGCAGATTGAATGTCCCGAGTCTCGGCATCTCCCACACGACTTTCGGAAGCATACGGAATGCCACCACGACAAAAATATCCGCATCCCATGCCTTCAGTGCCTCAAGGAATTCCGGATCTTTGAGAGAAACCGGCTGCAGGACAGGTATATTGTGCTCTACAGCATATTTTTTTACAGCGCTTTCATTGATTTTCAGACCACGGCCGCTTGCCTTGTCAGCTACCGTCACTATACCTGCTATATTATAGCCGTTCTTGCGCAGTGCGTCGAGAGGCGCGACTGCAAAATCCGGCGTTCCCATATAGACGATTTTTGTCTTGCGAAGTTTTCCTTCCACCTTGTTGCGTATCTTTTTAAATATTGTTTTGATATTGTCGATATTGATCAGGGACGAGTCGTTGATGGCTTTCCATGTGAGAAGCATTCCTGTAGGGAACAATATATATGAAGATATGAATACTCCCATGGCCGGGGACAGCGCGCCGTCCCTCGCGAGTTTCGTACCTGTAATGTCGATCACCCAATAGAACACGAAAAAGAGCACTGATATGATGGCCGGGGTTCCCAGGCCTCCCTTGCGGATAAGCGCGCCGAGCGGTGCGCCTATGAAGAAGAATATGAAGCAGGCGAGGGACAGTGCGAACTTCTTGAGTATTTCTATGTCGATCCTTCTGAGCGTGAACGTATAATGGTATGTCTCCCTTGCGAATGTCGTCAATGTTGATATATATTCGTTCACATTGTTCAGAGCCTTTTCATATCCTCTGATCTTCTCGTCGATGTCTTTCCAGTCCTTCAATGCCCCGTAATCCAGATTGGCCCTTATACCGCTCTTTTTTGCCGTGTCAAGCTGGCTGTTGTATTTGAATGCCCTTCCGTTCTGCAAAGATGCGATATGGTCGTCCATAGCCGCCTTCTTCAGTCCGCCTATGGAATCCTGGCTGTGGTCCAGCTGCTTCAGATCCATAGATTTGACCTCGTCGCCGAATCTCGCGTCATCCGATTTCTTGAATGCGTAGTTCTCCAAAGGGATTACGAGAGTCTGTTTTGCAAAGTCGATTGTCTGGAGCTGCAGCGTCGTGTCCCTGTACTTTTTGGTATTGGTCTCTTCATAATTCTCGCCGCTGTACAACGTGAAAGTCAGCGCGCTCTTGTCCTCTGACATTTTCATCATTGCCGAATCGGCGAGAGTAAGACTTGTATTTCCCTTGTTGCCAGTATGGTTATACACCATAACTCCATACATCATCCCCGTCTCATCATTTCTCTCGTCCACCCTGAGAATATACCCGTCTATACCATCATAAAAAGTACCTGTCGGTATCTTGATCTCCTCTTTGGTCCTTCCTATATCATCCCTTAAAGTGAAAATCTTGTTATATGCCACCGGAATCAGATCATTTGACGCGAAAAAAGCTCCTATGCTTATCACGACCGATGCTCCCACCAATGGTACCAGAACCCTTCTCAACGATATTCCAGCAGCCTTGATAGCTAAAAGTTCATTGTTCTCACCCAAAGTTCCCAATGTCATCATCGATGCGAGCAGTGTCGCCAAAGGCAATGACAGCGGAATCAAAGTCGCGCTTCCCCATCCCAGAAATTCCAAAATGACTTTCAAACTCAATCCTTTGCCCACCAGTTCATCAATATACAGCCACAAAAACTGCATCATCAATATGAATATGACGACCAGCAGGATCGCGAAGAACGGTCCTATGAATGATTTTAATATGAACTGATCTAATTTCTTCATCTCTTTGTTCTGTCTTTAAGACATCTGCTGCGTTGTCACCGTCTCCCTGTTCCTCATTACCGTACGGTAACTCCCGGTTTCGCTCCTCGACGGCCTTGTCCCTGTCTCAAAAACAGGGACAAGCGTTCTTCGGGGCCCGGATTAACGTGTAGCCAGCTCAACAAGCCTGTCGGCAGCCGCCTGCAGATTTGCAGTGTCCTTTCCGCCGGCAGTGGCAAGTCCAGGCTGTCCTCCGCCTCCTCCGAGGATGAGCTTCGCCGCATCCCTGATGTCAGCTACGGCATTGTGCCCTTTCTCCACAAGATCATTCGAGTACATCATCAGGAGCTGAGGCTTGCTCTCGTGTTCGTATGCGGCGATTACCGCAAGGTTCGTGGCTTCTTTCTGGAGCATGAAGCAGGCATTCTTGAGGATTGCCGGATTGACGGGTCTGTTTATTACAACCACATTGACTCCGTTGATATCCTTGCTCATGTCAGCAAGCGACTTCTTCAGTGCCGCGCTCTTCTCTTTTGCCACTGCTTCAGCCTCTTTCTTGAAATGCTCGTTCTCCTCTATCAGTTTTGCGATCGCGCCTGCAAGGTCTGGGGCATTGTTGAACAATGCCTTTGCCGCCCTGAACGCATTTTCCATCACGTCCACTATGTTTTCCGCATATTTTCCGGTAGTTGCCTCTATTCTGCGCACTCCGGCTGCGATTGCGGATTCGGAAGAAATCTTGAAGAAACCGATCTGTCCTGTAGCTGAGGCGTGGCATCCTCCGCAAAGCTCGATCGAGTCACCGAACTTGACGACCCTTACCTTGTCTCCGTATTTCTCTCCGAAAAGTGCCATCGCTCCCATTGCCTGGGCTTCTTCCATAGTAGCGGAGCGGTTTTCCTGAAGAAGAGAATTTTCCCTGATCAGTTCATTGACCCTGTTCTCCACTATGTCAATCTGCTCGTCGGTAAGTTTCTCGAAATGGGAGAAGTCGAAACGGAAATATGAATCAGTCACGAATGAGCCTTTCTGCTCCACGTGTGTTCCGAGGATTTCCCTGAGGGCCTTGTGGAGAAGGTGTGTCGCGGTATGGTTGTTGGCGATCATTTTCCTCCTGTCAGCATCTACTGTCAGTGTGAATGTCACGCTGCAGTCTTCCGGAATCCTTTCCGCGATATGTATGGTAAGATTGTTTTCCTTGATTGTGTTCAGGATTTTGATCGATTCTCCGTTTTCAGAAGTTATGTATCCTGTGTCTCCGACTTCTCCTCCCATTTCAGCATAGAACGGAGTGCGGTCAAACACAAGCTGGTACATAGTCTTGTTCTTTGCCTTTACCGTGCGGTGCCTTGTAAGGTTGACTTCGCTGAGCTGCGTGAAGTCATATCCCAGGAATTCTACGCTGTCGCAATGTTTGAACTCGACCCAGTCTCCTGATTCTATTGCAGTGGCGTTGCGTGCGCGCTCCTTCTGCTTCTGCAGTTCGCGCTCGAATCCTTCGATATCAATGGCGAATCCGTTTTCCGAAGCTATAAGTTCGCTAAGGTCGATAGGGAAGCCGAATGTGTCATAAAGGACAAATGCATCTTCACCTTTGATTGTCTTTGTCTCCTTAGATTTCTCCATTATGTTGTCCATAAGGCGGATACCCCTGTCGAGCGTGCGGAGGAAAGCAAGCTCCTCTTCACGGATGACTTTGACGATAAGCTCCTGCTGCTTTACTATTTCCGGATAGAATTCTCCCATATCGTCCACAAGCTGGCCTACAAGACGGCAGAGGAACGGCTCGTTGAATCCGAGGAATGTGTAGCCGTAGCGGACTGCACGGCGCAGGATGCGCCTGATTACATATCCGGCCTTCACGTTTGAAGGCAGCTGGCCGTCCGCTATCGAGAAGCTGATGGCTCTGATATGGTCTGCGATCACTCTCATTGCTACATCCTTCTTGTCGCTTGAAGCTCCGTAGCTGTGACCTGAAAGTTCCTCTATCTTGCGGATCATTCCTGTGAACACGTCGGTGTCGTAGTTGCTCTTCTTGCCCTGGAGGGTCATACAAAGTCTCTCGAAGCCCATTCCGGTGTCCACATTCTTGAAAGGAAGCTGCTCGAGTTCACCGTTGGCCTTGCGGTTGAACTGCATAAACACAAGGTTCCAGATCTCGATCACAAGGTGATGCCCCTGGTTCACAAGGTCGCGTCCGGGTATTTCGGCCCTTTCCTCATCGCTTCTGAGGTCAACGTGGATTTCGCTGCATGGTCCGCATGGTCCGGTCTCTCCCATTTCCCAGAAATTGTCGTGCTTGTTGCCGAGCAGGATCCTGTCTTCAGGAAGATGTTTCTTCCATTGCTCGCGTGCCTCAGTGTCAAGTTCTGTCCCGTCTTTCTCATCTCCTTCAAACACAGTGGCATACAGTCTGTTCTTGTCTATTTTGTACACATCTGTTAGAAGTTCCCAGGCCCAGTCGATCGCTTCTTTTTTGAAATAGTCCCCGAAACTCCAGTTTCCGAGCATTTCAAACATAGTATGGTGATAGGAGTCGTGTCCCACTTCTTCAAGGTCGTTGTGCTTTCCGCTTACTCTCAGGCATTTCTGGCTGTCGGTCACCCTTTTGTACTGAGGCGTGCTGTTGCCGAGGAACCAGTCTTTGAACTGGTTCATACCTGCATTGGTGAACATAAGTGTAGGGTCATTCTTTACCACCATCGGAGCGGAAGGGACGATGGTGTGACCTTTTGATGCGAAAAAGTCCAGATAGGCTTTTCTGATTTCTTTTGATGTCATTATATATACTCTAAAAATATTCGTCTGATCCCGTGTTCGGGCAAAATAACTTGCAAAATTATAATTTTTTCCGGAAAAAGACTATCTTTGCGCCTATGCCTAAATCTAAAAAGTACATTTTCAACGCAAAGACCCTGTCCTACGAAATTGAGGAGAAGTCAAAAAGGATCCGTCTCTTCAAGTTCGCGGCCGTCTTTTGTGCAAGCGTATGCCTGGCTGTCCTGTATTTTTGGATATATACAGTGGTTCTCGGAAATGATCTTCCCAAGACTGCATATCTGAGGCATATCAACGAGGCCTGGAGTTCCAGGATAGATATAATAGAAAACAATCTTGACGAATATGACTCCGCGCTTACCGCGCTGCAGATCCGTGACGATGAGATATACAGGTCGCTTTTCGGTATGAACACGATTCCTGCCGAAGTGCGCAATGCCGGCTTCGGAGGAGTAAACCGCTATTCCTATCTCGACGGGCTTGACAACAGTGCAAAGATCCGCAGTACCGTGACCAGGATTGATGTCCTGAGCAAAAAGTCATATATACAGAGCAAATCATTCGATGAGGTGGCCGCCCTTTCCAAGCGTGCCGGCGATATGGTGTCCTGTATACCGAAGATTTCCCCGATAGTCCCGGACAATTCGAAATACAGGCTGTCAAGCGGGTTCGGAGTCCGTACCGATCCTGTCTATGGAGGACGTGCTATGCACTCCGGGCTGGATTTCGCGATGCCGATAGGCAATCCTGTATATTCCACAGGTGACGGTATCGTAGAAAAGGTAACTGAAGGCAGAAGCGGCTACGGCAACAATGTGGTTGTCGACCACGGGTTCGGCTATAAGACACGATACGCCCACTTGAGCGAGATTCTTGTTGAAGAAGGGATGGCAGTAAAAAGGGGGGACACTCTCGGCAAGACAGGCAACAGCGGCAAGTCGTCCGGACCTCATCTGCATTATGAGGTCATATACAAGGGCCGGCATGTCAATCCGGTCAATTACCTTGACCTTGAAATCTCTCCTGAAGAATATTCATCTATGCTTGAACAGGTCGGTTCTGACGCGTCCGGAGACAACGGACAATATGCGTCGTCCGGGAAATAGAAGTCGCTATGGCAAGCCAGTACGTTTATGATGACAAGCAGGTCCGTTTCAAAAAGACTCAGCGTACCATATCCGGTGTGCTGTTTGCCGTCTTGAAATATACTGTGCTTTCACTTGCCCTTGCAGTGCTTTATTATTCGGTGTTCGCGCTTCTTTTCAATACCGATACGGAGAGGAGGCTCAAGCAGGAAAACAGGCTCTACGAGAAAATCTATCCCGAAATGGAGAAGAAGGAAAGGCTGCTTTCCGATGTCGTGACCGGGCTCCAGATGCGTGATGACGAAATCTACAATGAGGTGTTCCATATGAGTGCGCCGAATGTGGAGAGGCTGTCATCAGTGTCTTTCCTTGAGGATACCAAACTGATGCATGATGATGACATTGCTGAGATGACGTCTGCAAAGGTCTCAGTGCTCGAGACCCGTGCCAGCCGTGTGGAAGACAATTTCAGAAGAGTATTCGAGAGGATTTCCGGAGAGGATTTCGTCATGCCTCCGATGGATCTGCCTATAAATGATTTTACATACGCCCAGGCCGGTGCTACCGTCGGGCATAAGATAAGTCCGTTTTATAAAGTGAAGGTAGAGCATCGCGGCTTTGACCTTATCGCGCATTCCGGTACTCCGGTATATTCGACGGCTTCAGGAGTGGTGACCGATGTCGTCCGTTCTGCAAAAGGTCCGGGAAATATGGTGGAGATACAGCACGGCGGCGGATATGTGACACGTTATGCCCATCTTCAGGATATCACGGTGGCAAAAGGACGCCAGATTGAAAAGGGTACCCTTCTCGGCCACGTCGGTATGACGGGAATGACATTCGCTCCGCATCTTCATTATGAAGTGTCGCGCGACGGGGAGTATCTCAATCCGGTCAACTATTTTCTTGGAGCGGTCAGCCCATACGAATATTCCGCTATACTTGTAATGTCGATAAGTACTGGGCAGTCAATGGATTAAATGTTTCTGCAATGGAAAAGCTATATTACTCTATCGGTGAAGTGGCGGATGTTCTCGGAGAGAATGTCTCGCTTGTCCGGTTCTGGTCTGATTCATTTCCTAAATTCATAAAGCCCAAGCGCAATGCCAAAGGAAACAGGATGTTTACCAAGGAAGACCTGGACACCTTCAAGACGATACATTTCCTTGTCAGGGAATGTGGTATGACGCTTGAGGGTGCGGCAAAAAAGTTGCAGAGCGGGACTTCCGGTGTGGACAATACGGTCAAGGTGCTTGAATACCTCAGGTCGCTGAAAGACCAGCTTAAGGAAATACATAAAAGTTTATAGCCGGGAGATACGGATGCCTCCGGGATATTCCGCAATCACTATATTAAGGTATAGGGGACTGATATGAAAGTAAAGGATATAATAAAGGCGATAGAGGAGTTCGCGCCTCTGTCGATTCAGGAGAAATGGGACAACAGCGGTCTCTGCATAGGCTCGGAGTCTGATGAGGTGTCGTCAGTGCTTATCGGGCTTGACTGCACTCCGGAGCTGGTTGACGAGGCTGTGGACTGCGGGGCTGATATGATCGTTACCCACCATCCGCTGATCTTTTCCGGGATAAAGTCGATATCTCCGGACAACCGTACCGGAGAGGCTGTCATAAAGGCTGTCCGGGCAGGTATTGCGGTGTATTCCGCACATACTTCCGCGGACAAGGTGATCGCCGGTGTCAGCGGTGCTATGGCTGCAAGGCTCGGGCTGAGGAATGTTGAGATCCTTGACCAGGACGGTGACGGGACCGGCCTTGGTGTCGTAGGGGAGCTTCCAGTGCCGATGCCGGCGGAAGATGTTGCCGCATTGGTGAAAGACAGGTTCTCGCTGAAGGTGCTCAAAAGTTCCAGGCCTGTGTCCGGCGAGGTGAAAAGGGTGGCGATGTGCGGCGGATCCGGAAGTTCCCTCATAGGAAAGGCGATGGAGTCCGGCGCGCAGCTTTATATTTCCGGTGATATCTCATACCATCATTTCTTCACTGAGGAAGGCTTTATGATTATGGACATCGGACATTATGAAAGTGAAATAGATATAGTTGAAATTTTATTTTCCATCTTAAGGAAAAATTTTCCTACCTTTGCAGTTCGCATTACCGAGAATATTTATAGTAACCCGATATTTTATTTTTAAGCGATATGGCTAAAAAGACAAAAAAAATCGAAACACCTATCGATCAGAGGGAGACATTCGTGTCGATCCAGAAGAACTTTGCTGATTCAGATCTGAGCGTTGAGGAAAAACTCAAGACGCTTTATGCTCTGCAGCAGGTTGATACAAAGATAGACAGAATACTTCAGCTGAGGGGTGAGCTTCCTCTTGAGGTTGAAAACCTTGAAAACGAAATCGCTGACCTTAAGGCCAAAGTAGCTGGGGTAACGGCCCGGATAGAGGAGTCAAACAAGAATATAGCAGACTACAAGAATCAGATTGTCGAGTATGACGCCCTGATAGAGAAATATAAATCCCAGGTAGAGCACGTCTCAAACAGCAGGGAGTTTGACTCTCTCAGCAAAGAGATTGAGAACCAGGGACTTCTCAGGCAGATCGCTGAAAAGAACATCTACGAGACAAAAGAGGGGATAGCTTCTATGAAAATGGATGTTGAGGTCATCAAGGAAAAGCTTTCAGTGAAAAACGACGACCTCAAGGCCAAGAAGCAGGAACTTTCAACAATCATCGAGTCTACAGCCAAGGAGGAGGAGAGACTGTGTGAGGAAAGGGAGGCAAGCGTGTCGAAGATAGATGCAAGGACGCTCAGCGCGTACGACCGTATCAGAAACAGCTGCAACAACCATCTTGCTGTAGTCTCCGTGTTCAACGGCAATGCCTGCGGAGGATGTTTCAGTACGATCGCTCCGCAGAGGCTTATCGATATTGCTTCCAACAAAAAAATGATCATCTGCGAATATTGCGGAAGAATTCTTGTAAATCCGGATTTTGAGTAGTATGCCGGAGGCTGGAAAAAGAAGAACAAGACAGAAAGATGTCAATCTTGATACATTAGGGCTTGAGATGGGTAACAAACCGCCTCAAGCTCTTGATGTTGAAGAGGCTGTCATCGGCGCGCTCCTTGTGGAGCCGAACTGTGTGGACGAGGCGATGGAGGAACTGTCGCCTTCCTGTTTCTATAATGAGAAGCACCGTCTTATCTTCGAGTCTATGGTCAGGCTTGTCAACGGGCATACTTCCATAGACCTTCTTACCGTTTCCCAGCAGCTGAAGATTGACGGCAATCTTGAAATCGTGGGAGGCACGGTCGCCCTTGCCCAGCTGTCTCAGAAGATAGGGGCGGCTGCCCATATCGAGTTCTATATCAAGATCCTGAAGCAGAAATGCATACAGAGGGAGCTGATAACCGCCTCGTATGCCATTCTCAAATCAGCGTACGATGACACTACCAATGTGGATGACCTGATAGACGATGCGCAGACAAAGGTATTTGCGGCTATCCAGAACAATGTCAAAAAAGATGTCCAGGATATCGGGTCCGTCATCACAAAAGCCATCAATGACATTGAGGCTCTTCAGGACTCCACGGGTCTGAGCGGTGTGCCTTCTGGCTTCCCGTCTCTTGACAAGATCACTCTCGGATGGCAGCCGTCCGACCTTATAATCCTTGCTGCGCGTCCTTCCGTGGGAAAGACGGCGTTCGTGCTCAATATCGCAAGGAACGCATCAGTGGACCATCACGCTCCTGTAGCTTTCTTCTCTCTTGAGATGCCTGCGATACAGCTTGTCAAACGTATGATGGTGACGGAGACCGGAATCAGTGCCGACAAGATAAAAGGAGGTCAGAAGCTTGAACCGTATGAATGGGTGCAGCTGGAGCAGAAACTGAAAGATCTGGCGAAGGCGCCTCTTTATATAGATGACACTCCGGGTCTTCCGGTTATGGAGTTCCGTTCCAAGGCCAAGAGGCTTGTAAAACAGAAAGGCGTAAGACTTATAATAGTCGACTACCTTCAGCTTATGCAGGGGCCTGTGGAGCTGAGAGGACTCAGGGAGCAGGAAGTCGCAGCCATATCGCGAACCCTCAAGGCGACCGCCAAGGAACTGAATGTGCCTATCATAGCCCTGTCGCAGCTGAGCCGAAACGCCGTGACCCGTCAGGGATCCAACAACCGTCCACAGCTGAACGACCTTCGTGAGTCCGGATCAATCGAGCAGGATGCCGATATGGTAATCTTTATACACCGTGCCGACTACCAGGGCCTTTCCGATAATCCTGAGGATATAGGAAAGACATTGATTATCATTGCAAAGCACAGGAACGGCGAGATCGCCGATGTGCCTATGACATTCCGCCATTCCGAAGTCCGGTTCGTCGACAACGAGGATACTCTTGTCAACCTTGCCGGAAGTATGGATTCTATGTCTCCGGACGGATCCTCTATGGATTATGTGCCGATCTCCAACATCGGCGGAGGCAATTCCGAGTTCGGGAACAATCCGGATTTTTAGCAGATCTGTCTTATGGGAGTTTTTTGCAGGATAATATCGGTATTGCTGATTTTCAGCCTTCCTGTAGTGTGCCGCGGGCAGAAGCCGGAAGATACGACATCCGGAGGCTGCATTCCCGTATTGTCCCTCTCTGAGGACAATCTTGCATATAAGGCAGGTGAATATCTTAAGTTTACGGTGCATTATTCGTGGGGAGCGATCAATTCGGATGTAGGCTGGGCTACCGTGAACCTTGATACTCTCCGTCTTGACGGGAGAAAGATCTTCCACTGCTCGGTGTTCGGAAGGACAGTCAGGTGGTATGACCTTCTTTTCAAGGTAAGGGAGGATTTCCAGTCCTGGTTCACAGCTGAAGGGATCAGACCGGTGAAGTTTACCAGGAACACAAACGAAGGGCGGTACACCGCTACGAATACATACCATTATATGTGGAATGCCGCGGAACCGTATATCGCGGCTGATGTCTATTCGTCAAGTTCCGGCCAGCGTAATGTGAATATGCCGCTGAATGCCTGCACGTATGATCTTCCCGCGCTTTTTTTCCTCGCGAGGAATATGGATTTCGATTCGGTGGTTCCAGGAAGGCGTTATCCTATGACCTTCGCTATAGATGACGACATATACAATGTCTATTTTATTCTTCACGGGCGAGAGACCAGGAAGATCAAAGGTCTCGGAACTGTCCGTACCATCAAGTTTGCTGCAAAGCTGCTTGCCGGTGAGGTGTTTACGGGTGAAGAGGATATGATGATATGGGTTACTGATGATGACAACCGGATACCGGTCTGGTTTGAAGCGCCCATTCTGGTGGGAACGGCTTCTGGACGCCTGGCTGAATACTCCGGGCTCAAACATCCTTTCTCATCGCTGACAAACAAATGACTTATGGCAAAAAACAATGAAATATCACATACCGGGAAAATCATAGAGATTACGCCCGAGTTCACATCAGTGGAAATCATAGCGTCATCGGCCTGTTCCTCCTGCCACGCGAAGGGATTGTGCGGAGTGTCGGAGGAGGAGGCAAAAGTTATAATGGTGCCGACTGATCCATACGCTTCGTATGAAACGGGCGACGAAGTCCGCGTCCTGCTTAAAAAGTCAATGGGCCTTAAAGCGGTATGGATATCTTATGTGATACCTTTGATAATTTTAATGATTTTAATATTATCTTTGTCGTCCGTTACCGGACACGAAGTTTATGCCGGACTTGGCGCGATTGGCGGTGTTTTGCTCTATTATATTGGTATCTATATCTTTAGAGACAGACTCGCCAAGGATTTCGTGTTTTACATAAAGGAAAAATAATTCTAATATATTATTGACAATATGACAACAACAATTATCTGGACTATTGCAATCATCACCATCCTCGGTGCGCTGCTTGCGGTCGTTCTTTTCTTTGTGGCCAAGAAGTTCAAAGTTGAGGAAGACCCGAGAATCGACGAGGTGGAGAAAGTGTTGCCTGGAGCCAATTGCGGCGGTTGCGGTCACGCCGGCTGCCGTGCATTTGCCCAGTCTTGTGTTGAGGCCCCGAATCTTGACAACAATTTCTGTCCTGTCGGAGGCAATGAGACTATGAAAAAAGTTGCAGCCGTGCTTGGCGTTGAAGTTAAGGAGAAGGCTCCTATGGTCGCTGTGGTTCGTTGCAACGGAACCTGTGAAAACCGTCCGCGCATCAACGAGTATGGCGGATATGCTTCCTGCCGTGTAAAGGCGGCTCTGTACAGCGGTGATACCGGATGTTCATTCGGATGCCTCGGATGCGGCGACTGCGTGGCGGCCTGCCAGTTCGATGCAATCCACATGAATCCTGAGACCGGACTTCCTGAGGTTGATCAGGAGAAATGTACTGCCTGCGGAGCCTGTGTGAAGGCTTGTCCTAAGGCTATCATAGAACTGAGGAACAAAGGTCCGCGCAATATGAGGGTCTTTGTCAGCTGTGTGAACAAAGACAAGGGAGGAGTTGCCCGCAAAGCCTGCTCTGCTGCCTGCATAGGCTGCGGCAAATGTGCAAAAGTATGTCCTCACGGAGCTATTACAGTGGAAAACAATCTTGCGTATATAGATTTCACAAAATGTAAACTCTGCAAGAAATGTGTGGCTGAATGCCCTACAGGTGCGATCCACGCGGTCAATTTCCCTGTAGTGAAACCAAAGCCGGCAGCCCCTGCTGCGGCACCGGTCCAGGCGGCTGCGGCGCAGGATGCAAAGGTTGAAAATAATGAACAGGTCAAAAAGGAGGAGTAGATATGAAAAAGACATTTTCAATAGGTGGTATACATCCCAATGACAGCAAGATTTCAACGAACTGTCCTATAGAAGTGCTTCCTGCTCCATCTGTGGTGTACATCTCGATGGCACAGCACCTCGGTGCCCCTGCGACTCCTGTCGTGGCGGCAGGTGACAGGGTCAGGACCGGACAGGTTATAGGCGAACCTGCCGGATTCATTTCCGCTTTCGTGCATTCATCTGTCACAGGAACGGTAAAATCTGTCGCTCCGCGTAAAGATCTGGCAGGAAACAATGTGATGCACGTTGAGATTGCGGTTGAAGAGGATGAATGGGTAGATGGTGTCGACAACAGCGATATGATTGTCCGTGAGATTCCTAAAGACAATAAGGTCATCGTTGACCGCATCAAGGCCTGCGGTGTCGTAGGTCTGGGCGGTGCGACATTTCCTACGCACGTGAAACTTTGCCCTCCTCCGGACAAGAAGGCTGAAGTCCTGATTCTCAATGGAGCGGAATGTGAGCCTTATCTTACTTCCGACTACCGTATCATGATAGAGAAACCGGAGCAGATTGTCATCGGTGCAGGTATTATGCAGCAGGTTCTCGGAGTTCCTCGTGCTGTAATCGGTGTGGAGGAGAACAAGCCCAAGGCTATAGAGGCATTGAAAGCTGCTGTGGAGAAACTGAAAGTCCTTTCTGCTTCATACAGCAGGATCGAAGTGATGACATTGAAGAAGAAATATCCGCAGGGAGGAGAAAAGCAGCTTATCGAGGCTGTTACCCACCGTGAAGTCAAATCTATGGGACTTCCTATCGATGTCGGCGCGGTCGTGCAGAATGTCGCTACATCTCTTGCGGTATATGACGCCGTACAGAAGAATAAACCTCTGACAACAAATACGCTTACCGTGACAGGAGATTGTCTGCCTGGTTCAAAGCAGAGAAATTATCTGTTCCGCATAGGAACTCCGCTTTCGTTTATCATTGAGAAGATCGGCGGTATTCCTGAAGATGCGGTGAAGGTCGTAAGTGGAGGCCCTATGATGGGCAAGGCGATCTCAAACCTTGACGCTACTGCTGTCAAAGGTTCGTCTTCACTCCTTTTCCTGACTGCTGAGCAGACTGTCCGCAAACCGGAAAGCAACTGTATCCGCTGCGGCAAATGTGCCGAGGCCTGCCCTATGGGTCTTGAGCCTTTCCTTCTCAACAAGCTCGCCAGGAACGGAATGATGGAGGAGCTTGAGGACAATGCGGTTCAGGATTGTATCGAGTGCGGATGCTGCCTGTACAGCTGTCCTGCGAACATTCCTCTTCTGGATGTCATCAGAATTGCCAAAGGGGATGTAATACGCATCATAAGAGGACGTTCAGCAAAGAAATAAGTCTAAGAATATCATAAAAAACAATAAAGATGAATAAACTATTGGTTTCACCTTCACCTCATATCCACACCAGGACGTCCACAGCGTCCCTGATGCGTGACGTGGTGATTGCGTTGCTTCCTGCGGTGATCGTTTCCGTTCTTTTCTATGGATGGTCCGAACTGATGATCCTGGGAGTCAGCGTCGTTTCCTGCATACTTCTGGAATATCTCATCACAAGATTCCTTCTCAAAGGGAAAAATACTGTCTGCGACTGGTCTGCTGCCGTGACAGGTGTCCTGCTCGCGCTGAACCTTCCTGCCACATCTCCGTGGTGGATGGTGCTCATAGGTGCCGTCGTGGCCATCGGAGTCGCAAAGATGACTTTCGGAGGTCTTGGACAGAACCTTTTCAACCCTGCTCTTGTAGGACGTGTGTTCCTTCTCATCTCATTCCCTGCGGCTATGACGGACTGGTCTGCGACAAAGGGATTCATTTCCGGAGTTGACGCTTCTTCAGGAGCGACTCCTCTCGGAATCGTGAAAGAAGGCGGCATAGAGGCTCTCGGCAATGTGGACTATCTCAATATGCTGTTTATGAATATCGGCGGTTCCGCAGGTGAGCTTTCTGCGATTGCGATCATTCTCGGATTCATATATCTGCTTGCCCGCAGGGTTATCCGTCCGCATATCACGCTTTCAATCTGGGCGACTGTATTCGTGTTCTCAGGAATCATGTGGCTTGTAAACCCTGCTGAGTACACGGACCCTGTCTTCAACCTGCTTACAGGAGGTATTCTTCTTGGTTCAGTGTTTATGGCGACAGACTACGTTACATCTCCGATGTCTGCAAAAGGCGGAATCATCTTCGGTGTCGGAATCGGTCTTATCACAATGCTTATCAGGTATTTCGGATCGTTCCCTGAGGGAATGTCGTTCGCAATCCTGATTATGAACTCCACTGTTCCTCTTATCAACAAATTCTGTAAATCCAAGAAATACGGGAGGGCTTAATTATGGCGGTAAAATCTTCATTCAAAAATATGGTGCTTTGCCTGTTTGTGATATGTCTTGTCTGCTCAGGTCTTCTTGCAGGAGTATATGCTCTTACGGCTGAACCTATCAGAAAAGCAGCAGAGGCAAAGACAAACAATGCCATCGCTGTCGTGGTGCCGGAATTTACAGGCGCACCGGTAATGGGCACGGTCAATGCCGGCGGAAAAGATTATACATATTATACTGTCTCCAACAAAGGTCTTGTGTCCGGTTATGCGATCAAGACATCTTCTGTCGGTTTCGGAGGTCCTCTTGAACTGATGGTCGGTCTGACAGCGGACGGTGTAATCTACAACACTTCAGTCCTCTCGCAGAGCGAGACTCCGGGACTCGGTGCAAAATGCGTGGAGCCGTCTTTCGCGGGGCAGTTTGTTAAATTCGACCCTTCAAAGAAAAAGCTTGCAGTCAAAAAGGACGGAGGTGATGTGGATGCCATCACAGCTTCAACAATCACTTCCCGTGCATATTGCGTTGCCCTTGAGAATGCTCTCGATGCATACAAGGCTATTGTTGCAGGCAGCTCTGCTGCTGCGGATGATACCTGCGCTGATGAAGGCTGCTGCGGAACCTGTGCGGAAAACAGCTGCGGTATGGACTGCCAGGGTGACGTATGTCAGGTTGAGGAAGGCGGATGCAGCGGAGACTGCAGCTCATGCAGTTCTTCCTGTGAGGAAGCCTGCGGTGAATGTGCAAATGAATCTAACGAATAAGGAGGATACATTATGGGAAAATTTCAGCTTATAACAAAAGGTCTTGTAAAGGAGAACCCTACATTTGTCCTTCTCCTGGGTATGTGTCCTACATTGGCGACCACTACTTCGGCCATCAACGGTATGAGTATGGGACTTGCGACTATGTTCGTGCTTATTCTGTCAAATATGGCCATTTCAGCTATTGCCGGTCTTATTCCGGACAAGGTGCGTATTCCTTCCTATATCGTGGTGATCGCAACTTTCGTGACTTTGCTCCAGTTCGTTATGCAGGCTTATACTCCTGCTATGTATGAGACTTTGGGACTGTTCATTCCGCTGATTGTGGTGAACTGTATCGTTCTCGGACGTGCTGAGGCTTTTGCCAACAAGAACAGTGTGGTAGACTCTGCATTGGACGGTCTTGGAATAGGATTGGGCTTTACTCTGTCGCTTACGTTGCTTGGCCTTGTGCGTGAACTGCTCGGAAACGGTTCCGCATTCGGATTCAAGTTCATCCAGGGTGACGGTATCCTTGCCTTTGTCCTTGCTCCGGGAGCATTCCTTGCACTGGGTTATCTGATAGTGCTTTTCCGTAAGGTTACAGCTAAGAAGAACAATTAAAAGAAAGGACTATGGAATATATATTGATCATAATATCAGCGATATTTGTTAACAATATCCTGCTTTCGCAGTTTCTCGGCGTGTGTCCGTTTCTTGGCGTATCCAATAAGTTGAGTACGGCCGTAGGAATGTCCGGAGCGGTCTGCTTCGTGATCACACTGGCAACTCTGGTTACTTATCTTCTCCAGTATTATGTGCTGAATCCTCTCGGAATCGGTTTTATGCAGACCATTTCGTTCATTCTTGTGATTGCGGCACTTGTACAGATGGTGGAAATCGTGCTCAAGAAAGTCAGTCCTGCACTTTATCAGGCTCTCGGAATCTTCCTTCCTCTGATTACAACGAACTGTGCGGTTCTTGGAGTCGCTCTTATCGTTGTCACCAAGGAATTTACTTTCGGAGGCGAGCCTCACCTTCTCAATCTCGGAGAGTCTGTAGTATATGCGTTCGCAACTTCCCTCGGCTTCGGTCTTGCTATGACTTTGTTTGCAGGACTCCGTGAGCAGCTTGCGCTCAACAGCGTACCTAAGGCTTTCAAAGGTATTCCTATCGCTTTGGTTACTGCCAGCATCCTGGCTATGGCGTTTATGGGATTCTCTGGATTGGTATAGTACTGAAATCTTTATATGATAATCCCCTGAGGAATGATTGTTTTTAACGGCAATTGTCTTTAGGGGATTTTTTTTGAAGCAATTCCTATGGATGATCTGTCTCCACAATATTGGTATGATATGGGTGTTTCTCTCCGGAAACAGGCGAAGTTCGGAGAGGCGGTCAATGCGTTCCGTAAGGTGATTGAATTGTCTGATTCGCTGCCGGACAGGACTGCGGAAATAAAGGTGCTGCGGGACCGTGCGGAGGCGTCGATCGGGCTGATCTGTGAGATCAACGGCTTTGTGAATGTGGATCTTATGAATCCGTGACGGACTTTACCGTTCCATCGATCATCGATAGTATAAAAGAATAAACCGGCTAAAATTACTTTAGCCGGTTTATTGTTCTGTTTCAGGCAGCTTTCAGCCTGTGATTCTGTTAGAATCTGTAGCGTACGCCGATTGTCGGAACAAATCCGAAAAGTCCGCCTGTGTAGAAAGCAACATCTTGACCGTTATGGCCTATGTTCTTTCCGGCAGCGATACCGATCTGAGGCCTGAGGTCTACAGAAAGCTGGAGAGGGAACCAGAATGTGTACTCAAGTCCTACCTGTCCTACAGCTGAAATTGTAACTGCGTTGGCGAAATGATATCCGAGGGAAGCTCCGGGACCTGCATAGAATCCCCATTCTCCTCTGTCTGTCCACGCCGGCTGTGCAATCATGAAGTTATAGGTTGCAGTAGCATTGAGTGCTCCGAATCCGAAAAGTCCGAGGTTTGCCTCCACGAAGTCCGCTCCTTGTACAGTATGCTGGTAACTTGCCTCAACGCCGTATGCGAGACGTCCTCCGATTGCTCTTGGCTGAGCGTTTGCTGCGATGGTGATTCCCAAAGCGAGAACGGCCATCAAAATGATCTTTTTCATACCTTTAATATTTAGTTAATAGTACTGTCGTAAATCGTATTTCAGTTTATCTGCTGAAAAACTGTCGCAAAGATAAACATTTTGGATATCAGCCCAAATAAACTTTTGGACTTATCTCTGTTTCATCTGTGCATCGAGGAAGAACAGTCCCTGCTCTCCTGCCTTTTTGATCTTTTCCACTATGTCCGAAGCGGTGGCTTCTTCTTCAACCTGCTCCCTGACAAATCCCCAAAGGAAATCCTGTGTAGCCTTGTCCTTCTCCGCTGATGCGATGTCCACAAGCTTGTCAATAAGTTCTGAAACGTGGCATTCGTGGCTGTATACGTGTTCGAACAATTCAAGTACGCTGCCCCAGCTTCCCGGAACCACATCTATTTTGTCCACTTTGGCGGTACCTCCACGTTTGATGAGATAGCTTGCCATAGAAAGGGCGTGCTCCTTCTCTTCTTCTGACTGTTTGTACATCCAGTGTGCGAATCCGCTCCATCCTTCTTTTTCAAGATGGAAACCCATCTGCAGATAAAGGTTTGAAGACCAAAGCTCGGCGATAATCTGATCGTTGATTGCTTCCTGTAGTTTTGTTGTAATCATAGTTCTTTAATTTATTTTTGATTTAAAATCTAATCCAATTTAGAAAACATCGGTGACATTAGCAACATCAATGCCGTTTGTTTTTTCATCTATGCTTTATTCCATATTTTTCCGTTTAGGATATGATGTCTGATAAACGGTGTCTGATGGCTGTAAGGGATGAAAGCGAGCGAAGGGACTGACTCCGTTATTATCAGGTTTGCCTTTTTCCCTGGGGTTATTGAGCCGGTTATGCCGCTGACTCCCATAGCGTATGCCGAGTTGACGGTAGTTGCGTTCAGTGCCTCTTCAGGAGTGAGTTTCATCCTGATACATCCGAGTGCCATTATAAAACGCATATTTCCGCTTGGCGATGATCCGGGGTTATAGTCGGATGCGAGCGCGATTCCGAGTCCGGAATTGATATAGTCTCTGGCCCTGCCGTAAGGGATGCCGAGGAAGAAAGAGGTTCCCGGAAGCATTGTCGGCATAGTATCCGTCCCGGAAAGGGCTTGTATTTCAGCGTCTGTCGTGCGTTCCAGATGGTCGACCGAGAGCGCGTTGTGTCTTACTCCGGCCTGTACTCCTCCTGAGACTTCCAGCTCATTGGCGTGGATTTTAGGTCTCAGGCCGTATCTGGCTGCGCATTCCAGTATCCTTTCCGTCTGAGGTACGGTAAAGAAGCCTTTGTCGCAGAATACGTCCACATAGTCCGCAAGGTTTTCTGCAGCGACATTGGGGAGCATTTCCCTGCATATAAGGTCGACGTATTCTTCCTGGCGTCCGGTATATCTGCGTCCGACGGCGTGTGCTCCGAGAAATGTCGAGCGGACCACAAGAGGGGACGTCTCCTTTATTCTCCGGATTACCCGGAGCATCTTGAGCTCGTCTTCGGTGGTGAGTCCGTATCCGCTTTTTATTTCCACGGCTCCCGTGCCCATTGAGATGATTTCACGGATCCGTACCATAGACTGCCGGTACAGCTCTTCTTCGGATGTATTGTGGAGCAGGTCTGCGGAATTGAGGATTCCGCCGCCGCGTGCGGCGATTTCCTCGTAGGAAAGACCTGCGATCTTGTCCCTGAATTCACCGTCTCTGCATCCGGCATAGACCAGATGAGTATGCGAGTCGCAGAATGACGGAAGCACCATTCCCTGTCCGGCATTGATGATATTGTCAAAATGCCCGGAGTTCTGCAGAAGTTCTGCATTCTGTTGCCCGAATTCCGCTATCCTGTCATCCTCTATGACCAAGTATGCGTTGTCTATGCTTCTGACGGAGTCCATCTCCCGACCTTGAAGCCTTAAGACCTCTTCCGGCAGTACTCCTGTCAGAGTTCCGATATTATATATTAATGTCCTCATAACCTTGTTGAAATTTACATAATCCTACTAACCGACGACAAACCAAGTGTAATCAGGTTTATTCTAATTACCGAGGTGCGAAGGAGAAAAAGAATCGTAGATTCTCAATTGCATTCTCACAAACGTCCTGACGAAGTTCCTGCCAGGGCGGCATCAGCCGCCGCGACCGGGGCGGGTATTTGCCGAGGGCAAATACGGAAAGCCGAAAAGGTCGCTGGTCAATCTTTGATTGACCGCAATCCCCCTATTAGGGGGCACGGGGGTTAATATGTTGATAGGAAAGACAGTGTCTTTTCTATCAACGGGTGCATATAGCAGTCGTCCTGGATGAAAGGCACGGCTTTTCTGTATGATGCGAATATCTTTTCTATTTCCCAGGATGAATGCAGAGGCCTGCGGAACTCGAGGGCCTGCGCTGCGTTGAAAAGTTCCAGTGCAAGTACCCGCTCCGTGTTCTCTACTACCCTGACGAGCTTCGTGGCTGCATTCGCTCCCATGCTGACATGGTCCTCCTGTCCCTGTGAAGACGGTATGGAATCAGCTGAGGCCGGCATACACAGACATTTGCTCTGGCTGACGATTGATGCTGCCGTGTACTGCGGTATCATGAAACCGCTGTTCAGTCCGGGATTCGCCACAAGGAATTTAGGCAGTCCCCTCTGTCCCGAAATCAGCCTGAAGATTCTTCTTTCGGAAATGTTTGCAAGTTCTGATATTGCTATGGCGAGGAAGTCCATAGGAATGGCTATCGGCTCCCCGTGGAAATTTCCAGCTGATATTATCAGGTCTTCATCAGGAAATACCGTCGGATTGTCAGTCGCACTGTTGATTTCTGTTTCGATGACTGATTCCACATAACGTATCGTGTCTTTTACGGCTCCGTGTACCTGAGGTATGCAGCGGAATGAATAAGGGTCCTGGACGTGCTCTTTCGGCCTTTTTATGATTTCACTTCCGTCAAGCAGTTTCCTGAAGGCTTCTGCAGTCTCGGCCTGCCCCTTGTGGGCACGGATTGAATGGACCTGAGGGAAGAACGGCTCGATACGTCCATCGTATGCCTCGAGTGACATCGCCCCGATCCTGTCGGCCCAGCCGGACAGCTCCTTGCTTTTTATGATCGACCAGACTGCGTGCGCGCTCATGAACTGTGTTCCGTTGAGAAGGGCAAGGCCCTCTTTTGACTGTAGTCTTATGGCCTCCCATCCAAGTTCTTTCCATACATCCGAGGAGCTTCGTATCTCTCCTTTGTATTCCACTTCTCCCATTCCGATCAGCGGCAGGCTGAGGTGGGCGAGAGGGGCGAGGTCTCCTGAGGCTCCGAGCGAACCCTGCTGATACACCACGGGGAGAATGTCGTTGTTGAACATATCGGCAAGCCTCTGTATCGTGGCGGGCTGGACTCCGGAATGTCCGTATGAAAGCGACTGGATTTTGAGCAGAAGCATAAGCCTGACTATTTCCGGACGGACTTTTTCTCCGGTACCGCAGGCATGGGACATCACAAGATTGTGCTGAAGCTGTGACAGTTCGTCAGCAGGAACCGTTATGTTGCAAAGTGAGCCGAATCCGGTGGTGACTCCATATACAGGTCTTCCTATGTCCTCCACTTTGCTGTCAAGATAGCTCCGGCATCTGATGACCGCCTCCATAGCCTCTTTGCCGATTTCAATTTTTTCTTTTCCGCAGATGATTTCGCGGACTCTCTCTATTGTGAGGTGCTTATTGGATATAGTGTGCATATCGTGTGGTTGTTATAGTGTTTCAAGTGCGTTTCTGACAATCTCCGTATCCGCTATGTTCGGTATGGTGACCTTCAGCCCCGGTGTTCTTGCCATTTCCCGTTTTATGGCACTGACTGCTCCGCTGTTGCGTGCCCAGCTTCTGCGTGCTATTCCGTTGTTGACATCCCAGAGCAGCATTTCTTCAATATGTCTCTGCGCCTGGTCCGATCCGTCGATGACCATACCGAATCCGCCGTTGATGACTTCTCCCCAGCCTACTCCTCCTCCGTTGTGGATTGATACCCAGGTGGCTCCGCGGAATGAGTCTCCTATGACATTGTGCACGGCCATGTCCGCGGTAAAGGCGGAACCGTCATATATGTTTGATGTCTCGCGGTAAGGGGAATCCGTGCCGGAGACGTCGTGATGGTCACGTCCGAGGACGACAGGTGCGGTGATTTCCCCTTTGCGGATGGCTTCGTTGAATGCGGATGCGATTTTTGTACGTCCTTCGCAGTCGGCATAGAGTATTCTTGCCTGTGACCCGACGACGAGATTGTTCTTTCCGGCTTCTTCTATCCAGTGGATGTTGTCATAAAGCTGTCCTGTGATTTCTTCAGGAGCTGTCCCGGCCATTTCCCTCAGAACCCTGGCGGCAATGGCGTCACTTTTGGCAAGATCTTCCGGCTTTTCCGACATACATACCCATCGGAAAGGTCCGAAACCGTAGTCAAAGAACAGCGGTCCCATAATGTCCTGCACGTATGAAGGGTAGCGGAACTTTCCGTCTTCTCTGATGATGTCCGCTCCTGCCCTGGATGCTTCCAGAAGGAAGGCATTGCCATAGTCGAAGAAATACATTCCTTTGGCTGCGAGACGGTTGACTGCCGCGGCGTGACGTCTCAGGGATTCCTGCACCTTCTTCTTGAAAAGTTCCGGTTCCTCGGCCATCATCCGCTGTGATTCGTCATAGCTTTGTCCGGCAGGATAGTAGCCTCCGGCCCACGGATTGTGGAGCGATGTCTGGTCCGAACCGAGATCGACGTCTATGCCTTCGTCGGCAAGCCTTTCCCAAAGGTCGACTATATTGCCCTGATATGCTATTGAGACGACTTCCTTTTCTGCGCAGGCTTTGCGGATGCGCGGTATAAGCTCATCAAGATTTTCGTGAAGTTCATCCACCCATCCCTGCTGGTGCCGTTTCTGTGCGGCGAGAGGATTTATTTCAGCTATTACGCTTACGACTCCTGAAATCACGCCTGCCTTGGGCTGTGCTCCGGACATTCCGCCGAGACCGGCTGACACGAAAAGCATTCCGCGCATATTCTCCCTTGTCCCTTCAATGCCTTTTGCGGCCAGCTGCTTGCGGGCTGCATTCATTACGGTTATCGTAGTGCCGTGGACAATCCCCTGAGGACCGATATACATGTATGAACCGGCTGTCATCTGTCCGTATTGTGACACTCCGAGCGCGTTGAAACGCTCCCAGTCGTCCTGCTTCGAGTAGTTCGGGATGACCATACCGTTGGTCACTATTACCCTTGGAGCATCCTTGTGGCTCGGGAACAGTCCGAGAGGATGCCCGGAATACATGACAAGAGTCTGCTCATCTGTCATCGTTGCGAGATATTGCATTGCAAGACGGTATTGGGCCCAGTTCTGGAATACCGCTCCGTTGCCTCCGTATGTGATCAGCTCGTGCGGGTGCTGTGCCACGCGTGGGTCGAGGTTGTTCTGTATCATTGCCATTATGGCTGCGGCCTGACGGCTTTGTGCCGGATACTCGTTGATCGGACGGGCATACATTTCATAGTCCGGACGGAAACGGTACATATAGATTCTTCCGTAGTCGTGCAGTTCCCTCGCAAATTCTTCTGCAAGTATGCTGTGGTGCTTTTCCGGAAAATAACGCAGGGCATTGCTTATTGCGAGAACCTTTTCCTCTTTTGTGAGAATGTCCTTGCGTCTTGGCGCGTGGTTTATATTCCTGTCGTATGGCTTCGCTTCCGGAAGGATCTCAGGGATTCCGGAGAGGATGTCTTTATGGAAATTGTTCATAGTGTCATCTGGTGGTGTTTTGCTTTTTACTTATATTCTGCTGTGTACCGTATCAAGTATTCCGGCTTCCCTGGAGATTGCCGAGTCCGCTATTTCCCTGGCCTGGGCGCAGAGGCTTTCGGCTTTGCTGCGGTCGGTGAGTCCGGCTGCGTTGATTTTGACGTTGAGATATGCCCCGAGGACGGCGGAACGTGCCGCAAGCGCACCTACGCCTGCATCCGAGACGGAGTTTGGATTGCCTTCAGCGGCCATAGCCTCAAGGAGAGGGAAAGTTTCCGATACGGTAAGCATTGTCTTCAGCGGAATCTCGGTGGCATACAGTGTGGCTTTTTCCAATGCTTCCGTACGTGCGGCCTTCTCCTCGTCGGTTCCTTTCGGCATACCGAGGGCGGACATTATCATATTGAATGCTGCGGTGTCCTCGTCCGTCAGGGCAAGAAGCCGGGAGAGGATGTCCTGTCCTTTGGAAGCCCAGCCGGAGAACTCCTTCCATCTGTCATCCCATCCGGGCTTGTGCGATGAAAGATTGGCCACCATTGTCCCGAGAGCGGCTCCAAGAGCTCCCATATATGCGGAAATCGAGCCTCCTCCCGGAGCCGGTGACTCCGATGCCGTCTCGTATGCGAATGCTTTGCAGGTCATTCTTACAAGCCGTTCCCTTGCTGCGCGCTCCTCTTCGCTTTCCATTACATATTCAATCACCTTTTCCTGCGGACTGAAAGGCCTCAGGTCGTCCAGTCCCATTGATTTCACTGCGATGCGTATGATTTCATCTTCAGAGATGCCTGTCGAGCGGTGCTGTTTTTCCAGATAATATTTCCCGGCTTCCGTCAGCACACGTTTGGGAACCATTCCTACGATTTCTGCCCCTGTGACCCTGATGCCTCGTGCGGCTGCGGCTCTGCATACCTCGTCAAAAGCCCTATGCAGCGGGGTGGTGTTGATGTCGGTGATATTCATGGACACCTGTGCAATGCCGTATTCGTCTATGTACCATCCGATTGCCTTGCAGCCTTTCAGGGTTCCGGGGACCATTATGGTGTTGCCGTCAGCATCTTTTACGATTGCGCCCGTGACGGGATTGCCTTCTCTTTTTGGACGCCCTTTTTCCCTTACGTCAAATGCTATGGCATTGGCCCTGCGTGTTGAAGTTGTGTTGAGGTTGTAGTTGACGGCTATCAGAAAGTCTCTTGCGCCGACATTGGTCGCACCGCACTGTGCCGCCCTCTCCGTGAATTCCCCGGGTCCGAAATCCGGAGCTCTGTCCGGATCTGTCATCTTTTCAGGCAGGGCTTCATATTCACCTGCCCGGCATACTGCCAGGTTTTTCCTCTCTGGCTTGAAGGCCGCGGATTCGTAGCAGTAGCACGGTATCTCCAATTCACGGAAAATGCGCTCAGCCAGACTTCTCGCCAGCTCAGCGCATTCTTCAAGTGTTATTCCGGAGACCGGTACAAGAGGAAGCACGTCTGTAGCTCCGGAGCGCGGATGGGCACCGTGATGATGTCGCATGTCGATAAGTTCTCCTGCTTTCCTTACTCCCTGGAAAGCGGCTTCAAGCACTGCTTCCGGTGATCCAACAAAGGTGACCACAGTCCTGTTGGTGGCTTCTCCCGGGTCTACGTCAAGAACTTTTACTCCTCCGGATTTCTCGATCGCTCCCACAATCTCTCCGATTATTTCCCTGTTGCGCCCTTCACTGAAATTAGGTACGCATTCTATTATTCTTTCCATAATTATGGCTTTTGATTAACAATTCAGAAATTGTTATAAAATTAAGAAAAAACCTAAGAAGCTGTTTCAAAATCCGACAAAAAATCAACCCGTTGCTGAAAAACAGAAAGTCTTTCACGGTATGTTGGACAAAATTGAAGATATTGTGGACAAATCGGACATCCCGTCTGATTGAAACGGAGTATTTTCGCATAATGTAGTGACATTGGTTGCAGACGAAAATATAACAATATGATTATGAAACATCTCATTTTGACATTTTGTATCATTTTTACGGTCATATCATCATCGGAAGGCAGGGGCAGGACGGATGCCATCTGGAAGGAGATAGATGGAGTGAGTGTGCCGGTACCTCCGGCTGAGCATCCGAGACTGTATGTCCGTGCGTATGAGATCCCTGAACTCAAAGAGAAAATGAAGACTCCTGACGGAAGGAAGATTCTCGCCGCACTTGAAGAGGCTGCGGTGGACAGGACTCCGGAGGAAGAGGCTAAGGAAAAAGACAGGGGATTCCGCTACTATTTCAAAATGAGGGGGCTGACTTCAAGAGTGCAGCTTCAGGCTCTGGACTATCTTGTGGACGGAGACAGGACACAGGCACGCAGGGCGATAGTGTCGATGCTCGATTCTCTGAAGAGGACATCTTTCGGGACCCGTCAGGACCTTTCCCGTGCAAGCGGAGTGATGCTCATGACAGGTGCGATGGTATATGACTGGTGCTATGACCAGATGACAGACGCGGAGAAGCAGGCATATATAAAGGAATTCATAAGGATAGCCGGTACTATGGAATGCCATTATCCTCCCAAAAACACGGAGCCGATTGCCGGACATTCTTCCGAATGGATGATTCTCAGGGATATGCTGTCTGCCGGAATAGCCATTTATGACGAATATCCCGATATGTACAATTATGTGGTGACGATGATGTTCCGTGACTATATACCGGCACGCAACTTTATATATTCCGGACACAATTACCATCAGGGAACAGGATATGTATCAGTGAGGTTTGTCAATGACCTGATCTCATTGTTCATTCTGGACAAGATGGGAGCGGGTGCTGTCTATGACCCTGCGCAGCAGTTTGTCCTCTATGATTTCATCTACAGACGCCGTCCTGACGGGCAGGTCCTGCCGGCAGGTGATGTCAATCCGGGTAACCGCAAGACTCCAAACTCATACGCTATGCCCGCCATGTTCGCGGCAAGCTATTATAATGACGGATATATAGCGAATGAATATTTCCGCAGGCCTTCGGTTGAGCCGCATCTTCTTATGATGGAGCTTCTGTGGAGGGATTTTGATCTTGAGCCTAAGTCTCCTGACGACCTTCCTCTGACAAGATACAGCGGTACTCCGTTCGGATGGATGATAGCCCGTACCGGATGGGACAAAGACTGCGTGATTGCGGAGATGAAGGTCAATGAAAATTTCGTAGGCAACCATCAGCATCTTGATGCAGGCTCTTTCCAGATCTATTACAAAGGTCCTCTTGCGATTGATTCAGGAGCGTACCAGGGTTCATCCGGAGGGTACAACAGTCCGCATTGCAAAAACTATTTCAAACGTACTGTCGCCCATAACTCACTTCTGATCTATGATCCGCAGGAGAAGTTTGCCTGCTGGAACTATGGAGGAGGCGACAAGACGGAGTTCGCCGCGAATGACGGGGGACAGAGGATGCCTGGTGACAGATGGGATACCTGCCGGTCGTTTAAAAGTCTTTTGAGTGATGATTATACTGTGGGAAATGTGCTGGCGCATAGCTTTGGACCTGATTTGGATGTTCCTGAGTATTCATATCTTAAAGGAGATATCACTTCCGCATATTCGGATAAAGTCAAAGATGTGAGACGTTCGTTCGTTTTCCTCAACCTCAAGGACAGTACGGTGCCTGCGTCATTGGTTATATATGACCACGTCGTGTCTTCCGACCCCGGTTTCAGGAAATTCTGGCTTCTGCACAGCATTGAGGAACCTTCTGTCGACGGTACGGAATTTACCGTGTCCAGGACAATGGACGGGGACAGCGGAATGCTTAAAAATACAGTCCTGCTTCCGGAAAAGGACAATGTCAGCATAACTGCGGTAGGAGGACCTGGAAAGGAATTCTGGGTCTTCGGAACGAATTATCCAAATGCCGCGACTTCCCGTCCGGACCCTGCGAATGAGAGGGGAGAATGGAGGGTTGAGGTTGTCCCTGTGAACCCTTCGGCGGAAGATTGCTTTCTGAATGTGATCCAGGTCGCTGACAACAGCTGCAGATCATTCAATGATGTCAGGAGGATTGACGGGGACAAGGTTGCCGGAGCGATGATTTCCGACAGGGTCGTGATATTCGGCAGGGACGGTCAGGCTCTTGACAAAAGGGTCGGATTTGAGATACCTGATTCGGAAAAGGAATTCAGGATACTTGTCACAGACCTTGTGCCGGGTGTCTGGAAAGTGATTAAAGACGGAAAAGTCCTGATTCCTGCTGCCGAGGTCCGTGCTGATGACGGCACATTATATTTCAGCGGTCAGTCAGGACATTATACCCTATATATGAAATAATGAGCATTCCGACAATTGAAGCCTGGGCATACGAGGGTGCTTTGTATTTCGAAGGCGGTGCCTGGACTTGCCGTATGTTCCGATAAATGCTTCCTCATTCCATCCCACTGAAAAAGGTCATCCTCTCTGAGTTTTGTTTTGCACTTGATGCGGTTCATCAGGAATGACTATGTAATAGGATTATGGATAGGGAATGGCTATGTAAACCGTAAATTGTTATGAATATTAAATTTCCAATAATGACAGGAGCGTTGGCACTTCCTGTAATGATGGCGGCTCAGAGCCGTCCGAATATCATCTACATAATGACCGACCAGCAGAGCGCGACTGCAATGAGCTGTGCCGGGAATCCGGATGTGCATACACCTAATATGGACAGGCTTGCAGCAAACGGAGTGCGATTTACCAATGCCTATACGGCGATGCCTCTGAGCGGTCCGGCACGTGCGGCGATGTTTACCGGTTATATGCCGAGCGAAAGCGGAATGCTTGAAAATGAGGTCCCGCTTGTGGATTCTCTGCGTCACAATACTGTCGGGACATTGGTGAAGAATGCTGGATATGACTGCGCGTATGCCGGCAAATGGCATGTGAATACTATTTCCATCCCGGACGGTGAGTTCGGCTTCAGAAATATCAAGGACAACGGCGATCAAGGCTTGGCTGAGGCTTGTGTTGACTATCTGCGCAACAGACCTGAAGGGCCGTTCTTTCTTGTGGCCTCGTTTACCAACCCTCATAATATATGTGAGTTCGCGCGTGGTCAGAGGACTCCGCATGCCAGCATCCCCGGTCCTGCGACATTGGAAGATTGTCCGAATCTTCCTGAGAACTTTGCTGTGGCTCCCTATGATGCGAGCGTTTTGCAGTTCGAGAAGCATCAGAACTATTCTCTATATCCGACGGTCAGCTATACTCCTGATGATTGGAGACGCTTCCGATATGCCTATTACAGACTTGTCGAGGCTGTCGATGCTGAAATCGGGAAGATTGTGGACGAGATAGACAGGCAGAATCTGTGGAAGAATACAGTCATTGTATTCACGAGCGATCACGGAGATGGTAATGGAGCACATCAATGGAACCAGAAAACCGCCCTTTATGAAGAGGTCAACAATATTCCGCTCATCGTGTGTCTGCCTGGAAAGAAGAATGCCGGAGAAGTGTCCGAGGCCTTGGTGAACAATTGTATCGACTTTATGCCGAGTATATGTGACTGGACAGGAGCTGAGATGCCAGCAGGACGTAATGGCGCAAGTTTCAGACCATACGCGGAGAAAGGTATGGAAGGTCCGGAATATATCGTCACCGAGACCAATTTCCTTCAGACTTCCGGAACTGTCGGATGGATGGTTCGTTCTGCGCAGTATAAATATGTGCTCTATGACAAGGGACAGTACCGCGAGATGCTCTACGATATGGCTTCGGACCGTGGTGAGATGGTCAACCTTGCGGTGGAGTCGCGCTATGCCGACATAGTAAAGGAACACCGTGAAGTCCTCAGAAAATGGATATTGGAGCACTCCCGTTTCAAATCCCGTCACCTCCGCTTCCTTCCGGAATAGGTCGCTCGGCACGGCAGTTGGCAGTTTTACGGCGGTTTCAACAGTTTTTCGGCAGTTTTGGTTATTTGGCTGTTGCTGTGGTTGTTGCTGTTGCAGTGGTTGTTGCAGTGGATGTTTTGGGCGGAAACAGATTTTCCCCTTCACTTTCACTTACGCTTTGGGCCTTGTGGACCTTGACTTTTGGGGTTTTACCGTGGCCATCAGCCCTTTTCCTGCCCGCTGGTCACGGTGTTGTTTGTTATGTGGCTGATGTTCAGTGAGTTGCTTGCTTCGGTGCGTGTCCATCAGCCTTTTTCCTGCCTGATGTCCACGGTGCTGTTTGTTATATGGTTGATTGTCAGTGAGTTGCTTGCCTCGGTGTGCCCATCAGCCCTTTTTCTGCCCGATGTCCACGGGGCTGTTTTGTTATATGCTTGATTGTCAGCGAGTTGTTTG